>NZ_JAEUMN010000087.1 GCF_016793225.1 Phenylobacterium sp.
CGCCATCGGCTTGCATCGCCGCTGCGATCTCTCGGATCACCTTACGGGAAGCCGAGCGCCGGAGCCGCCCTCTCCCGACCTCTCCCTCTCCGCTTCGCGGGGGGAGAGGAGAGTTCTACGCCGAGGCGCGACGCGGACGCTGCAGCAGGCCGTACTCGAGGCCCAGGCGCTCGAAGATATCCAGCACCGCGTCGATCTGCTCGGCGGTGTGGGCCGCGCTGACGCTGGAGCGCAGCAGCGACTTGTTCTCGGGCGTGGCCGGCGGGATCGCCAGGTTCAGGTAGACGCCGTTCTGGAGCAGGGCGTTCCACATGGTGACCGCCATGGCCTGGTCCGGCATCACCACCGCGGTGATCGGGCTGGCGTGCGGTCCAACCGCGAAGCCCATGTCGCGCAGGCCGTCGTAGAGGCGGTCGGCGTTGGCGGCCAGGCGGACGCGCAGGCTGGAATCTTCTTCCAGGCGCTTCAGGGCCGTCAGGGTCGAGGCGATCACGGCCGGCGGCAGCGAGGCGGTGAACATGTACGGCCGGCTGACGATGCGCAGCAGGTCGAAGTTGTCCTCGTTCGAGACCAGGAAGCCGCCGACGGCGCCCAGGCTCTTGGAGAAGGTGCCGACGATGAAGTCGACGTCGTCCTCGACGCCGGCGGCCTCGGCCAGGCCGCGGCCCTTCTCGCCCAGGACGCCCATGGAGTGGGCTTCGTCCACCAGCAGGTAGGCGCCCATTTCCTTCTTGACCGCGACCATCTCCTTGAGCGGCGCGACGTCGCCGATCATCGAGTAGATGCCCTCGACCACGATCAGGCTGCCCTTGGCGGCGTCGCCCATGCGGCGCAGACGCTTGGCCAGGTCTTCGGGATCGTTGTGGCGGAAGCGGATGACCTCGGCGCCCGACAGCTTGGCCGCGTCATAGATCGAGGCGTGGCTGTCGGCGTCCAGGATCAGGTGATCGCCGCGGCCCACGAGGCCGGAGATGCCGCCCAGGTTGGCTTGGTAGCCGGTGGTGAACACCATGGCGTGCTTGCGGCCGTAGAACTTGGCGAGCGCCGTCTCCAGCGCCGTGTGGCCGGCGAAGGTGCCGTTGGCGAACCGCGAGCCCGTGGTGCCGGTGCCCCACTGCTTCACCGCCTCGGCCGACGCCTCGATGCAGGCGGGGTCGAACGTCAGGCCCAGGTAGTTGTTCGTCCCGAGCAGGATGACCTTCCGGCCGTCGAGCAGGCCTTCGGTCGGCGAGAGCACGGCGTCGAATCGAACGGCCGAGGGATCGGCGCCGGCCGCGCGGATGCCGTCGAGGGGGGCGCGGTAGCCCAGGTGCTTGTCGAGGAGCCCCATCGTTAAGCCTTCACCCGCAGCTTGTTGATCAGATCGGAGAGATCGCCAACCGTCTGCACCGTCGCCAGACGATCAAGGGGAATCGAGAGGTCGAAACGATCCTCAAGCTCCATGACGATGTTCATCAGCGCAAGCGAATCTACGGCGAGGTCGCGGGCGATGTCCGTGTCATGGGTGACCTGAACGCTACGGCCCAGGACCGTCTCGGCGGCTCGCGCCACCTCGCGGACGGTCAGATCCGTCGTCAGTTCCGCCATTCGGAGGCCCCCCACGGCCTGTTCGATCAGTTCACGCCAGTCGCGCACATAGCCTTGTCCGACCGCGATTTCCACAACCCGTGCGCCGACCGGTCACAAAACCGCATCTAATGTTTCATCCATGCCGCACTGCGGTACCAGGCCACGGTGTCGGCGAACCCGGCCTCCAGATCGTACCGCGCCGCCGAAAGTCCTTTCGTACGCTCGTCCTCGGCGACCGCCCAGTTCGGATGCAGGAGTTCGCGCGCCTTGGCGGAGGTGAGCATCGGCGAGGCGCCCAGCAGCGCTGTGAAATCATTTGTGATTCCGATCGCGCGCACGATCGTCCCCGGGACGGGCGCGAGCCGCGGCGTACGGCCGCAGGCCCTCGCCGCCGCCGCCATCAGCTCGGACCAGCCGTAGCCCGCGGGTCGATCGTCGCAGAGCGCCGTCAGCAGGCCGGCGGGCTGCGCTGCAGCAAGGTCGGCCACCTGGCGCGCGGCGTCCTCGACGTGGATCATCGACACGCGCGCCCGCTCCGACAGCACCGGCAGCACCGGCGAGACCGCCGCACCCTGGAACACTGGCAGCAGTTCGCGGTCCCCGGGCCCATAGATGGCGCACGGCCGCGCCACCGTCAGCCGGGGGCCCAGAACCACCCGCATCGCCTCCTCGCCGGCCCGCTTGCTGGCGGCGTAGTGCGAAAGCTGCGGCTCGCGCGCCGTCAGGCTCGAGACCAGGACCACGTGGGGGACCTCGCGCGCCGCGAGCGCCACGCGGTGCGCCCCCTGGGCGTTGATCGCGTCGAAGGCGGCCCGGTTCGGCGCCTTCACCAGACCCGCGGCATGGATCAGCACGTCCGCCCCCGCCGCCAGCCGCGCCAGGGCGGCCTCGTCCGTCAGGCTGCCGGGCACGACCTCGGGCTCGCAGTCGCGCCAGAGGGGGTCGATGGGGTCACGCCGCGCCAGGATCCGCACGCGCCAGCCGTCGGCCGCCAGCACCCGGACAAGCTGACGCCCGAGGAACCCGGTGGCTCCGGTCACCGCGGCGAGGCCCCTCATGCCGCGCCCCGGGGGCCGTCCTCTGCGCGAAGCGCGCCAGGGGCCCGCTGTCCGCCGCTGGCGGAACCGGGACGACAGCTCGAGGGCGTCCTCAGGCCGGCACCTCCTGCTTGAAGGCCCCCGCCAGGAACAGCGCCCGCGCCTTCGAGCGCGACAGCTTGCCGGACGAGGTCTGGGGCAGGGCGTTGTGGCCCACCAGCTCCACCTGCGCCTCCACGCCGTGACGGGCGCGCAGCAGGGCCGCCACGTCGTCCACCAGCGCGCGCCGCACCTCGGGATCCGAGGTCCGCGCCTGCACGAGCACGACCAGCTGCTCGCCCGCGTCGCGATCGATGGAGAAGGCCGCCACGTCGCCGCTCTTCAGCTTCTCGACCTCGGATTCCGCCGTCCATTCCAGGTCTTGCGGCCAGACATTGCGGCCGTTCAGCAGGATCAGGTCCTTGGCCCGGCCGGTCGGCACGATCTCGCCGTCCACCAGGTAGCCCAGGTCGCCCGTATCCAGCCAGCCGTCGGCGGACAGCACCGCCTCGGTCGCCGCCCTGTCGCCGAAGTACTCGCGCATCAGCGACGGCCCGCGGACGAAGATGCGGCCCACCTGCCGCTCGGGCAGGGCGGTTCCGGCCTCGTCGCGCACCTCCAGTTCGTGACCGGGGAAGATCCCCCCGCAGCGTACGAAGCCCCGCGCCCGGGCGCCGGTCCCCTTCACGACCGCCCCGTCACGCTCCATGCGCGTCACGTCCACGGAATCGAAGACCAGGCCACGGTCGAGCGGCGCCATGGTCAGCGCCAGGGTCGCCTCGGCCATGCCGTAGCTCGCCACGAAGGCCTCCGCGCGGAAGCCGGCGGCGGCGAACCGCTCGGCGAACGCGGTGAGCGGGCCCGGCCGCACCATGTCGCCGCCGCAGCCGGCCACCCGCCACTGGTCCAGCTTGAGGCCCTCACGCGACCCGTCGCCGCGCTTGGCGCACAGCTCGTAGCCGAACGAAGGGCTGTAGCTGATCGTGCCGCCGTTCTTCGACATCAGGTCCAGCCACAGCAGCGGCCGGCGCACGAACGCACCCGTCGGCATCAGGTCGATGGACATCTGCCCCGAGAGCGGCATCAGCAGGAAGCCCACCAGTCCCATGTCGTGGTAGAGCGGCAGCCACGAGATCGCCCGGTCCGCGGGGGTCACCTTCAGGCCGCTGCTCGTGGCGGCGAAGGCGTTGGCCATCAGCGCCCGGTGCGTGCAGAGCACGCCGGTCGGATTGCGCGTGCTGCCCGACGAGAACTGCACGTAGCAGGGGTCGTCCGGCTGCGGGGGCTCCAGCGCCACGGGGGCGGCTTCCGGCAGGTCGCCCACGCGCCCCACCAGCCTCACGTCCGCCGCCTTGGCCGCCTCGGCCAGCCACGGCTGCAGCGTCTCGGGCCCGAACACGGCGGCCGCCCGAGCCGATCCCAGCATCCGGGCGATCTGTTCCACATAGGCGTCGCGGCCGCCCAGGGGCGCCGGCAGCGGCAGCGGCGCCGGCGTCAGGCGCGCGTACTGGCAGGCGAAGAAGGCGACCACGAACTCGGCGTCCGTCTCGGCGACCAGCCCCACGCGGTCGTGGGTCTTCAGCCCGGCCGCCAGCAGCCGGGCGGCCATGGCCAGCGCTCTCGCGCGCAGCTCGGCGTACGGGATCGCCTCCGCCAGTTCGCCGCGCAGGCCGTACAGGTTCACGCCCGTCGGACCGCCCGCGGCGAAGTCCAGCGCCTCGGTCAGCGTGGCGAAGCCGTCCAGGCGGAACGGGCGGTCCGGCGCCGTTGGGGTGGGGCCAGGAAGCGTGGTGGGCGTCGCAGTCAAAGATCGCCTTTCGGACTCTCCGGGGGATCGGGCGCGCGCGCGTCGGCGGCCCGCCGATTCCCGTTCTCTCTGAGGATGAACCACAGCATGCCCAGGGCAAGGGCGCCGGCCGCGGCAGCCAGCCCGGCGCCCGCGCCTATAAGGCCGAACCGCGAAATGAGGAAGGGCAGGGCGGCCACAAAGGCGATCCCCACCGCCAGGCGCACCCAGACGGCCCGCCCAGGCTTGCCCAGCGAGATCAGCAGCGGTTCCAGGGGCAGGGCGCAGATCCCGATCACCGCCGCGGCCACCTGCCACGTCATGGCGTCGGCGGCCGGCGCGAACTCCTTGCCCAGCACCGCCGACAGGAGCGGCGGCCCGGCCACGGTGGTGACCAGCAGCAGCAGGGCGCCCACGCCGCCGGTCAGGAGGCCCACGTTGCGCGCCAGCCGCCACATGGCGTGCATGCGCTCGTCGGCCCGCAGCCGGGCCAGCTCGGGATAGAGCGCCGGGGTCAGGAGCTTCGCGGGCTTGGCCATGGCGTCGGCCACCTGCCGGCCCACGCGCCAGAACGCCGCCTGCGTCGGTCCCGCGATCGCGCCCACCATCAGCGTCGCCACGTGGGTGAACAGCACGTCCAGCCCGGCCGCCAGGTTGGTGTTCCAGGCGAAGCGCCAGATGCCCGGCATGCCGGCGGCCAGCGGTCCGCGCCACGAGAACCCCTCGGTCAGGCCCCGCCGCTTCAGCTCGGCGTACGCGGAGCCGGCGAGATAGCACCAGCTCCCCAGCGTCGCGACGAAATAGGCCAGCAGGAATCCCGGGAGCCCGCCGCCCAGCACCCAGGCCATGGCGCTCGCCACCAGCCGGATCAGGGCGATCAGCACCGCCTGGCGCGCCATCACGTCGAACCGGTCGAACAGCCGCAGCAGGCCCGTGGGCGTGGCCGAGACCGTGAAGACGGCCGTCAGCATGAACAGCGCCGCGATCGGAGCCTCGGCCTCCGACCATCCCAGCCGCCCCGCGAACAGGAACGAGCCCAAGACGCCTACGCTCACCGCCACGAGGGCGCTCACGATGTCCAGGGTCAGGCTGAAGCGCACCACGCGCTGGAAGTCGGCCTTGCGCCCCTCGGCCAGCGGACGCGAGCCGTAGTGCAATACCGTCTGCCATGACTGGAACTCGACCACGTCGGCGAGGAACGCCACGAAGGCCTGGATCAGGACCAGCACGCCCAGCGTCGGCGCGCCCAGCGCCCGGGCGGCGATCGCCATGGTGGCCAGCCCCAGCAGCGCGTTGATCGTGCGTCCGCCCAGCAGCCGTCCCGCGTTCGCCAGCACGCGCATCAGGATCGGCCGAACGCCGGCGATCTGTTCCGCCTGGGACGCCGTCATCCGGCCAGCCTACTCCGTTACGCGCCGCCCCCGAAACGCGACGCGCCCAGATACCCCCGACCGCCCCGGCGCGCCAAGCGTCGTAGCCGCGCAGGGGAAAGGGCCGCAGGTGCGCTGAGGATCGTCTCGCCGGCGCTTCCGCGCGGCCGAGTGGCCGGAAACACCTCGGGCGCCTTGTCCAGCGTGACCTTCAACCCACCTAGAACGGCTCAACCGCATCCGGGGTCGCGATGTTCGAATGGATTGTGGCGGCGGTGGCCGCAGGCGGCCTTGTGGCCGTGGCCTTCCTGATGTTCGCCGAGAACGTGGTCCCCCCCATCCCGTCGGAAGTCATCATGCCGCTGGCGGGCTTCGCGGCGGCGCAGGGCCACCTGAGCTTCGCCGGAGTCGTCTCGGCCGGGACCGTCGGCGCGGTCGCCGGGGCCAGCGCCTGGAAGGTCGTCGGACGACGGGTGCGCCGCGACAGGCTGCGCGGCTGGATCGGACGGAAAGGCCACCTGCTGACCCTCGAGCCCAAGGACTTCGACCGCGCCATGGGGCTTTTCGAACGCCATGGCGCCGTGGCCGTGTTCATCGGACGCCTGATTCCCACCGTGCGGACGTTCATCTCGGTCCCGGCGGGCATCGTCCGCATGCCGTGGCCGAGCTTCCTGCTCTGGACCTCGCTCGGGACCGCGCTGTGGACGCTGGGGCTGGCCTCGGCCGGATACGTGCTGGCGGCCGAGTACGACCGGGTGGAACGCTGGATGGATCCGGTGACCCAGGTCGTCATCGCCGCGGTGCTGTTCCTCTACGTCTACCGCGTCATCCGCCTGCGGCGGCAGCGGCGCTGAGCCGCACTTCCGCGCCATGCAGGCCGCGGCCCCTTGCCCTGCGCGCCCTGCTCCCGCTTATCATCGACCCCAAGGCGGCCGCCGCGCCGCCGCGCCCGTATGTGTGAGGGCAGAGTAGGGGCCGGACGACCATGCTGAAGACGCTCGCGCGCACCGTCGCCGCAGGCCTTGCCGCCGCGGCGCTCGCGACGCCGGCCCAGGCCGAGATCCGTGCGCTGATCGTGGCGGTCTCCACCTACACCGACCCCATTCCCTCGCTGGAGGGGCCGCCCAACGACGCCGCCGCGCTGACCCGCCTGCTGCAGGCCCAGGGCGCCACCGATATCGTCTCGATCAAGGACACCGACGCCACCCGGTCGAGCATCCGCGGCGCGCTGGAGGCGCTGGGCAAGCGCTCCAAGCCCGGCGACTGGGTGATCTTCTTCTACGCGGGCCATGGCGCCCAGGCGCGCTCGCGCGACCCCACCGAGGTCGACGGCATGGACGAGTTCATGGCCCTCTCCGGCTTCCGGGTGGCCAAGCCCGATCCAAACCAGTTCGTGCTCGACAACGATCTGCGCGGCTGGCTCATGAACTTCTTCCCGACCAGCGTGAACGTCTTGCAGATCGCCGACGCCTGCCACTCCGGCACGCTGAACCGCGCCGTCGTCGCGCCCACGCCGTTCAAGCGGCGCACGGCGCTGGACAATCCGATGGCGATCTCGCTGCCGCCCGGCCCGCCGGATCCCGCGGCCAAGGCGCCAAGCGCCGGCGATCCGCCGAACCTCGTCTACGTGGGCGCCGCCCAGGACGACCAGTTCGCCCTCGAGGGTCCGCTGCCCCGCGGCGACTCGCCCTCCCGCGGGCTGCTGACCTTCGCGCTGGAGAGCGCGCTGCAGGACCGGCGGCCCAACGGCCACCTGGCCGCCGACCTCGACGACGATGGCCGGCTCTCCCTGGCCGAACTGGCCGCGACGCTGGAGACCCGGACCCGCGAGCTGTCGTCCACCCAGCAGTGGGCTTCGGCCGCCGTGCCGGCTCGCAACGAGCGCAGCGTGATCTTCCAGCCGCTCAAGCCGCCGCCCGCCGACGAGATCCCGATCGAGGTGAAGCCCGCCGACGACCAGGCCGCCGAGCTGCTGAGCGGCCGCGGGCCATGGGCCTCGATCCCGCGGGGCGTGCCCGACCTGACCTGGAACGCCAAGGAGGGCTGGGTCACCGACAGCCGGGGGGACCGGGTCGCCGAGGGCCTGACCAGCGCGGAGCAGCTGACCGGCGTCATCCTCAAGCGCAAGGCGGTGAGCCAGCTTGCGGCCTCGGCGAACGAGCGGGTGGTGAAGGTGGCGGTCGGGCCGCGCCCGGCCGGGCAGCTCTACCGCGCCGGCGAGGCCGTCGACCTGGCCGTGACGCATCGCGGCGAGGCCGCCTGGCTGACCGCGTTCAACCTGGCCGGCGACGGCACGGTGCAGATGCTCTACCCCCTGGAGGGCGACGGCGACGGCCGCGTCGAGGCGGGCCAGTCCCGCGTCGTCCTGGCCCGCACCAAGGCGACGAAGCCCTTCGGCGTGGACAACGTCGTGGCCGTGGCCACGCCCGTGGAGCCGCGACTGCTGCGGGCGGCGCTCAAGCGGATGGACGGCAAGCGCGAGGCCATGGCCGCCGCCGGCGCCGTGCGCGACGAGCTGGATCAGGCGAGAGGCAAGGCCGCCGTGGGCCTGGGCGAACTCTACACCGGCCCCTAGGGGGTCGGAGCCGTCCCGATCACGATCCCGGTCCCGGCCTTCGCCGGGACGGTCGGAAGCTTCTGATATCTAGCCGGCCGGCGCCGTCCGACGCCGGCGCAGGGCGCTGCCGGCCGCGCCGAAGCCGAGGATCATGAGCGCCCAGGTCGTCGGCTCGGGCACGCCCCCCGTCACGACCTCGGACACCGAGTAGAAGTCCGGGCGCAGGAAGGCATAGGCCGAGTTGTTGCCGAAGATGCTGGACTCCTCGATCTGGAGGTAGCCCGAGAACGAGGCCGGTCCGCCCGTGAAGGCGTTGACCACCGGCGATTCGGCCACGGCCTGCGCCAGCACGCCCGCGGCCGCCGTCGCCCCGTCGAGGGTCAGCTGGTTGTTGACGGAGAAGAGCCCCGGGATCTCGAAGAAGGCGCTGACCGTGTGGAAGGCGTAGCCCGGCCCGAAGGCCCCGAAGGGCGAGACGCTGTGGGTCTGGACCTGGTTCGTGAAGCCCGAGCCGAGGTCGAAGGTCGTCCCGCCGATGGTGATCGTGGAGCCGATCAGCAATCCGTCGCCGATCTCCCCGTTCGCCGCCGGCGTGATCGTCGAGAAGGGCGCCTCGGTGTCGTAGGTGAAGGTCGCGACGAACGCGAGCCCGTCGAGGGCCGTGTCGCTGGTTCCGAAGACGCCGGTGGTATCGTAGCCGCCGTCGACGACCCCCCGGTAGGTGGCCACCCACGTGCTGGCCGCCGCCTGGCCGGCGATGGCGAGGACTCCCGCGGCCACGACCGCGCCGAATGCTGCGAACTTCATTCCCGCCCCCGCTCGTTCGGCGGCCGGAACGGACGCCGAATCCATGGTTAACGGGGCGGCGCCCCATGGCAAGGGCGTACCCCGCAGAGGCGAAGCTTGCGCGCTACGGTGAAGCCTGGGCGATCAGCGCCTCGAGGGCCGCCCGCGCCTGCTTCTGGCAGGCGCCCTGCTGCGCGGCGAGGATCTGGTCCACGGTCTGGAGTTCGGAGGCCGGCGGGCAGATGCCGCCGCGGCGGCCGCCGAACTGCCGGGAGGTCGGGGGCGGGGCGATGAGGGCGGCCAGCGCCTGGACCCGACCGCCGTCGTCGCTCCGCCGGCGGCTCGGCGCCGTCACGCCCGCGGCGGCGCCGCGCAGGGTGACGACCTCGCCCCCGCCGCTCATCAGGGTCAGCGTCTGTCCCGCGGGCAGGGCGACCCGCTGGCCCGCGTCCAGCGTGAGCCCGGGCTTCAGGCTCGCCTCGCTCGAGGCGACGACCACATAGTCGGCCGCCTGCGCCGCGCCGGCCGCGGCCAGGGCTAGGACAAGGGGCAGGATGGCGCGCGACATGATCCGTTCCTCCACGTTCCCGCTGACGCTGCATCCGGCTTCCCGGCGCTGCGGTCAAGGTTGCAGGCGTCCCGCGCGATTGCGGTGCGTCTCAGAGCAGGCGGGCGGCGGCGAGCCGGGCCACGGCCTGCGCCCGGTTCACGGCGCCCAGCTTCTTGCGGGCGTTGTCCACATGGAAGCGGGCGGTGGTTTCGGAAACCCCCAGGATCACCGAGATCTCCCAGTCGGACTTGCCCTCGGCCACCCAGGCCAGGGCGTCCCGCTCGCGCGCCGTCAGCCGCACGTCGTCGTCCTCGGACGGGAGCGGCGAGAACGTCATCAGCTTCTCGGTCAGCATCAGGCCGGCGAGCTGCACCGCCAGGGCGTCCTCGCCCGCGAGATCCGGATCCAGGAAGCCCAGGTGGAGCGAGGCGATGGTGCGGTGGCGGCCGTACGACGTCGCGCAGACTGCGTCGGCGATGCCCGCCTCGCCCATGGCCTCCCAGTAGGTCCCGTACCCCTTGTCCCCGCGCGGCGCGAAGTCGGAGAAGCGGTAGCGCGTCATCCCGCCACGAATCGCCTCGAGCAGCGGATTGTTCTCGAAGCAGACGTAGTCGAAGGCGGGCGTGCCGGCCCGCCACGTCTCGGGCGCGATCCGCGCGACGACGCCGCCGGCCGCGAAATGCGCCTCGGAGGTGAGGGGTGTGATGGGACGCCGGTAGAGCCGGGTCTGCAGGTAAGAGGCGCCCAGGCCGCGCACCGCGCCGAAGAAGCCGGCGCTGGCCGCCTCCGGCGTGTCGGCCGACAGCGCCGCCTCGGCGATGCTGAGCGCGCGTTTCAACATGGGACCGGTCGTGCCTCCCGGTTCGACTGTCCCGACCCTAGCAAGTTCCACGCCCGCGGGTAATCACGAGCGTCAACCCCTCGGTTTCGAGAGCTGTCCCAGGCCCGAACCTTGCCGCACGTTTGATCATCCGATGCGCGCTGGTGTGCGCACCGGGCGTTGAGCTTCGAGTGGGGTGCGATCATGAGACGAGTACTTGCAGGCTTGGCGCTGGCCGCCTGCTTTGGCGCGCCGGCGGCCCAGGCCGCAGTGACCTACACGTTCGCCGGTTCGATGACCTTGAGCCTCGTCAACCCCGAGGATCCCGAAGGGCCCTTTCTCGAAACGCCGGTGACGATGAGCTTCACGCTGACGCGTCCCGGCTTCATCACCGACGGGACGTTCACGCCCGACAGCTGCACCGACGACAACGCATTCTTCTCGTGCGGCGACATGGAGTTCAACACCTTCCCCAACGCCTTCAATGTCGGCGGCGACTTCATGTCCTTCGGCTATTCGTACAACGACGGCGTGGCCAACGCCTTCGGGGGCGGCGGCTTCTACTTCTTCGCCTCGGGCGCCTTCGGCGCGCCGGGCGTCTACACGACCGACGGCTGGCCGGTGAACGGGCCGCCTGTGGGCCAGAACGAGTTCGACTGCTGCTTCGGCAACGCCGGCTTTGCGACCCTGACCGTTTCCGGCTCGCCCGACGTGGGCGGCATCCCCGAGCCGGGGACGTGGGCGCTCATGATCCTCGGTTTCGGCGGGGCCGGCGCGATGCTGCGCCGGCGCCGTCACACGGTCACCTGCGCGGCGGCCTGACACGGCGGCCGCTTGGGGGACGGCGGCGGGCTGATCCGTGTCAACGGCCCGCCGCCGTCAGCTTCCCGAAGCTTTCTGGAAACGCGCCTTGCCATCGGCGCGATTTTGCGTATTTTCCGCGCCCTCGCCGCCGGGCCCCTTCGGGACCGTCCGGAGCCGGGACGGGTGTATAGCTCAGTTGGTAGAGCAGCTGACTCTTAATCAGCGGGTCCAAGGTTCGAATCCTTGTACACCCACCACCTGCGTCGGGCCTGGTGCCGCGCAGGCTCGGCGCCCGCAGGCGCTTCTGGTGATCACGTGAAACAGATCGTCGATTTCGACTACCTCGAAGGCTTCGCCGCCGGGGACGCTCAGGTCGTGACCGAAGTCCTGGCGCTGTTTCAGGGCCAGGCCGAGATCTGGCGCGGGAAGCTGGCCTCGCCCGACGCCGGCTGGCAGGACCTCGTCCACACCATCAAGGGCGCCTCGCGGGGAATCGGCGCCCACGCGCTGGGCGATCTCGCCGAACAGGCCGAGGCCGGCGACGCCGGGATGGCCCCCCAGGTCCGCGCCGCGCTCGACGAGACGGTGGCCGAGATCGAGGGCTATCTCTCCCGCATCGGCGGAGGCTAGCCCCTCAGCGCAACGCCGCCTGATCCGGTCCGGCGGTGCTCCCTTTCCACCCCTCGCTCTACGCCCTGCGGGCTCGGCGAGCGGTCCCCCTTTCCCATGCATGGGAAAGGAAAAGCCCCTTCCTTTCCCGCTCGCGGGAAAGGGGGACCGCCCGCCGAAGAGCGGGTGGTGGAAAGGGCAAGCGGCAGGTGCGATCGGCTACCCCGAGCCCGCCAGCACCGTCGCGGTGTAGATTTCCACCAGCAGGCTGAAGGGCCGTCCATCCGGCGTCTGCAGGAGCGCACGATGCTCCAGGACGTCGTCGGGGATCGAAACCGGATGGTCGAAAGCGCCCGCGTCACACGTCTCCCAGCCCGGGGGCAGGGGGCTGAACAGGCGGCGGGCCGAGAGCGTTCGCCTCTGGAACGCGAGAGGCCGGACCACGACCCCGAACGGGGTGTCCGTCGACTCGAGGCCGGCGTTCATATCCTCGGTCAGGCGGGCGGGCAGGTACCAGTTGTCGGCGCGCGAGAGCAGCGCCTCGCCGCAGACGAGATGCACACGGCGCCGCCGGATCGGCGCGTCGGCGGCCGCGCCGAGCTGGCGGCGGGCGGCGTTGGCCGCCGCCACGTCCTCGGGGGTCGGAAGCCGTCGCGCCTGCACCTTCGGCGCCCGCGGATCGCGCCGGTCGCACAGCGCCTGCAGCACCGAGGTCGCGCTGTCCTGGCTGAGCAGTTCGGCGTTCAGATGTTCGAGCTGCGCCTGCAGCCGCAATCGCCGCACATAGTTCGCGCCCGGAACCTGCGTCCCTTCGGACGCAGTCGCCGAAACAAGCAACGCCACGAGACCTCCTACTGAACTCAGTCCTGGCGTTTCCTCAGATCCCGGCGCCGTTGTCGATGGCCCGCAGCGCCTCTTCGTGCGCCTGCGCCTCCGCCTCGATCCAGCCGATGAAGGCCTTCACCTGCGGGAGCCGTCCCTTGGCCTTGGGGTGCACCAGATAGTACGCGAAGTCGACCGCCGTGGCGATCTGCAGAGGCGCCACCAGCCGGCCCGCGTCCAGGTCGGCCTTGGCGAGGGTGCGCTTGGCCAGGGCCACGCCGCGCCCGTTGGCCGCGGCCTCGATGACCAGGCTGGACTGGTTGAAGCGGGGGCCCCGGTGCCCGTCGATGCCGCGCAGGCCGCGCGCCGCCAGCCACATGGGCCAGTCCGGGCAGGAATCGTCGATCTCGGGCGAGCCGTCGTGCAGCAGCACGTGGTTGGCGAGGTCCTCGGGCGTATCGAGCGGGATCTCCCTGATCAGCTCCGGGCTCACCACCGGGATGACCGCCTCGCTGACCAGGCGGCGCACCTCCAGTCCCGGATAGCGCCCGCCGCCGTAGCGCAGCGCCAGGTCCACTTCGCCGGCGTTGAGGTCCACCAGGTCCATGCCGGCGTTCAGCCAGACGTCCACCTGCGGATGGGCGCGCTCGAAGGCGCCCAGGCGCGGCGCGAGCCACTTGGCGGCGAAGGACGGCGGGGCGGTGATCGTCAGCCTGCGGCCGTCCACGGCGGCGGTAAGCAGGGAGGCGGCTTCCGCCAGCCGGTCGAACGCCTCGCGCAGGGCGGGCAGGGCGGTCTGGGCCGCGTCCGTCAGCAGCAGCCCCTTCGGCGTGCGCTTGAAGAGCGCCGCGCCGACATAGTCCTCGAGGTTCTGGATCTGCTGGCTCACGGCGCCCGGCGTGACCGAGAGCTCGTCGGCCGCGCGGCTGAAGTTGAGGTGCCGGGCGGCCGCCTCGAACGCCCGCAGCGCGTTCAGCGGCGGCAGGCGTCGACGCTGTGTGTTCCGCTGATCCATCCCGTCGCCGCCTAGAATTCCTGAACGCCCCGGCAGAAGTCCTTGGGTTGCGAAGTGGCCTCTCGACGCACTTATTGCAAGCGTCCGCCGCTGTATCGGCCCTTTTCAGCGGTGGGCGGTCGGCGGGGCGGGCGTCAGTCCGTCCCGTCGTGTTTGTAGGGTCGCCGCGTCGTTAGAGAAGCTAAATGGGCCAAGGCCGCGAACACGAGAAGCGAAGCGACCGCCTGGTGGTCCTCGGGGGGCGCGGAGCTCGCCGTCCCGGCCGTGTGGCGCTGGTGGGCGCGGGTCCCGGCGATCCCGAACTCCTGACGATCAAGGCCCTGAAGGCGCTGCAGGCGGCCGAGGTGGTGGTCCACGACGGCCTGGTGACCGACGAGATCCTGGGCCTGGCGCCGGCCTCCGCGCACCGGATCAGCGTCGCCAAGCGCAAGTCGCGCCACGCCTACAGCCAGGACGAGATCAACCGGATGCTGGTGGCCTTCGCGCTCGAAGGCCTCGAGGTCGTGCGCCTGAAGGGCGGCGACCCGTTCATCTTCGGCCGCGGGGGCGAGGAGCTGGAGGCCTGCCGCGAGGCCGGCGTCGAGTGCATCGTCGTCCCCGGGGTCACGGCGGCGCTCGCGGCGGCGGCCGGAGCCGGCGCCCCGCTGACCCATCGCGGCTCGGCCCAGGCGGTCACCTTCGTCACCGGGCACGCCAAGGCGGGCGGCGAACCCGATCTCGACTGGGAAAGCCTCGCGCGGGCGAACCAGACGGTCGTCGTCTACATGGGCGTGTCCATGGCCCCGGCGATCGCGGCGCGCCTGCTCGCCGCCGGGCGCGACGGCGCGACCCCGGCCCTGGTCGTCGAGAACGCCAGCCGCCCCGACGAGCGGCGGTTCACCACCACGCTGGCCGGCCTGCCCGACACGGCGGACGCCGTGCGCGGACCGGCGCTGCTGATCGTCGGCGAGGCCATGGCGCTTGCCCGTCCGGGTGAAGCCTCGCCGCGCCTCGAAACCCTGCTTCGGGAGGCCCGCGCATGAAGGCGCTCACCGCCAATCGCCTGACCGACGGCGAGGTCGTGTTCTGGAAGGACGGCGCGTGGGTCGAGCGCTTCGCCGACGCCCAGCTCTGGTCCGACGACGACGCCCAGGCCGTGGAGGCCGAGGCGCAGGGCAAGAGCCAGGGCACGACCGTGGTCGACGTCTACCTGATCGACCTCGTGGAGTCGGAGGGCCTCTGGGCGCCCCTGAGCTACCGCGAACGCATCCGGGCGCTGGGCCCGACGAACCATCCGCACCACGGCAAGCAGGCCGAGGGCGGGGCGGTGATCGAGGCGCTGCAGCACGCCAGCGGCGCGGCGCGCTCGACCGGCCGCGTCAACCTGATCAAGCGGAAGTAGGGCCGCCATGTACCAGTACGACACCATCGACAAGGAGATGCTGGCCGACCGGTCCGCCGAGTTCCGCGGCCAGGTCGCGCGCCGGCTGTCGGGCGAGCTGACCGAGGACCAGTTCAAGCGCCTGCGCCTGATGAACGGCCTCTACCTGCAGCTCCACGCCTACATGCTGCGGGTGGCCATTCCCTACGGCTCGCTGAACCCGACCCAGCTTCGCAAGCTGGCCTGGATCGGGCGCACCTACGACAAGGGCTACGGCCACTTCACCACGCGCACCAACCTCCAGTTCCACTGGATCAAGCTGAAGGACGCGCCCGACATCCTGGACCACCTGGCCAGCGTGGACATGCACGCCATCCAGACGTCGGGGAACTGCATCCGCAACACCACCACCGACCCCTACGCCGGGGCCACGGCCGAGGAGGTGGACGATCCGCGGGTGTGGGCCGAGGCGATCCGCCAGTGGTCCACCTTCCATCCGGAATTCACGTTCCTGCCGCGCAAGTTCAAGATCGCCATCACCGCCGCGCCGAAGGACCGCACGGCGGCGCGGGTGCACGACATCGGCCTGGTGCTGAAGCGGGCGCGCGACGGGGCGCTGGGCTTCGAGGTGATCGTCGGCGGCGGCATGGGCCGCACGCCGCACATCGGGCCGACGATCCGCGAGTTCCTGCCGGTGAACCGGCTGCTCTCGTACCTCGAGGCGATCCTGCGCGTGTACAATCGCCACGGACGCCGGGACAACATCTACAAGGCCCGGATCAAGATCCTCGTGGCGGCGCTCGGCAAGGACGAGTTCGCCCGGCAGGTCGAGGCCGAGTGGGCCAAGATCGGCGAGGCGGTCGACCTTCCCGACACCGAGCTCGCCCGCATCCGCGGGGCCTTCGCGCCCCTGGGCTTCGAGACTCTGCCCGAGCGCTCGGAGGCGTTCGAGACCGCCAAGGCCTCGACGCCCGCCTTCGCCCGCTTCGCCCGCAACAACGTCAAGCCGCACAAGAAGTCCGGCTACGGCATCGTCGAGATCAGCCTGAAGGCGATCGGCGAGACGCCCGGCGACGCGACGTCCGACCAGATGGAGGTAGTGGCCGACCTGGCCGAGCGCTTCGGCCAGGGCGACATCCGGGTCACGCACGAGCAGAACCTGGTGCTGCCGCATGTGAAGCTGGACGACCTGCCGGCGGTGTGGGCGGGCCTCGAGGCCGCCGGCCTCGCGACCCCGAACATCAACCTGGTCAGCGACATCATCGCCTGCCCGGGCCTGGACTACTGCGCCCTGGCCAACGCCCGCGCGATCCCGATCGCCCAGCACATCGCCGAGAAGTTCCGCGACCAGGATCGCGCCGAGCAGGTCGGCGAGCTGAAGATCAAGATCAGCGGCTGCATCAACGCCTGCGGCCACCACCATGTGGGCCACATCGGCATCCTGGGCGTCGATAAGAAGGGTGAGGAGTTCTACCAGCTCACCCTCGGCGGCTCGGGCGCCGAGGACGCGGCGGTCGGCTCGATGCTCGGCCCGGCGCTGCCCTACGAGAAGGTGGCGGACGCGGTGGACACCCTCGTCGACGTCTACCTGCGCGAGCGCAAGGACGGCGAGCGGTTCCTGGACACCTTCCGGCGCACGGGCGTCGCGCCCTTCAAGGAGGCCGTCTATGCCGACGCTCATTGAGATCCGCGACGGCGTGGCGAAGACCGTCGCCGACGCCTTCACCCACGTGGCCGACGACGAGGACATGGCGACCGGCGACGTGATCCTGTCGCTGGCCCGCTTCCAGTCGGACGGCGACCGGCTCCTCTCCGAGGGGCGGCGGCTGGGCGTGCGGCTGAAGAGCGACGAGCAGGTCGAGGCGCTGGCCTACGACCTCCCGCGCCTCACTCTGGTGGCGCTGGAGTTCCCGAAGCATCTGGACGGCCGCGCCTACTCGAACGCGCGCCTGCTCCGCGAGCGCTTCGGGTTCAAGGGCGAGGTCCGCGCGGTCGGCGACGTGCTGCGCGAGCAGGCGCCGTGGATGATCCGCGTCGGGTTCGACGCCTACGAGCCGGCCGACGGCTCCAGCGCCAACGAATGGCAGGCGGCGGCGCGGCGCTATCGCCATGCCTACCAGCGGGCCGCCGACGACCGGCCTGTCGCGTTCGAGGAGCGTGCGTGATGAGTTTGGCCTACGACGATTTCGACGCCAGCGGCGCGACCGCGCTTCGGCTCGACGCCGAACTGCGGCGGGCGCACCCACGGACGGTCCTCGAGGCCGCCGTCGAGAGCTTCGGCGACCGGCTGGCGCTGGTCTCTTCGTTCGGCGCGGAGTCGGCCGTGCTGCTGGACATCGCCGCCAAGGTGAAGCCGGACATCGCGGTGCTGTTCCTCGACACCGGGATGCTGTTCGGCCAGACGCTGGACTACCGCAAGACCCTCGCCGAGCGCCTGGGCCTGACGAACGTCCGCGACCTGCGCCCCCAGTACCAGGACCTCGCCACCGGCGATCCTCAGGCGAAGCTCTGGCAGACCGACACCGACGCCTGCTGCCACATCCGCAAGGTCCTGCCGCTCGACCGGGCGCTGGGCGAGTTCGACGCCTGGATCACGGGCCGCAAGCGTTTCCATGGCGGCGACCGCCTGAACCTGCCGGTGGTCGAGCACGCCGACGGCAAGGTGAAGTTCAATCCCCTGGCCAACTGGGGCAAGGCGGACCTCGACGCCTACGCGGCCGCCCACGATCTGCCCCCCCATCCGCTGGTGGCCCAGGGCTTCCCCTCGATCGGCTGCTGGCCGTGCACCTCGCCCGCGGAAGAGGGTGAGGACGTCCGCGCCGGCCGCTGGAAGGGGATGGACAAGACCGAGTGCGGCATCCATGTGGCCCGTGCGCCGGGGACGCCCAACAACGTCGGCGGCGACATCTAGGCAGTATCAGGAATGAACGACGTGACCCTCGCCCCGCCGGCGCCCGCCGCCGCGACCAAGGCCTCGGCCGCCTTCTATGTGGAGACGGTGACCTGGGTTCAGCACTGGACCGACACCCTGTTCTCGTTCCGCACGACCCGCGATCCGGGCCTGCGCTTCGCGAGCGGCCAGTTCGTGATGGTCGGGCTGATGCTGGAAACCGGCAAGCCGCTGGTGCGCGCCTACTCCATCGCCTCGCCGTCCTGGCACGAGGAGCTCGAGTTCTACTCGATCAAGGTGCCCGACGGTCCGCTCACCTCGCGGCTGCAGCACCTGAAGGTCGGCGACCAGGTGCTCATCGGCCGCAAGCCCACCGGCACCCTGGTGCTGGACGGCCTGAAGCCCGGCAAGCGGCTCTACATGCTGGGCACCGGCACCGGGCTGGCGCCCTGGCTGTCGCTCGCCCGCGAGCCTGAGGTCTATGAGCGGTTCGACGACGTCATCGTCACCCACACGGTGCGCGAGGTGGCCGACCTGAATTACCGCGAGCTCTTCGAGCGCGACCTCCCCAACGACGAGATCCTGGGCGAGATCATCGGCGGCAAGCTGAAGTACTACCCGACCGTCACGCGCGAAGAGTTCAGGACCCGCGGCCGGATCACCGATCTCATCGAGAGCGGGCAGATGTTCCGCGACCTGGGCCTGCCGCCCTTCGACCCCGCCGTCGACCGGGTCATGCTGTGCGGCGGACCATCGGTTCTGGTCGACCTGAAGCAGCAGCTGCTGGATCGCGGCTACGTGGAAGGCTCGATCTCGCAGCCCGGCGACTTCGTGCTCGAGCGCGCGTTCGTCGAGACCTAGCGGCCGCCCGCGCGCCGCTCGCCGCGGCGGCCTCTAGGCCGAGTGGGCCAGGACGAATGCCGCGCGGTCCTCGACGCTGGCCTTCGGAACGATGACCGGCGCGTAGCCGAGATCAGGCAGCGTGCGCACGATCCGCTCGAACACGGCCTCCATCTCCGACCAGTCCTGCCGGCGTTCCGCGTCCGGCGCGTAGATCTCGCGCCACGGCGGGAAGACGAACACGCGGCTGTTGTACCGACGCGAGGCCAGCGCCTTCAGCAGGGCCGGGGAGGGCAGCGCGCCGTTCGCGCCGTGCATGTCCATCAGGCCCCGGTCGAAGAAGACCCGCCGCGTCTCGTGCGCGAGGCCGTCGAAGGTGGCGATGTCGCGCGCGGTGGTCAGGTCGCAGCAGGCGGCCGGGTCGATCCACGGCACGGCCTGTCCTCCGGCGGCGACCTGTTCCCGGATCACCGCGCGGATGTTCTCGGCCGCCACAAGCTCGCCACGCGCGCGCAGGTGCTCGATCAGCGTGGTCTTGCCCGTGCCGCCGCCGCCGGTGAAGACGTGGAAGTTGGACTTTTCGATCAAGCTGAGTTGCCTTTCGCGCACCGGCCTAGCCTTTGCGCTCCCCCTAGCGAGCGTCCCGGCGAATGCCGGGATCCAGATGGGAAGGCGCGGGCGCAAGAAGGGGAGGCTCGGAGCCCTTCCAAGCCGGCCTCAGAACCTGTGATCTGGGTCCCGGCATTCGCCGGGATGCTCGGTAGGTCTGGGGGCTTGGCCGCCGCGCCTCAGCGCGGGGGGCAGCCGTCGAACTTGCCGACCTTGACCGCCGTCAGCGTGGACAGGTTCAGCTTCTGCATCGGCTGCATCGAGGCCTTGCCGTGGCCGGTGTAGAGGTCGATGCGCTGGCCCTTGATCGCGCCGCCGACGTCGGAGGCGTACCAGTAGCCGTCGTGCGGCTTCCCGTCGGGCATCTTCAGGCCCACGGTCTCCTTGATGAAGATCACCGTGCGGCGCGGGATGATGTTCTTGTCGACCGCGATGGTGCGCATCGGGACGACACGGCAGCCCAGCGAGTCGAGCGCGCCCACGCCCTTGGCGCCGGCGTGATAGAGCGTGGCCTTGACGTTGAACACGCCGGTCCCGGGCAGGGCGCCCGAAATCATCGAGGTGAGTAGGTCGCCCACGGGATCGTTGTTCGCGGCTTGCGCGTTGGACGCGATACCGATGGCGGAAATGACTGCCAGGGCGGCGAGGCGGCGTCGCATTGACGGCGTCTCCTTCGTCGTTGAACTGGTGGCCGGAGTCCTACCGGCTGAGCTCGCCCGGGGCAACCCCCGATGGCCGTCTTGCCGCATGCTGTGAGTTTTCCTTACACCCCGGGGCAAGCCTCCTTGCTTGCTGCCCGAGAGAAATCGGCCCAAGGCAGCGCTTCGCATCAGGAGGGCAGGTCGTGAAAATCTACGGGGACAGCAAGTCCGGAAACTGCCTGAAGGTGAAGTGGACGGCCGATTTCGTAGGCCGCGCCTACTCCTGGATCGAGACCGACATCATGGTGGGCGAGTCCCGCACGGAGGCCTTCCTGGCGATGAATCCGGCGGGGCAGGTGCCGGCCGTGGTCCTCGACGACGGCCGCCCGCTGGCGCAGTCGAACGCCATCATCCTGCACCTGGCCGAGGGCTCGTCGCTGATTCCCGTCGACGCCTACGATCGCGCCCGGATGCTCGAGTGGATGTTCTGGGAACAGTACAGCCACGAGCCCTACGTCGCCGTCGCCCGCTTCCAGGTGAAGTACCTCGGCAAGCCCGTGGCCGAGTTGGAGAGCCGGATCGTCGAGCGGGGCGCCCAGGCGCTGGCCCGGCTGGAGCTGGGGCTGCAGAGCTCCTCGTTCCTTGTGGGCGAGACCCCGACGCTCGCGGACGTGGCGCTCGTCGCCTACACCCGCTGGGCGCATGAAGGCGGCTTCGACCTGGCCGACTACCCGGCGGTGCGCGGCTGGGTGGCCCGGGTCGAGCAGGCCCTGCGCATCCGCGACTAGAGCGTGTACTCATAAGCTGGGATCAGGTGGAAGCGCCTTAAACGGACCTCGTGAAGGTCAGAGATGGGTGGTTTGCGGACCTAGGGCTCCAGCCCGCGCTCGAATTGGTGGTCGTCAGAACGCGCATCCTCCCGCGCGAAGAATGTTCTGGCGGCTTCCTCTTCAGGAGCGCGGCCTCGAAACGGCAAGACTGGCCCCCATTTCCAGAAGGCAACCGATAGCGCTCCGCCAATCGCCAGGTACATCACAATCAGTCGAGCCCCTGACGGAGCGCCGAGCGCGACGTAGTGGGCCCACCAAGCCAGCGCCGTAGTGGCGAACCACGCCACAACTAGGAGCGATAGTGCTGCGAAGAACGCCAGCCTTCTTGCGGCCTGTGCCCGTCGCGCGCGTCCCTTCCAATCCGTCATTCGTGCCCCGTGCTTACGGTCAAGCTGCTCTGTCTGCCGAATGTCCGCAACGGGTCGAAAGCGGTCATCGCTCACGCGGCGACAAGCGGACCTCAGCGGGCGTGATGAGTAACACGACCTAGAGCGCGTTCCGCGCTCGAGCCCTTGGTTTGGAGCCTCATTGTCCCGTTCGGACGGCTCCTTCCGAACGGATGAGGCTCGAGGCGCTTGCGCCTGTCACGCGCCCACGCGAAACGGAGGGCATGAAACACCTCCTCGCGCCGGCCGTGGCCGCGCTCGCCCTCGCGCTCCCCGGCTCGCTGCTCGCCTGGGGCAACACCGGCCACCGCATGCTGGGCGAGCTGGCCATGCGCGCCCTGCCGGCCGAGGTCCCGGCGTTCCTGCGCACCCCCCAGGCCGCCCGCGACGTCGGCGAGTTCTCGCGCGAGCCGGACCGGTCCAAGGGCTCGGGCCGCATGCATGGCCATGACCGCGACGCCGCCCACTTCATCGACCTCGACCCCGAGGGCCGGCTGCTCGGCGGACCGCCCATGCTGCCGCTCGCGCCCACGCGCGCCGAGTTCGAGACCCAGCTCCGGGCCGCCAATCTCGACCAGTGGAAGACCGGCTATCTGCCCTACGCCCTCATCGACCGCTGGCAGCAGCTCACCACCGACCTCGCTTACTGGCGCGTGCTGGACGCCGCGGAGAAGAACCCGAAGTGGGCCAGGAACCGCGTCTGGTTCCGGCAGGATCGCCTCCGCCGCGAGGCCCTCGTCCTGCAGACGCTGGGCGAGCTCTCCCATTTCGTCGGCGACGGCAGCCAGCCCCTGCACGTGACCGACAGCTACAACGGCTGGAGCGGCCCGAACCCGAAGGGCTACACCACCGCCAAGATCCACGGGCCGTTCGAGAGCGACTTCGTGCAGGCCTATGTGAAGGCCTCGGACGTCGCCGGGCGCATGACGCCCCTGCGCCTCTGCAACTGCCCGTTCGAGCAGCGCGTCGGCGAGTACCTCGTCGCCACGGGCCGGCAGGTCGTCCCCTTCTACGAGCTGGAGAAGGCGGGCGGCCTCGCGCCGGGCGACCGTCGGGGCGTGGCCTTCGCGTCCGCGCGCCTGGCGGTGGGCGCCTCGGAGCTGCGTGACGTGATCGTCGAGGCCTGGCGCGCCAGCGAGAACCGGCAGGTGGGCTGGAAGCCTGTCGCCGTCCGCGACGTCCTGGCCGGCAAGGTCGATCCCTATCCAGCCCTCTACGGCATCGACTGATGCCGGCCCCCCAGTTCGGCGAGCCGCCGGCCGGCTACACGCCCGCCGACCGGCCGGCCGCCTTCTGCGTCATCGAGCGTGACGGTCTCGTCGCGCTCGTGGAGGTGGCCTGGGAGGGCCGGGGCCTCCTGCTGCACCTGCCGGGCGGCGGCCTGGATGAGGGCGAGGACGAGGCCGCCGCGGCCGTGCGCGAGTGCGGGGAGGAGGCGGGCCTCGCGGTGACGCTGGAGCCGGCGCCGTTCCTTCGCGCGGACCACTACTTCCTGCACCACGACGGCGTGGTCCGAAACACGCGCGGCGCCTTCTTCGCCGGCCGCGTGGCCGCGGAAGACCCCGCCCTGAAGACCGAGGCCGACCATCGGCTGGTCTGGATGGCGCCGCACGAGGCGGTGGTCCGGCTGGAACGCGAGGCGCATGCCTGGGCGGTCGCCGCCTGGCTGCGATTGCGCGCGCGCGCCCCAGGGTCTAGCAGCGCGCCATGACGGCGAGAATCATCGAAGGGCTGCCGGTGGCCGAGCGCATCCGCGCCGAGGTCACGGCCGAGGTGGCGCAGCTGCGCGCCGAACATGGGCTGCAGCCGGGCCTGGCGGTGGTCCTGGTGGGCGACGACCCGGCCTCGCAGGCCTATGTGAAGTCCAAGGGCGAGCAGAGCCTCGCCGCCGGCATGCACTCGGTCACGCACCGCCTGCCGGCCGACACGCGCCAGGACGAGCTGATCCGCCTGGTGGCCGACCTGAACGCCGATCCGCTGATCCACGGCATCCTGGTGCAGCTGCCCCTGCCGTCGCACCTGGACGAGAAGCCGGTCATCTCCGCCATCGACCCCGACAAGGACGTGGACGGCCTGCACGTCGTGAACGCGGGCCGTCTCACCGTGGGCGAGCCGGCCCTGACGGCCTGCACGCCGGTCGGCTGCATGGTCCTGATCCGCGACACCCTGGGCGACGTGGCCGGCAAGCACGCGGTCGTGGTGGGCCGTTCGCGGCTGGTGGGCAAGCCGATCGCCCAGCTTCTCCTGGCGGCCGACTGCACGGTCACCATGGCCCACTCCAAGACGCAGGACCTGGCGGCAGTGTGCCGCAGCGCCGACATCCTCGTGGCCGCCGTCGGCCGGCCGCGCATGATCCGCGGCGACTGGATCAAGCCAGGCGCCACCGTCATCGACGTCGGCATCAACCGGGTGCCGTTCGACAACCCCGAGCAGGCGGCCCTGGGCAAGACGAAGCTGGTGGGCGACGTCCACTACAAGGAGGCGCTCGAGGTCGCGGGCGCGATCACGCCGGTTCCCAAGGGGGTGGGGCCGATGACGGTGGCGATGCTCCTGCAGAACACCGTCACCGCCGCGAAGCGGATCGCCGGCGTCGACTGACCGACCGGATCGGGCCCGCGGCCGGCTCAGGGCAGCCGTGTCCTGTAGGCCTCCCGCGCGGCCTTGAAGGTCTCGAAGGGGAACTTGACCGGCACGCCTTCGAGGGCGGCGGCCAGCATGTCCAGGTGAGCCTCCCAGCCCGCGCAGCTCCGCGCCACGTCATCCCCCTCGGGCAGCCGGAGCACGAGCGTCAGGCGGCAGCCGTCCAGCAGCGCGCTCAGGGTCCAGGTCATCCGACGCGTGGGCTCGTCCGGGCCGCTCCAGGAGTATTCGAGCAGGTGGTCGGGCTCGTAGAGGGTCACCTCGGAGTCGATCACGATGCCGCTGTCCACGAAATCCAGGCGCGCCCGGCCGCCGATCCGGGGCTCGATGGTTCCCGGGGCGAGCCATTCCGGCAGCCGGGCCGCGTCGGTCAGCATGCGCCAGACCTCCTGCGGCGTATGGTCGAAGTCGCGCGTGAACTCGCAGCGGAAGCCGCTGTCAGCCCGAGTGATCCGCGCCAGGTCCTGTTCCGCGATGTCCATGCGCCACCTCCGTCTTCGGGAGCTTGGCGGCGCGATCGGCGTGCGCCTTGACGCGGCTCAAACCGGCTGGGCCTGGGCGTTCGTCCAGGCCACCACCTCGCGCAGCACCTCGGCCACCGCGCGGTCGTAGGCCGCCACGATCGCCGTCACCCGGTTGTCCGCGGCAGGAACGCGCTTCTCGAAGATCTGCTCGCGCACCATCTCGCGGTCGGTCCCCCGCGTGATCGCGGCGCGCACGCGGACGATGACCGTCGGCGCGGCCTTGGGCCCCGCCGTGTAGTGGGTCTCGAAGTTCCGCACGTCCAGGCGCAGGACATAGGCGGCCGAGGCCGGCTCGCCGCGCGACAGGATCCGCACCGGGCCGGGGTCGGCGTCGAACGCCGCCAGCACCGCCTCGTCCCACAACACCGTGGCCGGCGCGACCCAGCGCGTCTCGGCGACGTAGGCCGCCTTGCCGTTGGTGATCGTGAGCAGCCGGTCGCCCGCGGCCTCGCGCTGGAAGGTGGCGCTCGCCCGCAGCACGCCCACCGAGCCCTGGGGCGCGGTGACGGCCTCGGCGGCCAGCGGCTGGCCGAAGCGGTAGAGGTGCGCCGGCTTCGACTTGGGCAGCAGCGACACGCAGCCGCCGAGGGTCAGGGCGGTGACGGCGAGGGCGGCCGCCGCCGGCGCGAGGGTCCTTCTGCGGATCATTGGGGCACCTTCACCTCTTGCGCCGCACCCTTGCCGAGCGCGCCGGTCGGGCTGGACTGGATGTCGTTGACCAGCCGCTCGAGGGACTCCGCGGCGGTCTGGAGCTGGATCAGGGCGGCCGTCGCCTGCGGCAGGCCGTTGGTGGCGAACTCGGTCGTCGGTCCCTGCAGGCGGGCGATCATGGCGCGGGCGTCCCGCGCCGCGGCCGAAGCCTCCTCGGCGGCGTCGGCGACGTTGGAGATCGCGCGCTTGCCGTCGCCCTCCACCAGCCCGCGCGTGGACGCCGACAGCTTGGCGATCTCGTCCGCGGCGGTGTCGATCCGCTGCACCGCGCTCTGCAGGTCGGCGATGATCGCCTTGCGCTCCCGCAGTTCGGCGGTGAAGGCCTGGGTGTCGGACAGGGCCGCCGAGAACGTCTTGATGTTCTGGTCGGACAGCACGCGGTTCACCCGGTCCAGCGCCTCGATGGTGCGCGTCAGCACCGTGCCGCCGCCCTCGAGCAGGTCCGAGATGGCCGAACGCTGGCTCTTCAGCACCGGGATGCACTCCTCGCCGATGCGCCGCCGCCGGGTCTCGCACTCGGCCTCGGCGTTGTCCTTGAGAAGCTGGCGCGTGCCGGTCCCCGAGGTGATCTGGACATAGTTGAGTCCGGTGATCCCCTGGGGCTCCAGGGTGGCGTAGCTGTCGACGCGGATCGGCACGTCCTCGGTGACGCGGACGCGGGCGATGACGTTGCGCGGGTTGGTCTGGTCCAGCGCGATCCGGACGACCTCGCCCACCTTGATGCCGTTGAAGTGGACCTCGCCGCCTTCGTTGAGGCCCCGCACCGGTCCCTGGAAGACGACGTCGTAGAGGTCGTACTCGGCGTTGATGCGCAGGCGGGCCAGCCAGACGATGAACACCGCCAGGGCCGCCGTCAGGATCAGCGTCGAGAGGCCCACGAGGGCGTAGTTGGCGTTTCTTTCCATCAGGCGTCAGCTCCAGCTCGGGCCTGGCGCGCGGCGCGGCCGCGGGGCCCGAGGAAGTACTCGCGGATCCAGGGGTGGTCCGAGGCTTCCAGCTCGCGCACCGGCGCGTTGGCCACCACGTGCTTGTCGGCCAGGACGGCGACGCGGTCCGTGATCTCGTAGAGGGAATCGAGGTCGTGGGTGATCATGAAGACGGTGAGGTCCAGGCTGGCCGCCAGGTCGGCGATCAGTTCGTCGAACGCCGCCGCGCCGACGGGATCGAGACCGGACGTGGGCTCGTCGAGGAACAGCAGCTCGGGGTCGAGCGCCAGCGCCCGCGCCAGCCCGGCCCGCTTCTTCATGCCGCCCGAGAGTTCGGCCGGCTTCAGGGCTCCGGCCTCGGGCCGCAGGCCCACCATGGCGATCTTCACGTCGGCCAGCTCGTAGGCCTCCCGGCGCGACATGGCGGTGTGTTCGAACATCGGCGCCGCGACGTTCTCGCGCACGGTGAGGTTCGAGAACAGCGCGCCGCCCTGGAACAGGACTCCCCAGCTCCGCTCCAGCTCGCTCCACGCGCTCTCGTTGGCGCGGCGCAGCTCCTGGCCGAAGACCCGGATGCTGCCCGCGGCCGGCTGCTGCAGGCCGATGATGCTGTTGAGCAGCACCGACTTGCCGGTCCCCGACCCGCCCACCACCCCCAGCACCTCGCCGCGCGGGACGACCAGGTCGAGGTTGTCGTGGACCACATGGTCGCCGAACGCCGTGCGCAGCCCGCGCACCTCGATGGCCGGAGCGTCGTCGTCGAGGATCGGCCCGTCGCCCGGCCCGCTCACAGGTCGAGCTCCATGTAGATCAGGGCGAACGCCGCATCGAGCAGGATGATGGCGAAGATCGCATGCACCACCGCGGCGGTCACCCGCCGGCCGAGGGACTCCACGTCGCCGCCCGTGAGCAGGCCCTGCCGGCAGCCGATGCCTGCGACCACCGCGGCCATCACCGGCGCCTTCGAGAGCGCGATGTAGAAGTGGTTCACGCCCACGCTGTCGACGATGCGCTGCAGGAAGAACGTCGGGCCCAGGCCCAGCGTCGTCCAGCTCACCATCAGGCCGCCGAGCAGACCCGCCAGCGTGGCCACGAAGGTCAGCAGCGGGATCGTCAGGATCAGGGCGATGAAGCGGGGCAGGACCAGGGCCTCGAACGGGTCGACCCCCATGACGCGCATGGCGTCCACCTCCTGCTGCATCTTCATCGAGCCCAGCTCCGCAGCGAACGCCGAGGCCGAGCGCCCCGCGAGCAGCACCGCCGTGATGACGATGTTGAACTCCCGAAGCACCGCCACGCCGACGAGTTCCACGACGAACACCTCGGCGCCGAACTGGCGCAGCATGTTGACCCCGATCAGGCCGACCACCGCGCCGATGAAGAACGTCGTGATGGCCACGATCGGGATGGCGTCGAGCCCGGCGCGCTCCATCTGCGAGAAGATCGGCGCCCAGCGGATCCGGTGCGGGCGCACGAAGAGATTGAGGAACGTGCGGAACGAGACCACCAGCAGCCGACCGAGGAACCCCATGGTCGACAGGAACTCGTGCTGCAGGTCGATCACGCCCTTGCCGATGCGGATCGTCAGGTTGTGGAAGCCCTGGGGCTCCCGGCGGATCACCGGCTTCACCTGGACCGCCTTGTCGACCAGCTCCAGCAGGCGCTGCATCTCGGGACGGCCGCGGACCCGCTCGGGCGAATAGCCCTCGCCGACGGCCTTGGTGATCGCGTACGCGCCCGCGGTGTCCATGCGGCGGACGCGGGTCAGGTCCACATCGACGCCGCGACCGCCCGTCGCCTTCGCCAGCGCCTGCCCGGCGTCGCCCAGCTGCGCCGTGGTCCAGTCGCCGCTGAGAATCGCCGTGGGGCGATCCGTCGCGGAGTCCATCTCGAATGCGGCGGGTTGCTGCATGGGGTCTTGTCCCGGCGTCTGGCGCGGCTGTCCAGCTTTGCGTTCGGGATCGTCCTCCCTGGTGAACGTCGCCCGGGGCTCCGGGTCGAGGCCCAACGTGCATATGGCGAAGGTTGTTCCGCCCTCAATTGCGGCGCAAGGCTGGGGCTACGGTCAAGCTCGGCCTAGATTTGGTCCAAGTCACTTCGGAAAGGGACCCCGGGGGCGCTTGTCGCGTTTGTGTTGGATGGAGGCTCCGTGACCCGCCAGATCGATCTCGCCGGGGCGTCCGGCACGCGTTACCGCTATACGCCGATGGACGAGAACCGCTTCCTGCCGCCGGCGGGGGCGAACTACGTCATCGCCGAGCTCACCGACGACGGCGCCACGGTCGTCTACGCCGGCGAGACCGACAACCTCGCCAGCCAGACGTGGCGTTCGGATCTCGAGCGCGCCCGCCGCAAGTACGCCGCGGCCACGGTGCTCACGCGCCTGAACGTCACCCGCGCCGTGCGCGAGGCCGAGCGGCGCGACCTCATCGACGCCTACCACCCGCCGCTCAACGGCGCCTGACGGCGGGGTCCGGCCTTCCCTGGGAGGGCCGGGCCATCCCGCACGATTTCGCCGTGATGCTGGCGCGTCCCGGCCGGCCTGGGCCATAGTCCTGACCAACTCGGCCGCGAGTTTCCCGCCCATGGCATCCGAACCGGACGACAATCCCTTCGTGCGCAACAGCGCCTGGCCGAAGATGCCCCAGGCGCCCTTCCGCGTGGGGCCGTTGCCCAAGGCCCAGGCGACCGCGCCGGCAAGGCCGGGCCCGGAGGCCGACGTCGCGCCGAAGGCGGAAGGCGAGGGGGCGCCGCCCCCGCCGGCCCCGGCCGAGCCGCGGAAGATCACGCCCGTGTTCGCCCGCCCCACCGGCGGCGGCGCGCCGGCCTTCTCGGGCATGCCCATGGCGGCGCCCCTTGCGCGCGCCCCGGTCCAGACTCCGCCGGAGCCGGCGCCGGCGCCCGTGCCGCACAGCGCCGAGCCGCCCAGACTCGCGCCCGAAGCCGTCGCGCCCGAACCCCTCCCGCCCAAAGCGCCCGCGCCCGAACCGCTGGCGGAGGCGCCCATGGTCGCGCCGCCGCTTCGCGCCGCCGCCGCCCGCAAGGCTCCGTCGCGGCTGCCGGCCCTCGCCGCGACGCTGGTCGTGGCGGCGGGCCTGGGCGGCCTCGGCTACGTCCTCACGCGGTCGGACGACGCCGCGCCCGCCGCCCCGTCCGCTGTCGAGGTCGCCGCCGCCCCGCCGCCGGCGCAGCCCGCCCAGCTCGCGCAGTCCGCCCCGCCGGCCGAAGCCGCCGCGCCGTCCCCGCCGGCGCCCTCGCTCGCCGCACCCGTCGCGGCGCCGGCGGCGTCCTCGACCCGGCCCGCGCCTGCGCCGCGCGCCCCGTCCGGGGTGGCGATCCCGAGGCCCGCGCCGTCCCGCGACGCCGCCGAGGCGGCCGAGGAGGCGATCACGGCGCCCGTCATCGCCCTGCCGCCGCCCGCGCGCGTCGAGCCTGAGCCCGCGCCCGAACTGCCGGCCTACCGCCCGCCGCCGCCCCCGGATCCCGGCGCGCCGATGACGACCACGCGTCCCTACTGACCCCTTTCGCCGCGCGCCGCTTGCCCCGGCGGGCGCGGTCGTGGTCACTTCGCGGCGGACCGGGGAGGGGACCGCTTGACCGAGGGAGCGCTCGCCCTTCTGGGCTTCGCCATGGTGGCGACGTTCATGACGCTGATCATGACGGGCCGCCTGGCGCCGCTGGTCGCCTTGATCCTCGTCCCGGTCGCCTTTGGCCTTTTCGCGGGACACGGCCTCGACCTGGGCGCCATGGCGCTGGACGGCGTCACCCGCATCGCGCCCACGGGCGTGATGATCATGTTCGCGATCCTCTACTTCGGCCTGATGATCGACGCGGGGCTGTTCGATCCCGTCGTGCGCCGCCTGCTGGCGGTCGTGCACGGCGATCCGGTCCGGGTGGTGGTCGGAACGGTGGTGCTGGCGGTGCTCGTCTCGCTCGATGGCGACGGCTCGACCACCTACATGGTCACCGTCGCGGCGCTCCTGCCGCTCTACGTCCGCATGGGCCTCGATCCGCGGATCATGGCCTGCCTGATCATGCTCTCCAGCGGCGTGCTGAACCTCACCCCGTGGGGCGGGCCCACCGCGCGCGCCGCCGCGGCGCTGCAGGTGGACGCCGGCGCCATCTTCCGCCCGATGATCCCGGCCATGGGCGTCGCGGTGCTGTGGCTGCTGGCCCTCGCCTGGTTCTACGGCCGGCGCGAGCGTCGCCGTCTGGGCGTCCTGGCCCTGGCCCCCGCGGGCCCCGATCCCGGGGTCACGGTCTCGTCCGACCCCCACGCCCGCCGGCCGCGGCTCCTCGCCGTGAACGCCGCCCTGACGGCGGCGCTGCTGGCGGCCCTGGTCGCCGGGGTCGTGCCCCTGCCGGCGCTCTTCATGGCCGGCTTCGCCGTCGCCAGCCTGGTGAACTACCCGCGCCCGGCCGACCTGCGCGCGCGCATCGCCGCCCATGCCCCGAACGTCATCGCCATGGCCGGCCTGATCTTCGCCGCCGGGGTGTTCACGGGCGTCCTCGCCGGCACGGGCATGGTCGAGGCGATGCCCAGGAGCCTGCTGGCGCTGATCCCGCCCTCCATGGGCCCCTACATGGCCTCCATCACCGCGGCGCTCAGCCTGCCGATGACCTTCTTCATCTCCAACGACGCCTTCTACTTCGGCGTGCTGCCGGTGCTGGCCGAGGCGGGGGCGAGCTACGGCGTCGACAAGGCGGCCATCGGCAGCGCGTCGCTGGTGGGCCAGCCCTTCCATCTGCTGAGCCCGCTCGTGCCCTCGACCTACCTGCTGGTGAGCTTGGCCGGCGTCGAGTTCGGCGAGCACCAGAAGTTCACCCTGCCCTGGGCCGTCGCGACCTGCGCCGTGCTGGCGCTGGCCGCCATGGCGGGCGGCGTCTTTCCGTTCCGCGCCTGACGGCGTCCGCGGGCCACGGGCGCCGCAACGTCACGCGGATCGACGGTTGACGAGCGCCGCGCGGGTCGCCTCACTTGGAAGGAACGGTATTCAACAACAACGAGAGGGAGGGCGCTTACATGGCCGCCAAGACGTTTCCCATCGAGGCCGGGCACATCATGATGTTCGCCCGGTCCATCGGTGACCCCAATCCCGTCTACTACGACGCCGAGGCCGCGAAGAAGACCGAAGCCGGCGGCGTCATCGCCCCGCCCACCTTCGTCCAGTCGAGCGCCCAGTTCGATCCCGACTACTTCCTGCGGCCGAAGATCGGCCAGCCCTGGTTCGGGTCGGGCAAGAACCCCACCGGCATCACCCGCGCGCCGGGCGGCGGGGGAGGGGGCGGCGGTGGCGGCGGCGGCCTCCACGCCGAGCAGCACTACGAGTACCACCGGCCGCTGCGCGCCGGCGACGTGCTCACCGCCACCACCTTCCCGGGCAAGACCTGGGAGAAGGAAGGCAAGCGTTCGGGCAAGCTGGTCTTCTCCGAAAGCGTCACCGAATACCGCAACCAGGACGGCGAACTGGTGGTCACGGCCCGCGGCGTGGGCGTGCGCACCGAGCGTCCGGTCGAGCAGCCCGCGAAGAAGGAGGCCTGAGCCATGCCGCTGTCCGCAGCCAAGCTGAAGGTGGGCGACGTCCACACCGCGCGCCTCGTCGAGGACCTGAAGCGCACCCAGATCGTCCAGTACGCGGGCGCCTCGGGCGACTACAACCCGCTGCACACCGACGAGATCTTCACCACCAAGGTCGCCGGCTACCCGTCGGTGTTCGCCCACGGCATGCTCACCATGGGCATGACCGGCAAGATGCTGACCGACCTCGTCGGCGACGGGCGCCTCACCAAGTACGGCGTGCGCTTCACCAGCCAGGTCTGGCCGGGCGACACCCTGGACGGCTCCGCCACGGTCACCGAGGTGGCCGACGGCATCGCCAAGTTCACCGTCTCCACCAGGAACCAGGACGGGATCGAGGTGCTCTCGGGCTACGCCGAGGCCCGCGTCGACCCCTAGCGGCTCCCGCATCGCCGGCCGGCGGCGTCCGCGTCGCCGGCCTTCGCGCTCGGCGCCATGGAGACAGGAGAGGGCCAGCATGAAGGATCTCGCAGGCAAGGTCGCGTTCGTCACCGGCGGCGCGTCCGGCATCGGGCTGGGCATCGCCACCGCGCTGGCCCAGGCGGGCGTGAAGGTGATGCTGTGCGACATCGAGCAGGCGGCCCTGGACAAGGCGCTCGAGGGGCTGCGCCGGACGAACTTCGACGTGGAGGGCGTGCGCGCCGACGTCTCGCTGAAGGCCGAGCTGCAGGCCGCCGCCGCGGCCACCATCGAGCGCTTCGGCAAGGTCCACATCCTGGTGAACAACGCCGGCGTCGGCGGCGGCGGGCTCTACGGCAGCTGGACCGACGACGGCTGGGACTGGCTGCTCGACGTGAACCTGCGCGCGGTGGTCTGGGGCGTCGAGATCTTCGGCCCGCTGATCGAGAGCCACGGCGAGGGCGGGCACATCGTCTCCACCGCCTCGATCGCCGGCCTGATCTCGGGAACCAGCAATCCCTACAGCGTGACCAAGTACGGGGTGGTGGCCCTGTCCGAGGGGCTCCGCAACGAGCTGGCGCCGCGCAACATCGGCGTTTCGGTGCTCTGCCCCGGGATCATCCGCACCAACATCATGGACGCCGCCCGCAACGTGCCGGGCCGCTACAACCTGGAGGACCGCTCCCGCGACGTGGGCGCGGTGGGGGCGGCCTCGCTGCGCGAGCGCATCCAGGCCGGCATCGACCCGCTCTACGTGGGCGAGCTGGTCCGCGAGGGCATCGAGGACGACTGGCCGTACATCTTCACCGACAACGAGTTCGAGCCGTTCATCGAGGCCCGCTTCGCCAACATCAAGGCCGGCTTCGACCGCATCCGCGGCCGCACGCCACGGCGCTGACGGCGACGCCGGCCGCGGCGCTCAGGTCTCGCGCGGGCAACGGATGCGGCAACGCACCCCCTCGGGCGCATAGGTGATGCTCGCCTGTCCGCCGTCGGCGGCGAGGGCGCGGCCGATCAGGCGGGTGCCGAAGCCGGTCCGGCTCGGCTCGGCCACGGGCGGCCCGCCGGTCTCCCGCCAGTCGATCTCCACGCGTTCGCCGTCCACCTGCCAGGCGATCTCGATCCGGCCCGTGGCGTTCGAAAGCGCGCCGTACTTCACCGCGTTGGTGGCCAGCTCGTGCGCCACGAGCGCCAGGTCGATCGCGACCCGCGAACCCAGCCGCACCGAGGGCCCGGCCAGGCCGAACCGGCCCTCGTCCACATGCACGCGCAGCTGTCCGACCAGCAGGTCGGCCAGGTCGACCGGCTGCCAGCTTTCCGCGGTCAGGATGTCATGCGCCCGCGCCAGCGCCCCCAGGCGCTGCAGGAACTCGCTGCCGGCCTTCGCCTCGGCGCCCGACGATCGGAGGCTCTGGCTCGCCAGGCCCTGCACGACGGCGAGCGTGTTCTTCACCCGGTGGTTCAGCTCGTTCACCAGCAGGCGGCGGCGCTCCTCGGCCTCGCGCGCCTCGGTGATGTCGCCCAGCACGCCCACCAGGACCCGGCCGTCCGACTCGTTCAGCAGCGCCCTCGCATGCACCCAGCGCCGCGCGCCGTCCGGCCGCGTGATCCGGAACTCCGCCTCGAACTCCGAGCCGTCCCTGACGGTCGCCTCCATGAGCCGTCGCACGGACGCCGAGTCCTCCAGGGCCACGAGGCCGCGCAGGTCCGTCAGGTCGACCTGGTGCTGCTCCAGCCCGTAGATCGCGCGCGCCCGGGGCGACAGGGTCACCAGGTTCGTGCCGACGTCCCAGTCCCAGTCGCCCAGGCCCCCCGACTGCAGGGCGATCCTCAGGCGCGCCTCGTTCAGCGTGGCCGCCTCCTGCGCGGACTTGAGCTGGTGGATGTCCGTGGCTGTCCCGTACCACCGCATCCCGTCGCCGCGGCGGACGGGCGTCGCGCGGCTGACGTGCCAGCGCCAGGATCCGTCGGCCATGCGCAGCCGGTGTTCGGCCGTGTAGGGCGCGCTCTCGGCGACCGCGCGGGACCAGGCGGCCGTGGTGGCCTCCAGGTCGTCGGGATGCACGATGGGCGCCCAGTCGTACGAGCCCGAGGCGTCGCGCTGGAGCCCGGAATAGTTGGCGGCCTGGGCGTTGTAGTAGTCCACCACCCCGTTGTCGCCTGCGGTCCAGACGAGGTGGGGCAGCGTCTCGGCCAGGATCCGGAACGACTCGGCCTGCTCGTCCGCCACACTTCCTCCTCGCGCGCGCCGGACGTCGGCGACGGCCTGGCCCCACTCAGATAAGCGCGGCTTGACCTGGGCCGCAACGCGGCGCCGCCTCGACGCCGAGAGGCTGGATCGATGCGGCGCGTCGTGTTGATCTCGCGCGCAGGGGCTTCGCCCGCCGCCGGACCGCCCGCCGACGTCTATCCGGGCCGCGCGATGACCGGGAGATCGATGCGTGCCACGTGCGGTGCTCTGCCTGAACGTCGGGTCGTCCAGCCTGAAGTTCGCGGCCTATGACGCGGCGGCGGCGGGCCGTCCGCGGCTCTTCGGCGGCAAGGTTGAGGGGCTGGGCGGCGCGCTTCGGCTGCTGGCGCACGACGCGGCCGGCGCGCTTGTGGAGGATCGGAAGACCGGGGACGCGGGGCAGGCGGACGCCGCCCTCCGCCTCGTCTTCGACTGGATGGCGTCGCGCGCCGAGCCGGTCGACCTCGTGGGCGTCGGTCATCGCGTGGTGCACGGGGGCGGCCGCTATGTCGATCCGGTCGTGGTCGACGACGCGGTGCTGGCCGAGCTGGAGCGGTTCGACGCGCTCGCCCCCCTGCACCAGCCGTACAACCTCGCCGCCATCCGCGCCGTCACGGGGCTCCACCCCGCCCTGCCGCAGGTGGCGTGCTTCGACACCGCCTTCCACCACACCATCGCCCCGGTGGCGGCGCGCCTGCCGCTGCCGCGGGCCTGGCACGACCGCGGCGTGCGCCGCTACGGCTTCCACGGCCTGTCCTACGCCTATCTGGCCCGGACCCTCGCCGGCGGGACGCACGGGGCGGTGGGCCGCCGCGTCCTGGCCGCGCACCTGGGCAGCGGCGCCAGCCTCTGCGCCATGGTGGACGGCGCCTCCCTCGACACCACCATGGGCTTCACCGCCCTCGACGGGCTGATGATGGGGACGCGGCCGGGCAGCCTGGATCCCGGCGTCGTCCTCTACCTGCAGGCCGCCGGAATGGCGCCGGCCGAGCTCGAGGACCTGCTCTACCGCCGCTCGGGGCTGCTGGGCGTCTCCGGGATCTCGGCCGACATGCGGGTCCTCGAGGCCAGCGCCGCGCCCGAGGCCCGCGAGGCCATCGACCTCTTCGTCTGGCGCACGGTTCGCGAGGCGGGCGGCCTCGTCGCGGCCATGGGCGGGCTCGACACCCTGGTCTTCACGGCCGGCATCGGCGAGAACAGTCCCGGCGTCCGCGCGGCGATCTGCGAGCGGCTGGCCTACGCCGGCGTCCGGCTCGACCCGCTGGCGAACCGGGAGCAGCGGGAGAGCCTCCATGCGGACGACAGCCGGGTGAAGATCCTGCGCATTCCCACCGACGAGGAGCGCATGATCGCCGACGAGACCCTGGCGCGGCTCGCGCCGGAGGGTGCGGGAGAGGGCGCATGACCCGGCAGCATCGCGGCTACGACCGCCTCATGGCCGCCGCGGCGGGCGGTGCGCCGGCCCCCACCGCCGTCGTGCACCCCTGCAACGCCGCCTCGGTCGCCGCCGCCGCCGAGGCCGCGCGCCTGGGGCTCATCGCGCCGATCCTGGTGGGGCCGCCCGGGAAGATCGAGGCCGCCGCGCGCGAGGCCGGCGTGGATCCGGCCAGCCTGCGCATCGAGCCCGCGCCGCACAGCCACGCCGCCGCCGACCGGGGCGTCGCCCTCGTGAGGTCCGCCCAGGCGCGGCTCCTGATGAAGGGCTCGCTGCACACCGACGAGCTCATGGGCGCCGTCCTCGCGCCGGAAGGCCTGCGCACCGAGCGTCGGGTCAGCCACGCCTACATCATGGACGTGGAGGACTACCCCTGGCCGCTGATCATCACCGACGCGGCCATCAACATCGCGCCCGACCTCGCCGCGAAGGCCGACATCGTGCGCAACGCCATCGACCTCGCCCATGTGATCGGCGTGGAGCGCCCGCGCGTGGCGATCCTGTCGGCGGTGGAGACGGTGAACCCCGCGATCCCCTCCACGATCGACGCCGCCGCGCTGTGCAAGATGGCGGACCGGGGACAGATCGCGGGCGGGGTGCTCGACGGCCCGCTGGCGCTCGACAACGCCATCGACCGGGACGCCGCCGCCGAGAAGGGGATCGTCTCGCCCGTCGCGGGCCAGGCCGAGATCCTGGTCGTCCCCAACCTCGAGGCCGGCAACATGCTGGCCAAGCAGCTGACCTTCCTGGGCGACGCCGAGGCGGCCGGCGTCGTCCTGGGCGCCTGCGTGCCGATCATCCTCACCAGCCGCGCCGACTCCGAGCGCACGCGCCTCGCGTCCTGCGCGGTCGCCGTCCTCCTGGCCCGCGCCGCGCCCAAGGCCACGCCCGGCCTGCCGGGGTGAGACGTCGACGCGTGGATGTCGGAGAGGATGGTGGATGCGACAGGGATTGAACCTGTGACCCCCTCGGTGTGAACGAGGTGCTCTCCCGCTGAGCTACGCATCCTTACCCGGGAAGGTCGGGGGCTATAGCCGACCGGCTTTCCCGCCGCAAGCGCCCAGCAGCCGCCGGCAGGCTTCCGGCAGGTCGTCGTAGTGCGAGATCACCGCGTCGGGCGACAGGTCGGCCACCGGGATCTCGGTGTAGCCGAAATCCACCAGCACCAGCCCCGCGCCGGCCGCGCGGGCCGCGCCGGCGTCCGTGCCCGAATCGCCCACCAGGATCGTGCGCCCGATGTCGCCGCCCGCGGCGTCGACGGCGGCCCGCAGGTGGGCCGCGTCGGGCTTGGGGGCGGGGGCCCGGTCGGGTCCCACGACGGCGGCGAAGCGGGCGGTGAGGCCCAGGGCGTCCAGCAGCGCCTCCGACAGGTCCGAGGGCTTGTTGGTGCAGACGCACAGCGTCGCGCCGGCCGCGGCGAGGGCGTCCAGCGCCGCCTCGCAGCCCGGGAAGGGTCGGCTCTCCTGCGCGATCCGGCTCCGGTAGTGCGGGATGAAGCGTTCGAAGAGCTGCTGCAGCCGGGTCGGATGCACGCTCTGGCCGGCCGCCTCGAAGCCCAGCTTGAGCAGATGCCGCGCGCCGTGGCCGATGTAGGCCCGCGCCTGGGCGAGCGGCAGGGCCGGCAGACCGTCCTCCCGCAGGATGTGGTTCAGGGTCCCGATCAGGTCCGGGGCGGTGTCGACGAGGGTGCCGTCCAGGTCGAAGGCGATCGTCGCGCCGCGCAGCGCCTCATCCGCCATTGAGCACCGCCGTCGCCGCGTCGAGCCCGGCGGCGTAGTCGTTCAGCGCTTCGGCCGTCAGCACGATGTAGGCGCGGGCGTCCTCGAAGCGGCGCTCCTCGATGGCCTCGCGAACGCCCGGCAGGGTCTTGGCGCCATAGCCCGTGAACCGCCCCGGCGCGTAGATCATGTTCCGGTACCAGGGGCGGAAGGGCAGGCCGCGGTCGCGCAGCAGCCGCTGCTCCTGGCGCAGCAGGACGGCGTCCAGCGCCTTGCGCCGCGCCGGGGCCAGGCCCGGGCCCTTGGCCGCCAGCGCCTGGTCGAACGCCGCCGCGCTGGTCCGCAGCCGCGCTACGGCGCCGTCGAGCGGGGCGAAGTCGAGCTGCGGCGAGGCCGGAAGCGGCGCCGGGTCGCTGCGGGGGATCGTGGGATCGTCGGCCAGCCGGTAGGCGCCGATGGCCAGCAGGCGGGTCCGCGCGGCGGCCTCTTCCCGCTTGCCGTCCGCCAGCCGCTTCACCTCGTCCAGGTAGCCGGCCACCGTGTCCGCGAAGTCGCCGTAGCGCTGCACCGGGACCTCGGCGTCGGCCAGGCGGATCACCATCCGCCCCGTCACCCGGGCGAGGGCGCCGGCGTAGGCGTGGCCAGGGTCCACGAAGCGGCTGTGATGCTCGTAGGTGTCGTAGGCCGAATGGTAGACGCCGCCCGACTCGCCTTCGCCGCCGAAGCCCACGTTGAGGCTCGCGAGCCCGAGGTTCTGCAGGAACGCCGAGTAGTCCGAGCCGGACCCCAGCGCCTCGATCGGCAGGTCGCGCGTCGGGTCCGCGGCGATGCGGCCCAGCGCCGCCGCCCGCGTGTTGCCGGGTTGCTCTGCCGCGGCCACGGCCAGCGCCGCCCGCAGCCGGTCGCGAACCGAGACGCCCGTCTGAGGGTCCGCCACGTCGGCGGCGACCTGGTTGACGAAGCGCTGCAGCGCGTGGCTTCCGCCCACCGACAGGAAGCCCCGGCCGTTCGAGTCGGAGTTGATGTAGACGAGCGCCTTGGCCTTCAGCTCCGCCGCATGGGTCTCGGCCCACTCGGTCGAGCCCAGCAGCATCGGCTCCTCGGCGTCCCAGCTCGCGTAGACGATCGTGCGCTTCGGCCGCCAGCCGGTCTTGGCCAGCGCGCCCAGCGCCTTCGCCTCTCCCATCATCGCCACGTGGCCCGAGATCGGGTCCGTGGCCCCGAAGACCCAGCCGTCCCGGTGGTTGCCGCGCACCACCCATTCGTCCGGCCGCTCGCGGCCCTTCAGGGTGGCGATCACGTTATGGGCCGGCTTCAGGCTCCAGTCCGAGGCGACCTTCAGGCGGACGCGGGCGCCGCCGTCCCCGCCGCCCACGTGGTAGGTGATGGGCAGCGAGCCGCGGAAGCTCGCCGGCGCCACCGGGCCGTCCAGGGACGCCAGCAGCACCTGGGCGTCGCCGTAGCCGATCGGCAGCGTCGGGATCTTCAGGATGGTGGGCGAGTCCTCGCGGGCGACCCGCCTGGCGTCCTTGGTCGAGCCGTAGCCCGGCGTCGTGGGGTCCCCCGGGAACAGCGTCATGTCCGCCACCGACCCGCGCTGGAACCCCTGCGGCGGCCGCGCCGCGCCCTTCGGGTAGGGGTCGTCCACGGCGTAGCCGTCGTCCCGCGGGTCGGAGTAGATGATCGCGCCCACGGCCCCGTGGTCCTGGGCCAGCTTCGGCTTGAGGCCCCGCCACCCGGCGCCGTAGCGGGCGATCACGATCTTGCCCTTCACCGAGACGCCCAGGCGCTCGAGGGCCTCGTAGTCGGCGGGCATGCCGTAGTTCACGTAGACGAGCGGCGCCGTCGCCTCGCCGTCGCCCTGGAACGCCACATAGGCCGGAAGCTGGTCCCTGGTGCGCGACGAGCTCTCGTCGCCGGGAACCGGAGCCTCGGAGAGCGTGGCCCTGAACGGCGCGCCGCGGCCCTCCACGAGCTCCAGGGCCACCTCCTTCGGCGTCGGATAGAGCACCCAGAAGGTCTCGATCCTCGCGTCCCAGCCCCAGCTCCTGAACTGGGCCAGCGTCATCTCGGCGTTGCGTCGGTTGTGCGGCGCGCCCACGTGGATCGGCTCGGCCGACATGGTCTTCATCCACCCGCCCATCTCGGCCGGATCGATCAGGCCGTCGAACTTGGTCTCCAGCGCCGCGTCGGGGGCGGAGAGGGCGGCGGCGGGCGCGAGCGCCGCCAGGGCCGCCGCGCAGACGAGGGCGGCCGGACGCAGCTGAGATGCCATGAAGACTCCGGGGACAGGATGGCGCGGACGCTAACCGTTAGTCGCGCCCCGCCACAAGGCTTGCTAAGCCGGGCGGGAGCCGAGACTCATGGACTTGCGTGGGGGAGCGCCGAATGACCGCCAGAGCCGCCGTGATCATGGCCGCCGGCCAGGGCACGCGGATGAAGTCCAGGACCCCCAAGGTCCTGCACGCCGTGGGCGGCCGCGGGCTGCTCGACCGCGTGATCGACACGGTGCAGGCCGCGGGCTGCGAGCGCATCCACGTGGTGGTCGGCGCCCATAGCCCCGCCGTGCGGCAGCTGGTCGTCGACCGGCTGGGCGAGGCCGCGGTCGTCGTCCAGGACCCGCCCCTCGGCACCGGCCACGCCGTCCTCTGCGCCGCCGACGCGCTCGCGGACTTCGAGGGCGAGGTGCTGGTGGTCAACGGCGACTGTCCGCTGCTGACGGCCCAGGACCTGGAGCCGCTGTTCACCCTGCGCGGCCGCGGGACGCGGCTGGCCATCATGGCGTTCGAGCCGGTCCACCCGCTGAAGTACGGCCGCGTCCTGCGGGGGGCGGACGGGCACGTGGTGCGCATCGTCGAGGCCGCCGACGCCACCGAGGAGGTCCGCGCCGTCCGGACCTGCAACGCCGGCATGTACCTCGCCGACCGCGGCGACCTGTTCCGCTGGCTGTCGCGCGTCCGCAACGACAACGCCAAGGGCGAGTACTACCTCACCGACATCGTGGCCGAAGCCGTGCACGAGGAGGCGCTGGTCCGCGCCCACATCGCGCCGGAAGCCGCGGTCATGGGCGCCGACACGCCGCTCCAGCTCTCCCAGGCCGAGGCGGAGTTCCAGCGGCGCCGGCGCGCCTACTTCCTGGCCGAGGGCGTGCAGATGACGGCGCCCGAGACCGTGTTCTTCTCATGGGACACGGAGATCGCCGCCGGCGCCGCGGTCGAGCCGTACGTCGTCTTCGCGCCCGGCGTGAAGGTGGAGACGGCGGCCGTCATCCGGGCGTTCAGCCACCTCGAGGGCTGCGTGGTGCGCGAGGGCGCCCTGGTGGGACCCTATGCGCGGCTGCGGCCGGGCGCCGACATCGGCGAGGACGCGCACATCGGCAACTTCGTCGAGGTGAAGAAGGTCACGGTGGGCAGGGGGGCCAAGGCCAACCACCTGAGCTACCTGGGCGACGGCTCGGTGGGCGCGGGCGCCAACATCGGCGCCGGCACGATCTTCTGCAACTACGACGGCTTCTTCAAGTACGACACCCACGTGGGCGAGGGCGCCTTCGTGGGCTCCAACTCGGCCCTCGTGGCGCCGGTGACCATCGGGGCGGGCGCCTACACCGGCTCGGGCTCGGTCATCACCCGCGACGTGGCCCCCGAGGCCCTGGCGCTGGCCCGCGGCCAGCAGGTGGAGAAGCCCGGCTGGGCCGCCCGTTTCCGCCAGGCGATGAGCGCGAAGAAGGCCAAGGGCAAGTGATGGACGCCGACGCCCAGAAGCGCGCCGCGGGCGAGGCGGCCGCCGCCCTCGTGCAGGACGGCATGGTGGTGGGCCTGGGCACCGGCTCGACCGCGGCTTGGTTCGTCCGGGCGCTCGCCGCGCGCGGGCTCGACATCGTAGGCGTGCCGACCTCCAAGGCCACGGCCGAGCTGGCCGCAAGCCTCGGCATCCGGCTGGGGGAACTGGGCGAGACCCGGGCCATCGACCTCACCGTCGACGGCGCCGACGAGATCGGCCCCGGCCTGGCGCTGATCAAGGGCGGCGGCGGCGCGCTCCTGCGCGAGAAGCTGGTCTGGGAGGCGTCCCGTTCCTGCGTCGTCATCGCCGACGCCGCCAAGCAGGTGAAAACCCTGGGAAAGTTCGCCCTGCCCGTCGAGGTCACGGCGTTCGGGCACAAGACCGTGCAGGCGCGCATCTGCGACGTCCTGGCGGAATTCGAAATCGGCATCGCACCGATGCTTCGACGCCGGGACGGGGAGCCGGTAACAACGGACGGCGGCAACCTTATCTATGACGCCGCCTGCGGGACGATCGCGGAGCCCGCCGCGCTGGCGGCGGCGCTGAAGAGCGTGACCGGCGTCGTGGACCACGGCCTGTTCCTCGATCTGGCCGATCGGGCGCTGGTCGGGACGCCCGACGGCGTCGTCGAACTGGAACCTTGAGGAGACCGCGCGTGGCGGATCACGACTACGACCTCTTCGTCATCGGCGCCGGCTCGGGCGGCGTCCGGGCGGCGCGCGTGGCGGCCATGTCCGGCGCCAAGGTGGGGGTCGCCGAGGAGCACCGGGTGGGCGGCACCTGCGTCATCCGCGGCTGCGTGCCCAAGAAGTTCATGGTCTACGCCTCGGAATACGCGAAGCATTTCGAGACGGCGCGCGGGTACGGCTGGGAGGTCGGCGAGACCCGCTTCGACTGGTCCCGCTTCCTGGTGGAGAAGGACAAGGAGATCGCCCGGCTCTCCGGCATCTATGTCCGCAACCTGCAGAACGCCGGCGCCGAGCTCTTCCACGGCAAGGCGCGGCTGAAGGACCGCCACGTCATCGAGCTCGAAGGCAAGGGCGAGGTGACGGCCGGCAAGGTGCTGGTGGCCACGGGCGGGCGGCCCTGGATGCCCCGCGAGCTGCCCGGCGTCGAGCTCGCCATCACCTCGAACGAGGCCTTCCATCTGCCCGAACTGCCCAAGCGCATCGTGATCGCCGGCGGCGGCTACATCGCCCTGGAATTCGCGGGCATCTTCAACGGCCTGGGCGTGGAAACGACAGTGGTCCACCGGGGCCCCAACGTCCTGCGCGGCTTCGACGACGACATCCGCGCCCACATCGCCGAAGAGATGGAGCAGGCCGGCGTGCGCATCCTCCTGGGGACGCAGCACACGCGCCTCGAGAAGACCGCGACCGGCATCCTCAACACCTTCGACAACGGGCACAGCTGCGAGAGCGACGTCGTCATGTTCGCCCTCGGCCGCGAGCCCTACACGGCCGGCCTCGGGCTGGAGAACGCCGGCGTGGACCTCGCGGCGAACGGAGCGGTGAAGGTCGACGGCTTCTCGCGGTCCAGCGTCGACAACATCTGGGCCGTGGGCGACGTCACCGACCGGATCAACCTCACGCCGGTGGCGATCCGCGAGGGCGAGGCGTTCGCCCGCACCGAGTTCCACAACACGCCGATGTCCTTCGACCACGAGATGGTCGCCTCGGCCGTCTTCACCCAGCCCCAGATCGGCTCGGTGGGCCTCTCCGAGGCGGACGCGCGGCATCGGCACGGCAAGGTCGACGTCTACCTCTCGAAGTTCCGGCCCATGAAGGAGACCTTCTACGGCGGCCACCAGCGCGCGCTGATCAAGCTCGTGGTCGAGCAGGGCAGCGAGCGGATCCTGGGCTGCCATGTGGTCGCCCCCGACGCGGGCGAGATCATCCAGATGGCCGCCATCGCGCTCAAGATGGGCGTGACCAAGCCGCAGTGGGATTCCACCTGCGCCGTGCACCCGACCCTCGCCGAGGAGCTGGTCACCATGCGCGAGAAGTACACGCCGCCCGCGCTCGGACAGGTGGCCTAAGCCGGCGAACGCCCTTATCAGGCGGCCATGAGCGAGAGGGGCGACCGCCTCGGGGCGTGGTGCGGCTGGGTGATGGTCGGCGTGGCCGCCCTGACGCCGCTGTTCGCCTGGCTGGGCCCCCTCGGCTTCGCGCCCCTGCTCAGCCTGGCGGGCCTGCTCTGCCTGCCGGCCGTCCGCGTGGACGAGCGGGACCGGCCCCTCGCCATCCTGCTGCTGCTCACCGTCGCCTGGGCCGCCGCCTCCACCTTCTGGAGCCCCCACAAGGCCACGCGGCTGGAAGACAGCGCCGCGCTGAAGCTCGCCTTCCAGGTGCTGCTCTACTGGTCGGCCTGGCAGGGCGCCCGTCGCGCCGCGCCGGCCCAGCGCCGCCTCGCGCTGAAGGTCTTCGGCTGGGGCCTGGCCGCGTACGGCGCCGTGCTCGCGGTCGAGGCCATGACCGAGGCGGGGCTCTACCGCGCGCTGCGCGACCTGATCCGCGACCCCATCCGGCCGGACCTCGGCAAGAAGAACATCGCGCACGGCAGCTTCGTGCTGGCGCTGCTCTGGCCCGTCGTCGCCGCGGGCGCGGCGCGCGCCGGCGCGTCCTGGCTGCTCGCGGTTCCCATGGCGGTGGGCACGGCGCTGGTGGGGGCGAAGTTCGGATCCGACGCGCCGGTTCTCGCGGTCGGGCTGGCGGTGGCCGCCGGCGTGACGGTCTGGATCTGGCCGCGCTCGGCGCCGAAGTCGCTGGCGGTGGCCACGGCGACGCTGATCCTGCTGATGCCCCTCCTGATCCTGGCCGCGCTGAAGCTGCAGACGGGCCAGCACCTGCCGGAGTCCTGGGCCCAGCGCGTCGGCTACTGGGGCTACGCCCTGGCCCGTCTGGCCGACCATCCGTTCCGCGGCTGGGGCCTGGACGCCAGCCGGGCCTTCAGCCCCTGGATCCAGCTCCACCCGCACAACGGCGCCCTGCAGCTCTGGCTCGAGCTCGGGGCCCTCGGGGCGGTCCTGGGCGCGCTGGTGTGGGCGTTCGTCTTCCGCCGGTTCGCCGGCGAGGCGCGCAGCCTGGTCGCGGCGGGCGCGGCGGGGTCGGCCATGGTCTACGTCCTCTTCGGCGCCATCAGCTTCGGCGTCTGGCAGGAGTGGTGGCTGGGCGCGGCCGCCCTGACCGCCGCCGCGGCGGCCCTCGCCGACTCCGAGGACGCCGAACGCCGCAGCTGAGGGGACGTGGGTGGTCGATGCTCCCCCCCCTGGGGGAGCTCGCGAAGCGAGAGGGGGCCTGGCCCCACCCCAACCCCCTGTCATCCCGGTTTCCGCGCAAGCGGAAGACCGGGACCCATAGACTCCGCCTCTCCGGATAAAGCGCGGGCGCCGCCGCCAGCGGGCCACCCCCACACATCGGGCGCGTATGGGTCCCGGTCTTCGCCTGCGGCGAAACCGGGATGACAGCCGTGGGGGTGCGTAGGCCCACGGCCCTTTCCGCGATCTCTGCGGTTAACTTGGACCGGTGCAACGGCCGGCCCGCGAGGCATCGAACGCCGCAGCCGGTCCGCAGGGGCGTGACGCTGCGCTGCAATGTGGGTAAAACGCCCGGCCCGCTGACGACGGCGGTACCGGACTTGAGCAGATGACCGAACACTGGACGCCCGCATCCTGGAGAACGAAGCCCGCCAAGCACATCCCGTCCGACTATCCGGACCTGGCTGAGCTTTCGCGGGTCGAGACCACCCTTCGCAAGATGCCGCCCCTGGTGTTCGCGGGCGAGGCGCGACGCCTCAAGGCGGCCCTGGCCGACGTGGTCGAGGGCAAGGCCTTCCTGCTGCAGGGCGGCGACTGCGCCGAGAGCTTCAAGGAGTTCGCGGCCGACAACATCCGCGACACCTTCCGCCTGATCCTGCAGATGGCGGTGGTGCTGACGTTCGCCGGCGGCAAGCCGGTGGTGAAGGTGGGCCGCATGGCCGGCCAGTTCGGCAAGCCGCGCTCCTCGCCGGTCGAGACGATCGACGGCGTCGAGCTGCCCAGCTACCGCGGCGACAACATCAACGGCATGGACTTCACGCCGCAGAGCCGCACGCCCGACCCGCAGCGGCTGATCCAGGCCTACAGCCAGTCGTCGGCCACGCTGAACCTGCTGCGCGCCTTCGCGAGCGGCGGCTACGCCGACCTCTACAACATCCACCGCTGGACCCTGGGCTTCGTGGCCGACAGCCCGCAGGGCGCCCGCTACCGCGAACTGGGCGACAAGATCTCCGGGGCCCTGTCGTTCATGGACGCCCTGGGCATCAACGCCCAGACGCATCCGACCATCCACCAGGTGGACTTCTTCACCAGCCACGAGGGCCTGCTGCTGGGCTACGAGGAGGCCATGACCCGGGTCGATAGCACCTCGGGCGAGTGGTACGACACCTCGGCGCACCTGCTCTGGATCGGCGAGCGCACGCGCCAGCTCGACGGCGCGCACATCGAGTACTTCCGCGGCATCCGCAACCCGATCGGCGTGAAGGTCGGTCCGACCGTCGAGCCCGACGAGCTGCTGAAGCTCATCGACGTGCTGAACCCGAAGAACGAGGCCGGCCGGCTGACGCTCTATGGCCGCTTCGGCTACGACAAGATCGAGGGCCGGCTGCCGGCGCTGCTGCGCGCCACCAAGGGCGCGAACGTGGTCTGGGCCATCGACCCGATGCACGGCAACACCCTGACGGCGGCCACCGGCTACAAGACGCGGCCGTTCGACCGCATCCTGTCCGAGGTGAAGTCGTTCATCGACCTCTGCAAGGCCGAGGGGACGCATCCCGGCGGCGTGCACCTCGAGATGACCGGCCAGAACGTCACCGAGTGCCTGGGCGGCGCGCGGGCCCTGGCGGAGGGCGACCTCGCCGACCGCTACCACACGCACTGCGACCCGCGGCTCAACGGCGAGCAGGCGCTGGAACTGGCGTTCCTGGTGGCCGAGAAGCTGAAGGACGATCGCGTCGATCTCTCCCGGAGGGTGGCGGCGGCGGTGTGAGCCGGCGGCCGGCGCGCACCTCTTTTCGGGCGCGCCTGAACTTTCCTCCTGTCCCGCGGTTGAGGCGGGCCACAGGAGGGACGACATGTCCGACGACATCTACCGCGACCGGAATCCGGGCGCCGGCGGCGAAACGCATCAGATCGCCGAGGGCGACACCCCGGTCTTGACCACCCAGCAGGGCGTGCCGGTCGCCGACGACCAGAACACGCTGCGGGTGGGCGCGCGCGGCCCCGCCCTCCTGGAAGACTTCCACTTCCGCGAGAAGATCTTCCACTTCGACCACGAGCGCATCCCGGAGCGGGTCGTCCACGCCCGCGGCTTCGGCGTGCACGGCTACTTCGAGACCACCGAGAGCCTGGCCGACCTCACCCGCGCGGATCTCTTCCAGCGCGCCGGCGAGCGCACGCCGGTCTTCGTCCGCTTCTCGACCGTGGCGGGCAACAAGGGGTCCTTCGACCTCGCCCGCGACGTCCGTGGCTTCGCCGTGAAGTTCTACACGAAGGAAGGCAACTGGGACCTGGTCGGCAACAACATCCCGGTCTTCTTCATCCAGGACGCGATGAAGTTCCCCGACGTGGTCCACGCCGCCAAGCAGGAGCCCGATCGCGGCTTCCCGCAGGCCCAGACCGCGCACGACAACTTCTGGGACTTCATCACCCTGACGCCCGAGTCCATGCACATGGTCATGTGGATCATGTCGGACCGCACGATCCCGCGGTCGTTCCGGTTCATGGAGGGCTTCGGGGTCCACACCTTCCGGTTCATCACCGATGACGGGCGCTCGACCTTCGTGAAGTTCCACTGGAAGCCGAAGCTCGGCCTGCAGTCGGTGATGTGGAACGAGGCCGTGAAGATCAACGGCGCCGATCCCGACTTCCACCGCCGCGACCTCTGGGACGCCATCACCCTGGGCGATCCTCCGGAGTGGGAGCTCGGCGTCCAGGTGTTCGACGACGCCTTCGCCGACAGCTTCGAGTTCGACATCCTCGACTCCACGAAGATCATCGCCGAGGAGCTCGTGCCGGTCCGCGTCGTCGGCCGCCTGGTGCTGGACCGGGTGGTCGACAACTTCTTCGCCGAGACCGAACAGGTCGCGTTCTGCACCCAGAACGTCGTGCCCGGCATCGGCTTCACCAACGACCCGCTGCTGCAGGGCCGCAACTTCTCGTACCTCGACACCCAGCTGAAGCGGCTGGGCAGCCCCAACTTCACCCACATCCCGATCAACCAGCCCCGCGGCTGCCCGGTGATGAACTTCCAGCAGGACGGCCACATGGCCATGCGCAACCCGTCGGGCCGCGTGAACTACGAGCCGAACAGCTGGGGCGGCCCGCGTGAGAGTCCCGAGCGGGGCTACCGCCACTTCGTCGCGCCCGAGGCCGGCGACAAGCGGCAGATCCGGTCCGAGACGTTCGCGGACCACTACAGCCAGGCCCGCCAATTCTACGTCAGCCAGACCGGCGTGGAGCAGAAGCACATCGCCGACGCCCTCGTGTTCGAGCTCAGCAAGTGCGAGCGCGAGGACATCCGGGCGCGCATGGTCTCGCACCTGCGCAACATCGACGAGGGTCTCGCGGCGCGGGTGGCCGACGGACTCGGCCTGGCGGAGATCCCGACCGCCGCGCCGCCCGCGGCGCCGGTGATCCAGGACCTCCCGGCCTCCGACCCGCTCAGCATCCTGAAGCGGCCGCCGCCCAGCTTCCGCGGCCGCAAGGTGGGCATCCTCATCGCGGACGGCTCCGACGCCGACCTGCTCGAGGCGCTCGTCGACGCGATCGAGGCCGAAGGCGCCATCTACGAGCTGATCGCCCCCAAGGTCGGCGGCGCGCGGCTCAGCGACGGCGCGCTCCAGCCGGCGCAGCAGAAGATCGATGGCGGCCCGTCGGTGCTCTACGACGCCGTGGCGGTTATCGTCTCGGCCGAGGGCGCGGCGCTGCTCGGCATGGACAAGCCCGCCAAGGACTTCGTCAGCGACGCCTTCGCCCACTGCAAGGTGATCGGCCACACCGAGGCGGCGTTGCCGTTCTTCGAGCGGGCCGGGGTCATGGCGGCGGACCTCGACAGCGGCTTCGTGCCCCTGTCCGGCGACGACGACGCCGAGACGTTCGTGCAGGCCTGTCGCCAGCTCCGGGTCTGGACCCGCGAGCTGAAGACCGACCTCGACGCCGTGGCCTGAGCCTGCGCGGCCGCGGGCCTCGCGCCCGCGGCCGTCGTCACGCTGCGGCCTTCAGGCGCTGGCGGGCTTCCTGCTTCGCGCCGACCGCGTCGACGAGCCGGCCCGCCGCGCCCAGGCCGAACGTGGGCATGCCGCCGTAGATCGCTTCGTAGCGCCCGGGCGCGACCAGGTAGGTCTCGTGCCAGATGCCGACGTCGCCATCCATGCCCACGGTCCGGTAGAAGCTGCGCCAGGCCGGCAAGTGCTCGTGGTTTTCGGCGCGGGCGTAGGCCTCCAGATGTTCGAAGCTGCGCCAGTACTGCACGGTCATCACGTCCGGGAATCCGTTGAAGTCCTGCGCGTGCAGCAGGCCCAGTTCCGGGCGGGCTTCCAGTTCGCTGCGCATCCTCCGCATCGCCGCGGCGACGGGTCGCCACTTCCAGATCTTCCACGGCCGCAGGATGCGGGCGCCGATCAGGAAGACCACGAACTCGCCCTCCAGCTCGGCGCACATCCGCGCCTTGTTGATGCCGCCCATGTCGCCCTCGCTGTCCGGTTATCCCTTGCGGCTACCGCCCGGCGCCGGCGTTTGGATGTGCCCTCGAGGCCACGCGCGCAGGGAGAAGGCCGGCCAAGCTGAAGCTGGCCTTGCCGTCCCGCGACGCCGGCGCCAGTCTCCGCGCCTCTTTGAAAACCCGAGCTTGCCAGCCATGGACCGCCCCGCGGGCCAGGCGCCCGCGGAGTCTCGGGGGCGCACGAGCCCTTTCCGCACCGATCTCGACACCCTCCTGAAGCTCTCGGGACCGGTCGTCCTGTCGCGCCTGGGCATCATGGCCATGGGGCTCACCGACGCCATCGTCGTCGGCCGCTTCTCGGCGCGCGAGCTCGGCTACCACGCGCTGGGCTGGGCGCCGACCAGCGTGGTGCTGACCGCCGTGGTGGGCCTGCTCACCGGCGTCCAGGTGATGACCGCGCGCCGGATCGGGGAGGGACGCCGCGACCTGACCGGGGCGGTGCTCAGGCGCGGCCTGGCCTACGCCTTCTGGCTGGGCCTGGTGTCGGCCGTGATCCTGGCCGTCGGCGGTCCGCCGTTCATGCATGTGATCGGGCTCGAGAAGGACCTCGCCGACGGCGCCAGCCGGGTGCTGCTGGTCTTCTCGCTGTCGCTGCCGGGCTACGCGATCAGCGTCGCCTGCGCCTTCTGGCTCGAGGGCCTGTCCCGCCCGGGGCCGGCCGCCTGGTTCATGTGGGCGGCCAACGTCGTGAACCTGGCGCTGAACCTGCTGCTGGTGCCGGGGACCTTCGACCTGCCGGCCATGGGCGCGGTCGGCGGGGCCTGGGCGACCATGGGCGCCCGGACCTTCCTGGCGCTGATCAGCGTGGCCTTCATCCTGCGCATGGCCGAGGCCCGCGCGCTCGGCGTCTTCGACCGGCCCGAGCGCGACCGGCCGGCCGAGATCGAGCAGCGGCGCATCGGCTACGGCGCGGGGATCTCCAACTTCTTCGAGGTCGCCGCCTTCGCCAGCCTGAACGTGATCGCCGGCTGGATCAGCGCGCTCACCGTCGCGGCGTGGACGATCGTCCTCAACGTCGCGGCCATCGTCTTCATGGTGCCCCTGGGCCTGGCGACCGGCGCCGCGGTTCTCGTGGGCAAGGCCTACGGCGCCCGCGATCCCGCCGCCGTGACCCGGGCCGGCGTCGTCTCCTTCGCCGTGACCTTCGCGTTCGGCGTGGCGATCTCGCTCGCCATCTGGCCCGCCGCCGGCCTGATCTCGGGCGCCTACACGACCGATCCCGCGACCCTGGCGATCGCCATTCCCGCCCTGGCGCTGGCCTGCCTCTTCTTCGCGCCCGACGCGCTGCAGGTGGTGGCCGCCCAGTCGCTGCGCGCCCGCGGCGACGTCTGGGTTCCCACGATCACCCACCTCACCAGCTACATCCTGGTGATGATGCCGCTGGCCTGGTTCCTGGCGATCCCGATGGGGCAGGGGATCCTCGGCATGACCTGGGCCGTGATCGCCGCCAGCTTCCTGTCGGGCGCGCTGCTGCTGGGCCGCTTCTGGCTGCTGAGCCGCCGGCCGCTCTAGTCAGGGGCGCAGCGGCCCGGGCAGGGCGAAGGCCACCACCTGGTCGCCCGGCTTGGTTCCGCTCTTCCCGTGGCCGCCGGCCGCGATGACCACGTACTGCCGCCCCTTCCAGACGTAGGTCATCGGCGTCGCCTGGCCCCCGGCCGGCAGCCGGCCCTTCCACAGCTCGCGCCCCGTCGCGCCGTCGAAGGCGCGCAGGTAGTTGTCCATCGCCGCGCCGATGAACACGAGCCCGCTCGCCGTGGCGATCGGCCCGCCGAAGCCGGGGACCCCGATGTCGCCCAGCAGCAGCTGCGAGCCCGGCGCGAGGTCGCGCGTGGTCCCCAGCGGGACCTCCCACAGCACCTTGCCGGTGCGCATGTCCACGGCGTGCAGCTGGCCCCAGGGCGGCGGGTTGCAGGGCAGTCCCAGCGGCGAGCGCAGCACCTCGCGCTTCATGCCGTAGGGCGCCCCGCGCTGGGCCGAGACCTCGGTGTCCATCTCGGCCTGCTGGGTGGCCTTCACCTTGTCCGCCGGGATCAGCGTCACGAGGTGCAGCGCGCTGGAGGTGTTCACATAGACCACCTGCCGGCCGGCGTCGAAGGCCAGCCCGCCCCAGTTCATGCCCCCGCCGGTGAACGGGTACAGGATCGTCCCCTGCAGAGACGGCGGCGTATAGATCCCCTCGCGCCGGGCGCCTTCGATCAGCCTGCGGCACGCGCCGCGGTCCCAGGGCGTCAGTCCGTAGGCGTCCTCGGGCGCGATCTCCATCGGGCTCAGCGGCCGCGGCGCCGTGGGGAAGGGCTGCGTGGGCGACAGAGGCTCGCCCGGGGCGCCGCCCTGCGGGACGCGGCGTTCCTCCACCGGGATCACGGGCGCGCCGGTCTCCCGCGCCAGGGTGAAGATCAGCCCCTGCTTGGTGGCCTGGATCACCGCCGGCGTGGCGCGCCCGCCGTAGGCCACGTCGCCCAGGGTCGGCTGGGCCGGGACGTCGTAGTCCCAGACGTCGTGGTGCGTCGTCTGGAAGCTCCAGCGCGGCTGGCCGGTCGCGGCGTCCACCGCCACCACCGAATTGGCCATGCCGTTGTTCCCCGGACGCAGGCCGCCGAAGAAGTCCGGGCTCGCGCTCGAGGTGGGCAGGAAGACGAGGCCGCGCGCCGGGTCCGCCGACATGGGCGCCCAGACGTTGGCCGCGCCCGCCTTCACGCCCGGCCCGGCGCCCGCCAGCGGATCGAAGGCCCAGCGCGGCGCCCCGGTGCGCGCGTCGTAGGCCCGCACCACGCCCGAGATCTCCTCCACCCGCTGGTTGTCGTCGATCGACGAGCCCACCACCACGACGCCGTTCACCACCACCGGCGGCGAGGTGATCTGCATCTGGCCCTTGCGCTCTAAGAGGACGCCCAGGCCCACGTCCACGGTCCCGCCCTTGCCGAAGCCGGGGCAGGGGGCGCCGGTCGCCGCGTCCAGCGCGATCAGCCGCCGGTCCACCGTGGGCAGGAACACCCGCGCCGCGCAGGCTGCGCCCGCCGGCGCCTCGGGGTCGCGCCAGAAGGTCACGCCGCGGCAGACGTTGTCGTTGGGGTAGCGGACCGTCGGGTCCACCTTCGGGTCGTGCCGCCAGATCTCGCGGCCCGTCCCCGGATCCAGCGCCGCCGCCAGGTTGAACTGCGAGCAGACGTAGAGCCGGCCCTCGGCCAGGATCGGCGTGTTCTCGAACGCCGCGTGCTCGATCTCCGCGCCGTTCCGCGCCAGCTCGCCGGTCGAATAGGTCCAGGCGACCTTCAGCCCCGCCACGTTCGCCGGCGTGATCTGCGCCGCGGACGAGTACCGCTGCCCGCCCGCGTCGCCGCCATAGTAGGGCCAGTCCGCTTCGGGCGCGGCCGCGACGGCCGCGCTCGGGCGTGGCGCGCACGCGGCGATTGCGAGTAGGCTCACGGCGGCGCAGGTCGCGGCGCATCGGGTCAGGACGGTCATGGCGAAATCCGAAGGGCAGGCGATGGCGGCGATGGAACATCGCGCCGCCCTCGTGCGCCAGCCGGGCCGGGACGAACGGCTCGCGGCCAGGGACGAACCGCCCGGGGCGGGGCTGCAAGGCCTTCTCCGCGGGATCGACGGCGACACCGTCCGCGGGCTCCTGCTGTCCTGGGCCATCGGGATGTCGGTGGTGGCCGTCATCATCCTCTTCAACGTGCTCACCCGCCGCCATGACTTTCCCGGGCAGCCCATCGCCGAAGTCGTGGTCCTGGAAGGCTCCAGCCTGGTGAGCATGGCGCCGGCGCTGCTGATCGCGGGGCTGGCGGCGCTCTGGCTTCGGCGCTCCCGGCCGTCGCCGCTCCGGATGGCCGCGGGGCTCGCCCTGGCGTTCGCGCCCTTCGCCCTGGTCCACATCGGCGGCTTCGTGCTCATCCGCCAGGCGGCCTACGCCGCGGCGGACGCCCGCTACCACTTCACACCGCTCGGGCAGGAACTGGCCTACGAACTGGCCAAGGACGCGCCCGGGTTCGCGGTGTCGGTGTTCCTGTTCTGGGTGACCCTGGGCTGGATCATGCGCCCGGCCGCGCTTCCAGCCCCCGCGACGCCCGCCACCTTCGACATCCGCGACGGCGCGCGTCTCATCCGCGTTCCGGTGCTGGCGATCGTCGCGATCCGTTCGGCCGGCAACTACGCCGAGTTCCTGCTCGACGACGGCCGGCGGCCGCTCATGCGGACCGCGCTGGGCGGGCTCGAGACCCTCATGTCGCCCCTGGGCTTCGTGCGCACCCACCGCTCCTGGCTGGTGAACGCCGCGCGGGTGACGGGCCTGGCGCCGGAGGGGTCGGGCGACTACGCCGTCGAGATCGGCGAGCTCCGCATCCCCCTGTCGCGCCGCTACCGGGCGGCGCTGCAGCGGCTGCGGGCCGGCTAACCTACACGCCCGCGCCCAGGATCCAGCCTTCCTCGCGCTCGGCGTCCAGGACGGCGTCGGCCGCGGCGCCCTTCGGCGGCGCGAACAGGGCGCCCAGCTTGCCGGCCTCGTCCAGGCGCGCGAAGTGCTCGGCGGTGGTGCGCACCTGGGTCAGGTCCTTCACCTCGCCCGGGGCGCCCTGCGGCTTCAGCATCGAGGGGTAGACCTCGGCCGCCACCACGTCGACGCCCGCCAGGTCCGCCTCGGTCAGCGCCTTGAAGCCCGTCTCGAAGGGCCACGCCTTGAAGCCCTCGCCGCGCGCCGCCTTCAGCCGCCGCACGAACGGGATGCCCAGGATCGCCTGACCGCCCACCGAGCCGTTGTAGTAGAGCTTCCAGATCGACGCCGCGCCCTTCGCCGCCAGGTCGGCGTGGCGGAACTCGGGCAGGTCGTCCGGCCCGTGGTTGCGGGTGCGCTTCGGCTGCAGCGTGGTCAGCGCATCCTTGGGCGGGCAGCCCCAGAACGGGAACGGCCCGCCGGTGAGCCGCCGGTTGACCTCCGAGCCGACGCCGAAGCGGTTGTTCGTGTTGTCGGGCTTGTCCTTCACCATCTTGGCCAGCTGGTCCCAGGTGGCCTGCCACGGCGCCTCGCCGGGCAGCTTCAGCGCCGCCGCGAACCCGCGCGGGAAGCCCAGCGGGAAGTCGAAGCCCAGCAGGCAGCGCTCGTTGCGCTTCTTCAGGTCGTCCAGGATGGCCGTCAGCCGCGTCTCGGCCTCGGCCCGCGTCGCCGGGTTGAAGCTCTCGAACGCCATCCGGAAGCGGATGTCGCGCTTCAGAACGCCGATCCAGATCGAGTCCGCGCCGGTAGTCGGCTTCGCCGCGGCGCTCCAGTCGACGATCACATAGGCGCTGAACAGGCGCGGCACGGGCGGAAACTCCAGACCTTGGGGGAGGACCGCAGCGTTTTACGCCCTAACCACCCAGCGTCCAGCAAGAACCGCCCACCGCGCCGAGAAGGCGGCGAAGCCGCAATCTCGAACCGCCATCCGTTGTCATCCCGGTTTCGCCGCCAGGCGAAAACCGGGACCCATAGACTCCGCGCCCCAGGCAAACCCCCGTCGCCGCCGCCGCGACCTACCCTCAGAGACCGGCGCGTATGGGTCCCGGTCTTCGCTGCGCGAAACCGGGATGACAGCCGCGAGGGTGTTTGGTGCGACGAGACGAGAAACGCCGAGGGCGCCTACCCCAGCTTCACCAGCATCTTGCCCAGGTTCTCGCCCTTGAAGAGGCCCAGGAAGGCGTCGGGGGCTTTTTCGATGCCTTCGAAGACCGTCTCCTTCCAGGTGACCTTGCCGTCCTTCACCCAGCCCGACAGGTCCTTCAGGAACGCCGGCATCATGTCCCAGTGGGTCGAGACGATGAAGCCCTCCATCCGCAGCTGCTTGCCCACCATCAGCACCAGGTTGCGCGGGCCGGGGGGCATCTCGGTGGCGTTGTACATCGAGATCGCGCCGCACAGCGCGAAGCGCGCGAACGGGCGCGCCGCCGTCAGCGCCGCCTCCAGGTGCTCGCCGCCCACGTTGTCGAAATAGACGTCGATGCCGGACGGCGCGGCCTTCATCAGCGCCGCCGTCAGGTCCTTCTCGGCCTTGTAGTCGATGACCTGGTCGGCCCCGATCGACTTCAGGAACGCCACCTTCTCGGGTCCGCCCGCCGAGGCGATCACCGTGTGGCCCTTGGCCTTGGCGATCTGCACCACCATCGAACCGACGGCGCCCGCGCCGCCCGAGACGAACACCACGTCGCCGTCCTTCAGCGCCGCCACCTTCAGCAGGCCCGCATAGGCCGTCAGCCCCGGCATCCCGGCCGCGCCCAGGAACGCCTGCGGCGGCAGGCCCATGGGGTCCAGCTTCTGCACCTGGGCGGCGGGAGCGTTGAAGCCCTCGCGCCAGCCGAAGCCCGACTGCACCAGGTCGCCCGGCTTGAAGTTCGGATCGCCCGAGGCCGTGACCTCGCCGACCGCCCCGCCGTCCATGGCCTTCCCGAGCTGGAACGGCGGCGTATAGCTCTGCACGTCGTTCATGCGGCCGCGCATGTAGGGGTCGACGGTCATCCAGGTGTTGCGCACCTGCACCTCGCCTGGGCCCGGCGCCGGCAGCTCCACGCTGGCCAGCTCGAAATTGGCGGCGGTGGGCATGCCGCTGGGCCGGCTCTTCAGGCGGATCTCGCGAACCGTGGTCATGATGCGTCTCCCTATCTTCAAACGGTTGTATGACCTCGGGCGGGTGGCGTCGAGCCGGCGGCGCGTGTTACGGCCGCGCCCATGAGCTTGCGCGGCGGCGTCATCGGGGCAGGGGTGTTTGGCGGCTACCACGCGCGGCAGTACGCGCGGCTGCCCGACGTGACCTTCGTCGGCGTCTTCGACGTGCATCCCGACCGCGCGGCCGCGGTCGCCATGCCGCTCGGCGGCCGCGCCTTCGCCGACCTGGACCAGCTTCTCGCCGAGGTCGACGTGGTCACCGTGGCCTCGCCCGCCAGCGCCCACGCCGGGCAGGCCCTGGTGGCGATCGCCGCCGGAAAGCACGTCTACGTGGAGAAGCCCATCGCCGTGGGCGTCGCCGACGCCGAGCGGATCCGCGCCGCCGCCGACCGCGCCGGCGTCGTCGTCGCCTGCGGGCACCAGGAACGCGTGGTGTTCCAGGCCATGGGCCTGCTCGACGCCATGGAACAGCCGCTGCTGCTGGAAGCCGTGCGCCACGGCCCGCCCTCCGAGCGCAGCCGCGACGTGTCGGCCGTGCTCGACCTGATGGTCCACGACATCGACCTGGCGCTCGCCATCGCCGCCGGGGACGCCGTCACCGCCGAGGCCGAGGGCGCTCGCGCCGCCGACGGGGTCTGGGACCAGGTCCGCGCCGAGGCCACCTTCGAGGGCGGCTTCACGGCCGTCTTCGACGTCTCCCGGATGGCCGAGGCCCGCCACCGCACCATGCGGGTGGTCTATCCCTCAGGCGAAGTCGCCATCGACTTCGTGGCCCGCACCTTCCGCAACACGACGCCGTTCCCGCTGAACCCCGACTTCGCCGACACCCCCGCCGCGCGCGACCCGCTGGGCGCCAGCGTCGAGGGGTTCCTCCAGGCGGTCCGGGGCGCCGCGCCGCGTCCCGTCGTGACCGCCGCCGAGGCCATCGCCGCCCTCGACCTCGCCGTGGCCGTGGAACAGGCGTTGGAGGACGCAGGGTAACGGCGTTAGCGTCCCGGCCACGAAGCCCGGAGGCCCCATGACCAGCGCCCACGACTACACGTTCGACGCCATCGCCGGCGGCCCGCTGCCGCTCGCCACCTTCAAGGACAAGGTGGTCCTGGTGGTGAACACGGCCTCGAAGTGCGGCCTCACCCCCCAGTACAACGGCCTGGAGCAGCTCTACACCGACTACAAGGACAAGGGCCTCGTGGTCCTGGGCGTGCCCTGCAACCAGTTCATGGGCCAGGAGCCGGGCAGCGAGAAGGAGATCGAGACCTTCTGCGCCACGACCTTCGGCATCGACTTCCCCATGACCGCCAAGGTCGACGTGAAGGAGGCCGGCCGCCACCCGTTCTACGAATGGGCGGAACAGCAGCTCGGCGAGCCGGCCGTCCCGGTGTGGAACTTCCACAAGATCCTGATCGGCAAGGACGGCGAAGCGCTGCAGGCCTTCGGCCCCCGCACCGAACCCCAGGACCCCGCCCTCGTCGCCGCCATCGAAAAGGCCCTGTAGCCCGTCCCGGCGTGCTCGCCGAAGCGAAAGCACAGATGCTCCCCCCCTGGGGGAGCTCGCGAAGCGAGAGGGGGAAGGACGCCAAACCTGCCCAGCCCCGTCATCCCGCGGCTCGTCCGCGGGACCCCTGCCGGCGGCGACGCAGGCGCGTCCGGGCGGTCCTGCCACGCCGGCCGCCTCACAGCCGGCGGAAACATGGATCCCGCGGACAAGCCGCGGGATGACGGTGGGTTTTCGTGTGGGATCGCCGATGCAGGCGAGGGGCGGTGGCCCCATCCCCTCTAGCCGCAAAGGGCGCGGAGGCCTCCGCGCGCTCCGCGTTCTCCGCGGTTCAATCGAGCGCCTGCGAGCTCGCCGCCCTGCCCAGCCCCGTCATCCCGCGGCGTGTCCGCGGGACCCATGCCGGCGGCCACGCGGGCGCCTAGCGGTCCTGTCACGCCGCCTACCTCACAGCCGGCGGAAACATGGATCCCGCGGACAAGCCGCGGGATGACGGTGGGGTTTCGTGTGGGATCGCCGATGAAGGCGAGGGGCGGTGGCCCCAACCCCTCTAACCGCAAAGGTCGCGGAGGCCTCTGCGCGCTCCGCGTTCTCCTCCGCGTCCTCCGCGGTTCAATCGAGCGCCCGCGAGCTCGCCGCCCTGCCCAGCCCCGTCATCCCGCGGCGCGTCCGCGGGACCCATGCCGGCGGCGACGTGGGCGCCTAGCGGTCCTGCCACGCCGGCCGCCTCACAGCCGGCGGAAGCATGGATCCCGCGGACAAGCCGCGGGATGACGGTGGGAGGCGAAAACGAAGATGCTCCCCCTCTGGGGGAGCTCGCGAAGCGAGAGGGGGAACGGCCGCCAGGTTTGACTCCCCACGCCGCATGTTCTACATTTGTTCCATGTCGTCGCCCGACCCGCGCCTTGCGATGCTCGCCCGGATGCGCGAGCCCGCCCTAGAGCTGGGCTGCGCCGTGGCCGAGGCGGCCAAGGCGTCGGTTGTGGGCGACGCGCGGTTCTTCGGCCTGACCGAGCTCTACCTCAAGTGCTTCGCGGCGGTGCGCCTGTCGATCGCCCTGGAGCTGCGGCTCGAGCGTGAGGCGCGGCTCGCGTCGCGCGCCGCGCCGGACGGCCCCCTGGCCGGCCGGGACGCGGACCTGGAACCCACCCCGGAACCGGAGCGGCTCGACAGCGACCTGGCCGGCGAGCGCGAGCGTGAGACCGCCAGCTTCCCGTTGCTGCTTCGGACCCTGGAGGGGGTGGTGGACGAGGCGGCGAGCCTCGTGACGCCCGAGCCCGCCGAACTTCCGACGCTGCGCGATCTCATGGCCCGTCTTCAGGGGCCGCGCGCGGAGGCGCCCGCCCGCCCGTCGCGCGACCTGCGCGCCCGTCTCTCCGGATCGGCGTCGGTGGCGGTCCTGCCCCGGCCGGTCCTGACGCCGTCGCAGCCGGGCGGCCGCGCCACGGGGCCGCCCCGCGGCTGACCCGTCGCGTCCGCGGGCCGCAACGCCCGTCAGCTATCCATCCACGTCCACGACGATCCGGCCGCGCACCTTGCCGTCCAGGATGTCTCCCGCCAGTCGCGGCAGGTCCGCGAGCGTGGCGCGGCTTGTCATGGCCGACAGCCTGGCGAGGTCCAGGTCGCGGGCCAGGCGGTCCCAGGCCTCCACCCGGTCGGGCGCCGGGCGCATCACGCTGTCGATGCCCGCCAGCACCACGCCGCGCAGGATGAAGGGCGCCACCGAGGCCGGCAGGTCCAGGCCCTGGGCCAGGCCGCAGGCGGTGACCACCCCGCCGTAGCGCGTCTGCGAGAGCACATTGGCCAGGGTGTGGCTGCCCACCGCGTCCACCGCGCCGGCCCAGCGCTCCTTGCCCAGCGGGCGTGCGGGGCCCTGGAACTCGGCGGCGTCGATCACCTCGGCGGCGCCGAGGCCCGTCAGGTAGCCGCCTTCGCTCTCCTTCCGCCGCGACGAGGCGACGACGCGGTAGCCCAGCTTCGCCAAAAGGGCGATCGCCACGCTGCCGACCCCGCCGGCCGCGCCGGTCACCAGGATGTCGCCCCTGTCGGGCGTGACGCCCTGCTTCTCCAGGGCCAGCACGCACAGCATGGCGGTGTAGCCCGCCGTGCCGATCGCCATGGCCTGGGCGCTGGTCAGGCCCTGCGGCAGTTTCACCAGCCAGTCGCCCCTGACCCGGGCGCGCTGGGCGTAGCCGCCATGGTGCGTCTCGCCCACGCCCCAGCCGTTCAGGACCACCCGGTCGCCGGGCGCGAAGCCGGCATGGCTCGAGCTCTCCACCACGCCCGCGAAGTCGATCCCCGGGATCAGCGGCCAGACCCGCACCACCGGCGAGCGGCCGGTCAGGGCCAGCCCGTCCTTGAAGTTGATCGTCGAGTGTTCGACGCGGACGGTGACGTCGCCGTCCATCAGGTCGGCCGGGGTCAGGTCCTCGAGGCGGGCCTCCTGGCCGGCGTCGGTCTTGTGCAGGCGCAGCGCGCGGAACGTATCGCTCATGCCGTCTTCTCCTCCGGGCGCCCCGGCGTCAGTCCATGCCGCTCGCCGCGCCGTCCGCGCACGGCCAGGTCCACGGTGAGCAGGCGCCGCTCCCCGGCCACGCGCATCTCGTTCCCCGGCATCCACATCATCGCCACGTAGTCGCCCAGCGAGTCCTCGACGGCGCGGCTGAAGCCCTGCGCGTCCTGCGCCTTATTCATCTGCAGCTTGGCGAAGCGGAGATAGCCGGGGTCGTTCTCGGCCACCCGGCGCGCCCAGGCGAAGGTCTCGCGCTCCAGGTCCGCGTTCGGCAGCACCCGGTTCACGAAGCCGGCCTCGCGGGCCTCCTCGGCGCCGATGAACCGGCTCTCGAAGCACAGCTCCTTCGCCCGCCGGATGCCGATGTCCCAGGGGATCGACATGTACTCCACGAACCCCGGCAGGAACTGGGCGTCGTCCGCCGCGAAGACCACGTCCATGGCCGCGGCCAGCATCCAGCCCGCATAAATGCAGTAGCCCTCGACCATGGCCACGGTCGGCTTCTCGAAGTTCCGCCACTTGAGCAGCAGGTCGAGGTTGTAGGTCTTGAAGGCGTCGTAGTGCCGGATCCCGCCCTTGCCGATCTTGGCGTCCCGGTAGGCCGCGCCCTCCGGCGTCCCCAGGTCGTGACCGGTGGAGAAGACGCCGCCCGCGCCGCGCACCAGCACGATCCGGACCTCGGGGTCGAGGCGCGCCAGGTCGAAGGCCTGGTCGATCTCGTCCAGCATCCGCCAACTCTGGGCGTTGCGATACTGCGGCCGGTTGAGCGTGATCACGCCGACGCCGTCCTCGACCGCGTACTGGATATCCTGGAATTCCACGATCTTCCTCCCGTATCCTGTTGCGGAACTATAGGCAGGGCGAGTCCGATGAACGAAGCCGAGATCATCTCGCAGTCTCTGGAAGCGGTGGCCGAGCGGGCAGGGGATCCGGCGCCGGCGGTGTTCGCGCGCCTCTTCGCCGAGTTCCCCCAGGCCGAACCGCGCTTCGCCCGCGACGTGAACGGCAGCGTGCGCGGCGAGATGCTGGCGATGGTGCTGAACTGCCTCATGGACCCCGGCGGGCCCTATCAGCTGCATCTCGTGCGCGCCGAGCGCCTGAACCACGACGGCTTCGGCACGCCGTCCCAGGAGTTCGACCGCTTCTTCGGCGTCGTGCACGAGACCTGCCGCGACCTCGCCGGCCCCGACTGGACCGCCGAGTACGACACGGCGTGGCGCGCCCAGATCGATCGCGTGCTCCAGGGCTCGCAATGAGAAAGGCGCCCCGCCTCACGGCGGAGCGCCTCCATTCACGCCGGTGCGGCGAGGATCAGAAGAACTTGTACTGGATCTCGATCCCGTAGGTGCGCGGCGGGGTCAGCGGATAGGTGCTGGCCGGATTGTTGCCGGCGATGTCCGGCCGCGCGTCCTGCACGACGTTGACGATCGGCGCGCCGGCGGGCGGCGTGTAGATCGATCCGGCCCGCCGCGACGCCGTGGCGCCGCCCTCGTAGCCCAGGTCGTCGAACAGGTTCTTCACGAAGGCGATGACCGTGGTCTTCTGGTCCTTGGCCTTCCAGGTCAGACGGGCGTCCACCTGGTCCCATGACGGCGACTTGTAGTAGGCGCGATTGAAGATCGAGCCGTACTGGCTGTCGCGCCAGGAATAGCTCACCGAGCCGGTGACCGAGGATCCGTCGCCGAACATGTGGGTGTAGTTGGCGTTGATCGCGATCTTGTGCTTCGGCGAGTTGGGCAGGGCGTAGCCCTTGAGCTCCTGCACCCGCTGGAAGCCGCCGTTCGGGTCGGGCGAGCCCGACACCTGCGTCGTGGCGCCCGCCGCGTTCACCACGGGACGAGGGCTCGTATAGACGTCGGCGGCGCAGGTGGTCGCGGTGTCGCCGTAGGCGATGGCGCGGCACAGCGAGCGGTCGGTGATCGGCCGCGCGCCCGCCGCGAGCGCCGCCGGATCGGCCGGGTCGATGGCCTGACCCTTGTCGATCTCGGCGTCCAGGTAGCTGTAGTTGAAGAGGATCTGGAGGTTCTCCATGGGCTGCCAGATCGACTCGATCTCGATGCCCTTCGAGGTGGCCTCGGGCACGTTGTAGAAGATCGACTGCGTGACCGCGACCGCGCCCGAGGTGTTGACGATCGTCAACGGGATCTGGGCGTTCTTGTAGTCGTAGTAGAAGGCCGCGATGTTGGCCTGGATGTTCGGGCCGAAGTTCTTCTTCAGGCCCACCTCGAAGGCGTCGACCTTCTCTTCACGGGTCAGCGGATTGGGCGAGAAGCCCACGTCGATGCCGATCCGGAAGCCGCCCGGCTTGTAGCCGTGGCTGAAGCGCGCGAAGGCGTTGGTGTCGGGATCCGGATCCCACTTCAGGGTCAGGTTTCCGGTGATCTCCTGCCACTCCTCCTTGAGGTAGCGGGTGGCGAAGCCGGTCACGGGATCGAAGACCGTGGGGGTGATCACGCCCTTCGGCAGGACCGCGGCCGAGGACCACTGGTTCTCGGTGATGTCCACGGGCGGGATGCCGCCCGCGACGGCGCCGTTCAGCTCGGGCGCGGCGAAGCAGCCCGCGACCAGGTAGCAGAGCAGCCGGCCGCGCTCGACCCCTTCCTTCTTGTCCAGCGAGTAGCGGATGCCGCCCGAGATCGTCCAGTTGTCGACGAACTCCCAGTCGATCTGGGCGTAGGCCGCGCGCGAGGAGATGTCGAACTCGGGATAGGTGTCGAAGATCCGCTGCGCCGGGTTCGGCGCGCACACCCCGTTCCGCTTGGCGCAGAGCGCCGCCGGTACGCCGAACGGACCCCGCACCCGGGGTTCGTCGGGCAGGTAGGTGTAGACCGGCTGCCCGTAGCTCTCCTTCCAGTAGTAGAGGCCCGCCAGCCACTGCACCGGTCCGTCGTGGGTCGAGAGCAGCGTGATCTCGTTCGACAGCCAGGACTCCTCCTCCTGGTAGTTGAACGCGTAGCGGGGGCGGACCACCGCGTTGTTGGCGCCCGTCAGCGACGGCAGGGTGTAGCGCACGATCGGCGCCGTCTGATCGACCGGCGTCGGGCCCTGCAGGTAGTAGTGATAGTGCACCCCGCCCAACTGGTAGCGCAGGTCGAAGCCCTGGAAGTGGTACGTCCACTCGCTGGCGAAGATGTAGGTGCCGTTCAGGTCGACGTCGTACGGAACGGTCGAGGCGATCTTGCGCGGATTGGTCAGCGCCGGATTCACGCAGCCGCCCGGATTGAGGTTGACCACGTTCGTCGCGTTGCCGCTGCAGCCGTAGCCGGGCTGCAGCGTGATGCCGGCGTTCGCGGCCTCGAAGGTCGGGAAGACGGCCGGCGTCCAGGTCGCGCGCGAGCCCGGGCCGCCGGCGCCGTTCCGCCACTCGATCCAGGTCAGCTTCATCCAGCCGTCGAAGTTCTCGCCGATGTCGAACTTCAGCTGCCCTTCGATGATGTTGGTGTTGATGATGTTGCCTTCGTCCGGAAAGCCCGGGACGACGTTCTCGATCCAGCCCTTGGTCTGCTTCTCCCAGTTGGCCGCCAGGCGGAAGGTCACGCCCGGGATGAAGGTCGGGCCCGAGACCGCGCCTTCCAGGATGTGGTGGTTGTAGTTCTGGTACTGGCCGCGGACCTCGGCGTACCAGTCGTCCGTGGGCCGCTTGGACACCAGGTTGATCGCGCCGCCGATGGCGTTTCGGCCGTAGAGCGTCGCCTGCGGGCCCCGCAGGATCTCCACCCGCTCGAGGAAGAGGGGCGTCTTGCCGGCCTCGACCGTGGAGGTCGTGTAGATGCCGTCCGAATAGACCGAGACGGACGCGTCGGCCGCGTGGACGTTGTTCGTCCGGCCGATGCCGCGCAGGCTGACCCGATCGGTCTGCGTCGAGTACTGCAGGCCCGGCGTGAAGTTCGTCAGGTCGAACACCGACTGGATGCCGATCAGGTCACGCTTTTCCGCGGTGAACGCCGAGATCGCCACAGGAACGTCCTGCAGGCTCTGCTCCCGGCGCTCGGCCGTCACGACGAGTTCCTCGATCGTGGTGGACGCACTCGATGACTGGGCCTGTGCGCCCGAGGCCGCCATGACGGCGGCCAGCAGCGCGCTCGAGGCAAGCAAGCTTCCCTTGAACTTCATGTCCTTTCCTCCCCGCAGTTCCGAGCGCTGACGCGCTTCTTTCCCGACGCGCAAAAGCAAGCGGCCCGCCTCTCGCGAGGCGGGCCGTCGGTACTCAGAAGAACTTGTACCGGAGCTCGAGCCCGTAGGTGCGAGGCGGTGTCGTGTAGTAGGTCTTCGAAATCCCCTGCACGCAGTAGATGGTGCCGATGTTCCCCGCGGCCGGGTTGCTGGCCCCCTGGGCCACCGGGCTGCAGGTGGTTCCGGCGGGGTTCGGGCCGTAGAGCAGGTTGGTGAACTGCCCGTCGATCCGCCGGCCGGTCGCGCCCTGGTCGTAGCCGATGTCGTCGAAGATGTTCTTCACGAAGCCGATGATCTCGAACTTGTCGTTGGCGTCCCTCCAGAGCAGGCGGGCGTCGACCTGGTCCCAGGTCGGCGAGCGGTTGTACCAGCGCTGGAAGAGCGAGCCGTACGCGTGGTCGCGCCACGAGTACGAGAGGCTGGCCGTGAGCGAGCCGGGCTCGAAGTTCCAGGTGTAGTTCGCCGCGATGGCGATCTTGTTCCGCGGCGCGTTGGGCAGGTCGTTGCCCTTCAGGCTCTGGATGCGCTGGAAGCCGCCGCCGGGCAGGCCGACCGTGGGCTCGTCGAGCACGCAGTCGCCGGCCACCGCCGCGCCGCCGGCCTGGCACTGCGCGAGCGTGTGGATCGGCTTGGCGTTGGGCTGCGAGGCGGTCGGGTCCACCGTGTCGACGGCGAAGCCCTTCCGGATCTCGGCGTCGATGTACGAGTAGTTCGCGATGATCTGCAGGTTCTCGATGGGCTGCCACAGCACCTCGACCTCGACGCCCTGCGAGCGCGATTTCGGCGTGTTGTAGAACGACGTGGTGCCCTGGCTGATGGTCTGGCCCATCAGGCTTCCGGTCTGCACGACCGAGATCGGGATCTGCAGGTTCGAGTAGTCGTAGTGGTAGAGCGCCACGTTGGTCTGCAGCGTCTGGCCCCAGGTCTTCTTGAGGCCCAGCTCGAACGCGTCGACGGTCTCCTCCTTGGAGTAGGGCAGGAAGCTCAGCACCGTGAAGATGCCGATGTTGAAGCCGCCCGAACGGTAGCCGCGGGCGTAGCTCGCATAGCCCAGGGTGTCGGGGTCTGGGTGCCACTCGACCTTGGCCGTGCCGGTCACGGCGGACCAGCTCGCGTCGTACTTGCGGCTCGCGAGGCCGGTGGTCCCGTCGTAGAAGGTCGCCCCTTCCACGCCCTTCGGAATGACGTCGATCCCCAGGCCGGTGCCGCCGGCCACGACGGTGTTCACGCCGGTGAGGTCGAGCGGGGCCAGGAAGAACTCGGGCGGCAGCCCGCCGAGGCAGGCGGGCAGGCCGAGGCAAAGAATCCGCGTCTTCTCGGTGCCGTACTTGCGGTCATGCGAGTAGCGCAGGCCGCCCGTGAAGGTCCACGCCTCGCCCAGGTCGTAGCTGACCTGTCCGTAGAAGGCGTACGAGGTGTTGCTGACCGACGGCCGGTTGTCGAAGCGCCGCCCGATGCCGGGCGCGCAGGCCACCGGCCTCGCCGCCGCCCCGACGCCGTTCAGGCAGACGCCGAACGGGGGCGAGATCGACCACTGCGTCTGGCGCGGATCCTCGATCGTGTGGACCGGCTGCCTGTAGTGCTGGTGGTAGTAGTAGGCGCCGGCGATCCACTGGAACGGCCCTTCGGTCGTCGAAACCAGGTTCAGCTCGTTCGAGATGAAGCCGTTGCGCTCCTGGTAGTCGAACTGCTCGCCGGGGTAGATCTGGGTCCCGGCCGCGCCGATGCGGTACGACAGGACGCCCGGATACTGGCTGCCGCCCGGCGTGGAGCCCTTGAGGTGGTACCAGTAGCGGACGCCGCCCAGGATGTAGCGGATGTCGAAGTTGTCGGCGTGGTACGTCCAGTGGCTGGCCACCGTGTACGCGTTCGGGACGCGCACGTTGTAGGTGATCGGGCGATTGATCAGCCACGGGCTGCGATAGGAGGCGTTGGTGCAGCCGTCGGGGCTCGCCAGCACCACGTTCTGCGCCAGGCCGGAACACCCGAAGCCCGGGTTGAAGTGCGTGGCGTCCGAGTAGAACTCGGTGAGGTCGAACGAGTCGGCGCCGTTGGGGTTGGTCGCCGAGCGGAGCGCCTTACGGCTGCCGTCGAGGTTGAAGACCTCGGGCGTCCAGCCCGCGGACTGCGAGCCCGGCCCGCCGGCGCCGTGACGCCAGTTGGTGTAGCCGAACTTCGACCACATCTCGAGCTTCTCGTTGAACTTCACGTCGATCTGGGCTTCCGCGTAGAAGCTGTCGATGACGTTGCCCTCGCTCGGGAAGCCGGGGATCGTGTTCTTGATCCAGCCCTTGCTCTGCCGCTCCCAGTTCACCGCGAGCCGCGCCTTGACCTGGTCGTTGATCGGACCCGAGACCGCGCCTTCCAGGACCGAGCGGTTGTAGTTGCCGTACGTGGCGCGGACCTCGGCGTAGGGGCTGTCGGTCGGCCGCCGCGAGATGATATTGATCGCGCCCGCGATGGCGTTGCGGCCGTAGAGCGTGCCCTGCGGCCCGCGGAGGATCTCGACGCGGTCAAGGAAGAGGGTGGACGAGCCCGCCCGCACGGCGAACGTCTCGTAGACGCCGTCCGCGTAGTTCGCCACCGAGGCGTCGGCGGAAAGCACGTTCGTGAGGCGGCCCAGGCCCCGCAGCGACACCCGGTCGGTCGACGTCGAGTACTGAAGTCCCGGCGTGAAGTTGGTCATGTCCTGGATGGACTGGATGCCGACGATGTCGCGCTGTTCGGACGTGAATGCTGAAATCGCGACCGGCACGTCCTGCAGGCTCTGCTCCCGCTTCTCGGCGGTCACTACGAGCTCAGCGATGGTGTTCGCCGACGTCTGGGCCTGGGCGGACGTCGCCAGGCCGGCGACCAGCACAGCGCTGGACGCAAGCATGCAATGCTTGAATCTCATCAGAAACTGCCTCCCCGCAGCTTGGATGTAGCGCTATTCGCTGCGCTTACGAGGCAAGCTGAAGCAGGTCCGGTGGGCCGTCAACGCGAAATGCGCCACCTGAACGCTGATAACTAAATAAGACTCAGTTACTTGCCGTGACGGCAATCAGCAGGCGTACGCAGTCAACTTGTAAAGCTTGCTGACCTGAGCGATGCTGGCCGGGTTTCTGACTTTGTTCATCCCAATAACAACCTGGGGGCGCGCCCATGGCGCGCCTTCTTTGTTTGCGCGCGCCACAGTGACGCCTTCAGCCTTGGGTCTTCGCACCTGCAAAATGCCCCGATACCTTTGCTCGTCAGGGATTGACGCGCATTCGCACCCTCATATGTCGGCGGTGCAACATTCGGTCCAGAAATGCGCGTATTGCGCGAGCGCGCAGCCAGAGGTGGTCGGGACTCGCGTCTCGCCGCCGGCGACTCTAAGGAAGGCGCGAAGTCGGAGGCGCTCCCCATGCATCGCAACCCGGATGGTTCCTGGGACAAGTCACGTCTGCCCAGCCGCCACACCACGATCGGCCCGGCCCGGGCTCCGCATCGCTCGTACTACTACGCCATGGGCCTCGGCACGCGGGAGATCGCCCAGCCCTTCGTCGGCGTCGCCCATTGCGGAAACCAGTCGGCGCCGTGCAACACGGCGCTCGAGCGGCAGGCCCACGCCGCCGCCGAGGGCGTGAAGGCCGCCGGCGCGACGCCGCGGGAGTTCTCCACCATCACCGTGACAGACGGCATCGCCATGGGTCACGAGGGCATGCGTTCCTCGCTGGTGAGCCGCGAGGTCATCGCCGACTCGGTCGAACTGTCGGTTCGCGGCCACGCCTATGATGCGCTGGTCGGGATCGCGGGATGCGACAAGAGCCTGCCGGGCATGATGATGGCGATGCTGCGCCTCAACGTCCCCAGCGTCTTCCTGTACGGCGGCTCCATCCTGCCGGGCCGCCTCGACGGCAAGGATCTGACGGTCCAGGACGTGTTCGAGGCGGTGGGCCAGTTCTCGGCCGGCACGATCGACGAGGCGCGCCTCTGTCAGGTCGAGCAGCACGCCTGTCCCGGCGACGGCGCGTGCGGCGGCCAGTTCACGGCGAACACCATGGCCCTGGTGTCCGAGGCGATCGGCCTGGCGCTGCCGCTATCCTCGGCGCTGCCGGCCGCCTATCTCGATCGCGACGACTACGCGCGCGCCTCCGGCGAAGCCGTGGTCCGGCTCATCGAGAAGAACATCCGTCCCCGCGACATCTGCACGCGGAAGGCCTTCGAGAACGCCGCCGTGGTCGTGGCCGCGACGGGGGGCTCCACCAACGGCGGCCTGCACCTGCCGGCCATGGCGCACGAGTGCGGCATCCAGTTCACGCTCCGCGACTTCGCCGAGATCTGCGCCCGGACGCCTTACATCGCCGACCTGAAGCCGGGCGGCCGGTATGTGGCCAAGGACATGGGGGAGGCGGGCGGCGCGCCGATGCTGCTGAAGACCCTCCTCGAGGGCGGCTACCTGCACGGCGACTGCATGACCGTGACCGGCAAGACGCTGGCCGAGAATGTCGCCGACGTGAAGTGGCGCGACGACCAGGACGTGATCCGGCCGGCCTCCAGGCCGCTTTCCCCGACCGGCGGCGTCGTCGGCCTGTGGGGTTCGCTGGCCCCGGACGGCGCCATCGTGAAGGTCGCCGGGCTGAAGCACGTCAAGCACCGCGGCCCGGCCCGTGTCTTCGACGGCGAGGAGGCCTGCTTCGCCGCGGTCGAGGCGCGCAACTACAAGGAAGGCGACGTTCTCGTGATCCGCTACGAGGGCGCAAAGGGCGGGCCCGGGATGCGCGAGATGCTCTCCACGACGGCGGCGCTCTACGGCCAGGGCGTCGAGAACATCGCGCTCATCACGGACGGCCGGTTCTCCGGGGCGACGCGCGGACTCTGCGTGGGTCACGTGGGCCCCGAGGCGCAGGAGGGCGGCCCGATCGCGCTCGTTCGCGACGGGGACATCATCTCGATCGACGCCGAGGCGGGGACGATCGAGCTGGAGGTCGCGCCCGAGGAGCTTGCCCGGCGCAAGACGGAGTGGAAGCCGCGGCGCACGAACTACCAGTCCGGGGCGTTGTGGAAGTTCGCGCAGGCGGTCGGTCCGGTGCACCTGGGCGCCACGACCCACCCGGGCGCGGCGGCCGAGACGCACGTCTACGCCGATCTCTGATGAAGACGATCGGCATCCTGGGCGGGATGTCGGCGGAGTCCACGGCGCTCTACTACCGCGAGATCAACCGTCTCGTGCGGGAGCGGCTGGGCGGGCTCCATTCGGCTGAACTGCTCGTTCGCTCGCTCGACTTCGCGACGATCGCCGAGCCGCAGGCGCGCAACGCCTGGGACGAGACCGCCGCGATCCTCGCGGAGGCGGCGGCCCGCCTGGAGCGCGCGGGCGCCGAGGCCATCGTGCTCGCGACGAACACGATGCACGTCAACGCCGAGGCCATCTGCGCCGCCATCTCCGTGCCCTTCCTGCACATCGCAGACGCGACGGCCACGGCGCTGGCGGAGAGGGGGGTCGAGCGGCCGTTGCTGCTGGGCACCCGCTTCACGATGGAGCAGGACTTCTACCGCGGGCGGCTGCGCGCCGCCGGGCTCGCGCCGCTGATCCCCGGGCCCGCCGACCGCGAGCGCCTGCACGCGATCATCTACGACGAGCTCTGCCAGGGGATCGTGACCCAGCGCTCCGTCGCGGCCGGTCTTGAGATGGTCGCCCGAGGGCAGGCCGCCGGCGCGGACGGCGTGATCTTCGGCTGCACGGAGATCGGCCTCCTGCTGGACCCTGCGGACATCGAGGCGCCGGTGGTCGACACGACGCTCGTCCACTGCGAGGCGGCGGTCGCGTTCGCGCTGGCATAGGCGCTGATCGCCGCACGCCCGCAGCCGGCCGGCGTCCCTAAGGCAGAGCCGCGACTCCGAACAGGTGCGGATGTCCCCAGGCGAGGGCCGCCCACAGCGCGACGGCCAGGGCGATCCGCCACCATCCGATCTCGCCCGGGCGGAACGGCTGCCGGCCCGACAGGATCGCCGCGAAGGGCACGTTCGAGGTCTTGGCGACGAAGGCGTCGTAGGTTTCGCCCAGCGCGCGCCGGCGCTTGGCGTCGATGCTGAACGTTCCGAAGATCGCGAGCCCCAGCATCGAGCCGAACAGGATGAGGCTCGCCGGCTCGCCGTTCACGGTCAGGTGCCCGAACGCCCAGACGGCCACGCCCCAAAGGAACGGGTGGCGGCTGATCCGGACCATGCCCTGCACCACATCGGCGCGCTCCAGGCTCGCCTCCTGCCGCACGCTCGTGGGGTTCGGGGTCGTCACGCCGGGCACGATGAGCAGGAACGCGATGAGCTGGAGCGCCAGCTGCACCTGCCGCGATGCCTCTCCGACGGTCCAGAAGGGCGTGTTCGACGGGTCGGTCCTCGCCGCGGCGAAGCCCATTCCCAGCCAAGCGAGACCCGCGAAGGAGGCCAGCACGAAGAGGCCCATGTACGGCCCCTGGCCGATCCGGCCGATGATCGCGTCCCGCAGGCGCGTGCCCGACACGAACAGATGGATGGCGACGAAGAACGCGGCGGCGGCGATGAGGGCGGTCATGGGGAACTCCTTCGCCCAACGACACTGCCTCGAAAATTTACGCCGTCAAGTGATGGCCTCGCGGCCGTCCATGGCCTCCGGCCCGTCGTCGTCATCGTCGCCTTCGAACAGAGGTCCCGGCGCGGCGGCCGGGGCGGGGCGCGCAGGCGTGGCGACGGCGGCCTTGCGCGCCGGCCCGTCCGTGCGGCGCAGGATCGCCTCCATCCGCGCCATCCAGCGATTGGCTTCCATAAGCGCCTCCGGCGCCTCGAACCGCCCGCGTCGGCCTTCGTCCTGCGGCAGCCAGAGGTCCAGTTCGAAGTCGGGATGCTGGGGATCATCGAAAACGAACCGCAGGCGCACACCGGCCTGGGGCTCGGCGAGCTGGTCCAGGGCGCGTCGCGGCTCTCCCCGGAAGGCGCGGGCCGCCACCTGGCGGTCGACGATCAGTTCCACGCCCATCAGTTCCTGCAGCCGGTAGGTCAGCCGCCACCCCCCGCGATCCCAGGCTGCCGCCACCAGCCCGGCGGCGAGATTGAACCCGACGCCGGCGCCGCGGCCCCGCGCGATCAGCATGGGCTGGGGCGGCGCCCCGAGCCCCTCGGTCAGGGTCCGGCGGATGCGCCGCGTCTCGTCCAGAAAGTAGGCGAAGGCCCCGCCGACGAGGGTCAGCGCCCCGCCGGTCAGCGCGAGCAGCGTCAGGAGCCGCGCAGCCTCGTCCATGGCTGCAGACTAAGCCGAGTCGTCAGGCGTCGAGCTCGACCACCAGGGGCACGTGGTCGGACGGCTTCTCCCAGGCGCGCACATTGCGGTGGATGGCCACGCCGGCCAGCAGGTCGGCCGCCTGTGGCGAGAGCAGGGCGTGGTCGATCCGGATGCCGTTGTTCCGGTCCCAGGCGCCGGCCTGGTAGTCCCAGAAGGTGTAGGCGCCCGGCGCGCCGTCGGCCTGCAGGTAGGCCTCGACCAGTCCGAGGTTCTTCAGCGCCCGGAACGCCTGCCGGGTCTGTGGCTGGAAGAGGGCATCGCCCAGCCAGTTGTTCGGAAACTCGGCGTCGCGGGGCTCGGGAATGACATTGTAGTCGCCGGCCAGCACGAACGGCTCTTCCCACGAGAGCAGGTCCCGGGCGTGCGCGTGAAGCCGCGCCATCCACGCCAGCTTGTAGGCGAACTTCTCGGTGGTCACCGGATTGCCGTTGGGCAGGTAGATCGAGGCCACGCGGACCGGCTGCGGTCCCGAGACCACCGCCTCGATGTAGCGGGCCTGTTCGTCCGCGTCGTCGCCGGGCAGGCCCTTGCGCACGTCCTCGAGCGGAGTCTTCGAGAGCAAGGCGACCCCGTTGTAGGTCTTCTGCCCGTTGACGGCGACGTTGTAGCCGAGCCGCTCGAAGGCCTCGGCCGGGAACTTCTCGTCGACGCACTTGATCTCCTGGAGGCAGGCGACGTCGGGCCTGGCCTCCTCGAACCACCGCACCACCGTGTCGAGCCGCGCGTTGACCGAGTTCACGTTCCAGGTGGCGATGCGCATCGAGGGCTCCGGTTTCGGCGCGGAAGCTAGAGGGCGCGCCGCAGCGGCTCAAGGCCCGCACGCCCGCTTGACCCTCGCCACGGCCCGTGAACCCATGGCCTGCGCATGCGCCGCCACGCCCCCATCCTGACCGCCCTGGCGTTCGCCGCCGCACTTCCGGCGGCGGCCCAGTCGCCCCCGGCGAACGTCGAGACGCCGCCGGCGGCTGCGCCCGAGCCGCCGCTGCAGGGATCGCTCGGTCCGCCGGTCTACGAGGGACGCTGCGCGCCGCCGCAGCTCTTCCGCATGACCATGCGGAACATCTCGCCGGGCCTGGCGGCGGCCGACCGGGCCGCGCAGCCACGGGATCTCTGGCGGCAAGGGGACCGCTTCCTGCGGAGCGAAGAGTCGCCGGACCCGGTGCGCGGCCAGACGACGGTCATCATCATCGCGGAGCCCGACATCTGGGCCTACGACCAGGTCAGCCGCACCGGACGGCACAGCGTCGACCCCGGGCCCGAACTTGTGGTGCGCGCGCCTGTACTGCCGCCGGCGCCCGATCTCCCGGCGCCGTTCCGCACGCTGGAGTTCGGCTGCGAGGCGGCCTTCGTCGCGGCCTATGCGCCGCAGCCGCAGCGGCTGGCGCCCTGGGGCGCGACCGGCGCGGCGCTGCACACCGTGACCATGGGCGACCACACCCTGGCCTTCCTGATGGACGCCCGCCGGCCGATCCCCCTGATGGTCAGCTATCTGCGGCGCGGCCAGCCGGTGCTCGTGCTGCGCTACGACGAGTACCGCCACGGGCTGCCCGACCGCCCGCAGCTCTTCCAGGTTCCGAGGAACATCAAGATCACCGAAACAGGCGCGGAGCCGCCGCCGCGCCCGCTGGGCCCTCCGGCCTCAGATTGAGAAGCTGACGCCGCAGCCGCAGCTGGACTTGGCGTTGGGGTTGCGCACCCGGAACTCGGCGCCGGCGAGTTCGTCCACGAAGTCGATCTCCGAGCCCTTCAGGAGCGCCAGCGACACCACGTCCACCAGGGCCGCCGCGCCGTCACGCTCGACCCTGAGATCGTCGGGGCCGGCCTGGTCGACGAGATCGAACTGGTACTGGAAGCCCGAGCAGCCGCCGCCCTCGACCGCGACGCGCAGCATGATCGGCCGGCCCTCCTGGGCGCCGATGGCGTGGATGCGTCGGGCCGCGGCGGGCGAAAGGGTCAGGTCGGGGGTGGTCATGCGCTGTTAGACGAATGAAGGGCCTGGACTATATGAGGGCCCGGACGGCTTCGACCAAGAGGCCTTTGACAGAACGGTTCGATGGCCTCCTCCCTTCCACAGCGCGCGCCCTTCGCCGAGGACCCGGCGACGTCCCGGGGACGCAAGTTCCCCGAGCCGCCCAGCCGCACGCGCACGGACTTCGCCCGCGACCGCGACCGCATCATCCACGCGTCGGCCTTCCGGCGGCTGAAGGAGAAGACCCAGGTCTTCGTGGCGCACGAGGGCGACCACTTCCGCACCCGGCTCACCCACAGCCTCGAGGTCGCTCAGATCGCCCGCAGCCTGGCCACCGCGCTGGGCCTCGATCCCGACCTCGCCGAGACGGTCGCGCTCGCCCACGACCTGGGCCACCCGCCGTTCGGCCACGCGGGCGAAGACGAACTGCAGGTCCAGATGCAGGGCTACGGCGGCTTCGACCACAACGTCCAGACGTTCCGGGTCGTGACGCGGCTCGAGCGGCGCTACCCGCGCTTCGACGGCCTCAACCTGTCGTGGGAAACCCTCGAAGGCGTGATCAAGCACAACGGGCCGGTGATCGACCAGCTGGCCAAGCCGTCCTGGAGCGCGATCTCGGAGTTCGACGCGCAGTACGGCCTGCGCCTGGACACCTGGGCGTCCGCCGAGGCCCAGGTCGCCGCGCTGGCCGACGACATCGCCTACAACAACCACGACGTGGACGACGGCGTCCTGGCCGGGCTGTTCAACCTGGACGAACTGGCCGAGGTGCCCCTGATCGGGCCGAACGTGGCGAGCGCGCGGCGGGACTTCCCGGGCTGCGAGCCGGGGATCCTGCGGCTTGAGGCCGTCCGGCGGATGATCGGGGCCATGGTCGACGACGTCCTGGCCGAGACGGCGCGGCGCGCCGCAGCGGGCAAGGTCCGCTCGCCGGAGGACGTCCGCATGCTTGGCCATGCGCTGGTGGCGTTCTCGCGGGACATGGTGGAGGACCTCGCCCAGCTGCGGGCCTTCCTGATGGAGCGGATGTACCGGCACTGGCGCGTGAACCGCACGCGCAGCCAGGCGCGGCGCATGCTGGCCGAGATGTTCCAGCTCTTCATGGCCGAGCCCGACGTCCTGCCCGCGGAATGGGGGGCGCGGACGCAGGGCCGTGACGAGGCGGGCCGGGCGAGGGTGGTCTGCGACTACATCGCCGGGATGACCGACCGCTACGCCATCGAGGAGCATCGCAAGCTGTTCCACCTGGACGTGCTGAGCTGAGCCCCGTGGACGTCCTGGTGGTCCGCGGCCCCATGTACCATTCCCCGGGCGACGAATGGGCCTTTGCGGCATGGCTGAAACGCATCCGGGCGGTCAGCGGCGTGAGCAGCCGCGGTCAGGACCTTCACATCCAGCTGCGCCCCGGCCGAATCTCGGCGGACGAACTGCGCGAGTTCCGCGCGCTCTTCCATCGCTACGGCATGGACACCACCGAGCTCGAGGGCCTGGGGAAGACCTGAGGCGCCCACAGAAAATCCACGGGCGCCGCAACCTCGACTCGGTCGCCTCCGATAGACTGCTCCCCGAACGTGCGCGATTCGGAGCCTGCGATGTCCGACCATGAGCGCGGCGCCTACACGCCGCCCACCGCTGACGCCCCACTGAGCTTCGATCCGCGCCAGCCCGTCCGCGGCGCGCGCCCGATCCCGTTCACGCTGATCCTGTCCGTCCTGGTCCTCGCCGCGCTGGTGGCGGCGATCTTCGTGTTCTACCAGCAGGGGGTGCGCCAGGCCGGCGAGGCCCCGCAGGTGGTGGGCGCGCCGGTGGGCGGCATGAAGGAAGCCGCGCCCGCGACGGCCCAGCCCCAGGATCCCGCGGCGGGGCTCGAGATCTATCGCGCGGAAGCCGCGCCCATGGAGACCGTGCCCGAGGGGCCGAAGTTCGTGCCGCCGCCGGAGCAGCCCCAGGCGCGGCCGACGACCCCCGTCGTGGTCGCGCAGATCCCGCCCGCGCAACCGTCGCCGGGCGCGACCGCCGCGGCGCTGAAGCCCGCCATCCCGGCCTCTGCCCCGCCGCCGGCCAAGACCGCGCCGCCGCCGCCCGCGAAGGCCGTCACGCCGCCGCCGAAGACGGTGGCCGCCGCGCCGCCGCCCAAGCCTGCGCCGCCGCCCGAGAAGAAGGCCGCCCCTCCGGAACCCAAGGCGACGGCGTCGGCCGGCGCGGCGCGTGTCCAGGTCGGCGCGGTGAGCTCCACGGCGCTGGCGGACAAGGCCTGGAGCGACGCCGTCTCGGCCGCGCCCGGGCTCGCCGCCGGCAAGGGCAAGGCCGTGGAGAAGATCGAGGGCGGCAGCCTCTACCGCACCTTCGTCACCGGCTTCGCCTCGCGGGCCGACGCCCAGGCCTTCTGCGCGCGCCTCCAGGGCGCCGGAAAGAGCTGCTTCGTCCGGTGAGCCCGGGGCCCGACATCCTGGCGCGGACGGCGAGGGGCCGCCGGCGAGGCTTGGCCGCATGAGCCAGGCTTTCCAGCCCAGCCTCGACTTCGCCGCGGCCGCGACCGCAGCCGAGGACGGCGAGGCGTTGATCGTCGATCTCGAGGGCTACGAGGGCCCGCTGCACGTCCTGCTCGCCCTGGCGCGGACGCAGAAGGTCGATCTCCTGAAGCTGTCGGTCACGCGGCTCGCCGAGCAGTACCTCGCCTTCGTCCAGGAGGCGCGGCGACGCCGCTTCAGCCTCGCGGCCGACTACCTGGTGATGGCCGCCTGGCTGGCCTACCTGAAGTCGCGGCTGCTGCTGCCGAAGCCCGAGCAGCCCAAGGCCGAGGAGGCGCCCGCCGAGGAGATGGCGGCGCAGCTCGCCTTCCGCCTGGCGAAGCTCGAGGCGATGCGCAACGCCGCCGAGGCGCTGCGCGCCGGCCCGCAACTGGGCCGCGACGTCTTTGTGCGCGGGGACCCGGAGGCTATCCGCGTCATCCCGTCGGGCCGGATCGAGGGCGACCTCTACAGCCTGATGAGCGCCTACATCGGCCAGCGGCAGAAGGAGTCGCAGCGCAGCTACAAGCCCGCCGCGCCCGTGGCCTATCCGCTCGAGGACGCCCGCGACCGCCTGCGCCGCCTCCTGCCCGACCTCGACCGCTGGACGCCGCTCGGCGGCATCGCGCCGATGGGGACGCCGGCCGCCGGACCGTCGCGGGCCAGCTACGTCGCCTCGACGTTGTCGGCCAGCCTCGAACTCGTGAAGGAAGGCGCCATGGAGGCTCGCCAGCTCGAGGCGTTCGCCGACATCTACCTGAGGGCGCGCAAGGGCGAGGCTGCGGCATGAGCGACTACCGGGAGACCGCCCGTGAGATCGAGGCGCTGCTGTTCGCCGCGGCCGGGCCGCTCACCGAGCAGGATCTCGCCGCGCGGCTGCCCGAGGGCGCCGACGTCATGGGCGCGATCGTCGAGCTTGGGCGGATGTACGAGGGTCGGGGCGTGGTGCTGGCGAACGTGGCCAGCGGCTGGCGCTTCCAGACCGCGGAGGACCTCGCGTGGCTGATGACGGAGGAGCGCGACGAGCCGCGCCGGCTCTCCAAGGCCGCGCAGGAGACGTTGGCCATCATCGCCTACCACCAGCCGGTGACCCGGGCCGAGATCGAGGCCGTGCGGGGCGTGCAGGCGAGCCGGGGCACCCTCGACGTGCTGCTCGAACTGGGCCTCGTGCGGATGCGCGGCCGACGGCGGACGCCGGGCCGGCCGGTGACCTACGGGACCACCGACGCCTTTCTGGAGCACTACGGGCTGGCCACGCTCGGCGACCTG
>NZ_JAEUMN010000184.1 GCF_016793225.1 Phenylobacterium sp.
ATGACGATCGTGGAGAGGTCCGCGCCGTTGTAGCGCGTCTTCTTCAGACCAGCGATGAAGCCCGCCTCGACGCCGAGCTGGTTGCCGTAGTCGAACAGCTCCTCGTTCCAGTCGGCCGAGGTGGTGCTGTCGTAGCCCTGCCCGAAGGCGAGGACGGCGGCCTGGGCGCCCAGGAGGACGGCCCGGCGAACGGTCGAAACCGCGGCGCCCGTGCTCGAGTGCACTCCGTTGGTGATCCGGGTGCTCTCGTAGAGCATGGCGCCGTTGTAGACGCCGAGCATGCCGGTCGCGATCGGGTTGCCGTCGATGTTGCCCCCGGCCATCGCGGCCTTCTGGATGTCGAGCCACTGGCCCGAGGCGGTGTTGGTGCGCAGGCTCGTGACCTGGTCGGTGTGGAGCACGACCGGCCAGTGATCCTTCCCCTTGATCTTGATCGGCCGGACGACAGGCGAAGCCTTCTTGGCCGCCGCGACCGCGCGATCGATCAGATCCAGGGTGAAGACGTTGCCTGAGCCGAGGCCCTGGTCGGTGGAGCCGGTGGGCCGGATGACCGTCGACGGCGCCGTTACCGCGTTCAGGCCGGTGTAGCGGAGGTCCGTCTGGACCGTGTAGCCACACACCTGATTGAAGAACCAGGTGTCGAAGCGCTCGGCCCACCAGTCGGTCAGGCCATCCTTGGCTTCGGCGCGCACCGACCACGGCACGCGCTGTTCCGACATCTTGCCCTTCGAACGCACCGCGTGGCGGAGCTGATCGATGAAGAGGTTGTCGGTGTAGGTGGTCAGGGGCTCTTCGTTGCCCTCCAGCGTGCCGTCGCCCATGACGCCGGCGCCGCTGAGCTGCATGCGCAGCGTGGTGGTGATCTTGTCGCCGGCGTTCTTCTTCAGCTCCGGCTTGATCTGGATGAGGGCGTTCGTGCCCTCGCCCATGAAGCCGCCGATGAAGGTCGCCTTCAGGGCTTCGCGCTCGAGCTTCTTCGACCAGAGCTTCTGCGCAGACGGGTCATTGACGCCGTATTCGGTCTGCATGTGATTGGCCTCTAGGACGGGTTGAGAGCGCGGCCTGGCCGCTGCTCGCCTTCGCCCCGTCCGTGAGGCCTACGGTTCGCCCTTTAGAGTCCGGCGTGGACCTGTGCTCCGTCCGTGGAGCCGACGCTTCAGCGCCGGAAGCGCTTGATCTATAGAGAATGTCACTTTTGGGGGCCGAGATCAACAAACCTCTCTATGAAAGAACGCTCGCCACTAAGGTGTATCTAAGCAGCGCACGCGTCACCGTACGTGGAAGTTGCGGCCCGGCTGGTTCATACTACTACGATGGACGAGGCTGAGAGTTGTCGGCGCAAGAGTGAGGAACTGCTTGCCCAGGCAGTAAGCTCGAAGAACTTGGCGGAGCGCAGCCGGCTCATTGGCGAAGCTGCGGCTTGGAGCGTTCGAGCCCAGCAGGCAGAAGCGGCGGATACGCCACACGTCAGCCCTGACAATGATGAGCCCCCCGCGAACTGAGACTGAGGCTACCGCCCTCGTTCCGCCGCCTTCGCCCTCCGCTCCAGTGCCGCGAACGCTTTGTCGAACGCCTCGGCGCCTTTGGCGTCGTGGATGTCGATGTTGGCGACGGTCGCCACGTCCAGGCTCGCCGTCGTCCGTCCGCCCGTTCGTGACAGCGGGCTCGACGCCTGCTGACCACGCTTGAGCGCGTCCAGTTTGCCGCCACCGGGCTTGACCTCAGCCCCATCCTTCGCCGCCGCTTTCCCGTAGCCGCGGCCCTTGGCCATTTCGTAGACCACAGCCGCCGGGTTCTTGCCCGCGCGGATCGCCGTCGACGCCAGCGTGACGAACTCCTCGCGCAGCATCGGCTGGATCTGCGCCGGCTGTAGCCCGAACGTCATGAGCTCCTGGGCACGGGCGACGGCGTAGTGCTTGGCCGCCTCGTCGTAGTCGGGATGATCCTCCCGGAAGTCGGTCTCGTGCTCTTGGAACGCGGCCTCGACGCGCTGGAATCGCTGCTCCTGGGCGTTCCGCTCCGCCTGCGACAGGCTCTCCTGCCGCTCCGCAGCCTCGTAGGCCGCGATCTTGGCCCGCATCTGCTTCAGTGCGCCCATCGGATCGACGTCGGGGTCGATTTCCTCCGGCTCGCGCCGATCCTGAGGCTGCTGGCGCTCGATGCCCGGCCGTTCGCCGCGCTCCAGCGCTTCCAGGCGCGCCTGCAGCTCGCGGCGCTGGCGCCGTTCCTCCGAAAGCGCCGTCCGGGTGTTGTCGTAGCGCTTGCGAAGCTCATCCGGGCTCAGGTCTGAGCGCTGTTCGGTCTGCTGCTGGCCCTCCGCGGCCTGGCGCTTCGCCTCTCCGGCCTGCTCCTCGGCGTGCTCGCCCTCTTCCTGGCCACGCGCCTCGGCCTCGCCGTCCATCGGAACGCCAGTCAGGTCGATCTCCTCGGCATGCTCCTCGCCGCCGTCGCGCTGTTCGCTCATGCAGGTTCTCCAAGGGGTACTTGCGCGGGCGGGAACGTCACGCCCAGCCGCGCCCGGGTCTCTTCGGCGGCCGCGAGGTCCTTGACCGCGCCGGCCTGATCCTTCTGCGCCTTGGCTTCGGTCGCCGCGACGCCCGCCGCCTTACCCCGCTCCTCGAGCGGGTCCGGCGGCTCGCTACCCTGCTGCGCAATGGCCGTGGCCATGGTCTGGCGGAGCTTCTCAGGCAGCGGCAGGTAGCGCGCGACCTCCGCCCAGAACTCTGGCGGTAGCTCCGCGTCCTTCAGGTACGGCAGGAGCTGCATGATCACGCCGAAGACGGCCGCGACCTGGTTCGGGCCGGCCGGCGCCTCGTCCACGACCACGTCGAACTTGGCCGTGTCGTCGAGCTTCACCATCGGCACGTACCGGGCTAGCCCGTCATCCCCCGTGATGCGCACCAGGTAACCGTCCGGGAGGTACTTGATGTACTTCAGCAGCAGGCGGCCGTGCATGCGGCGATAGCGGCGGAAGCTGTCGAAGAAGGCCGCGAGGATGCCGTACGCGGCCTGCTTGCGCTGGTGCTCCAGCACGCCCGCCTGCTCGCGATTCACCAGCCCGAGCATCTCCGGATTGACGCCCGTGGTCTTACGGATCGCCTCCTGGGCGATCGTGATCAGCCGCTCCAGGCCCGCCGGGTACTGCGTCGCCGGCTTGGGTGTGGCCCGCCCATCTTTCAGGGCACCTGGCTTGAAGTAGGTGTTGGCGCCGGGCTTGGCCCAGGAACGCTCGAACTCGCGAATGTCGTCGACTGCATCGGCCTCGAGCATCATGCCGCCCTTGGCCGACGCCGCGAGGATCGCCAGGAGCTGCGACATGAACTGGTTGGCCCAGCGCTGCGGGTCCTCCATCGGACGCGCTAGGCCGTACCAGACGCGCTTGTTCCGATCGCGCTTGCCGGTGATCACCTTGTAGGTGAACTCGCCGTCCCGCATGACCTCAGCGTCGCCGGTCTCGGGGTCCATGTTCAGGATGGCGCCGCCGGCGACGAATGAGCGGTAGTACACCGGCCGGGTCTGCCGCACGTACCGCAGTGTCACGCCCTGCTTGGCGGCTTCCTGCTCGGCGCGCCGGTAGTCCTCCGGCGACATCTCCACCAACTCGCCGTCCGCCGGGTCCTCGACCACGAACACAGTGCGCCGCTCGAACCACTGGTACTCGTGCACGAAGACCTCGTCCTCAGAGACCTCCTCGCTGATGTCGTCGTCGCCCTCGTACCGATGGCGAGGGTTGTTGATCGCCAGCCGCGCGTAGTCCGGACCGTGGCCGTCGGGCGCGAAGTCGGGGAAAGCCTCCTCGAACTCTTCGCGCGACATGGCCTTGGCGCGGCGGATGTAGCGGGCGCCCTCGCCGTTGGCCTTCCGGCAGGACGTGTCGAGCGCCATCTCGAGCGGATCGACGCGCTCGACGATGACCTGACCCTCAGGCTCCTCGTCGAAGTCCATGCGGGTCTCGGTCCACCCCATCCCGCAGATGAAGGTGTCTCGGAAGGCCTCGGTCTCTTCCTGGTCGGCGTTGCAGCGGTCCCTGATCCAGTCCGCGCCCTTGGTCAGGATCTCGTTGACCGCAGCGTCCCCGACCTCGCGCGGGAAGTAGCCGACCTGCTGGCGGTCCATGATCTCGGCGCCGGAGACGGCGTCGATGATCGGGCCCATCTCGTTGAACACCGGCGCGATGCGCTCGATCTCCTCGAGCTTGGCCTTGTCGGTATCCGACCACTGCCCGCCGGCGACCATGCCGTAGAGGCGCTTGGCCTCACGTCGCCAGTCGCCCCAGTGATTGCCGAGCGCGCGGTCCCACTTCGCGAAGAGCGTGAGGAGCTCCTCTTCGCGGTCCGTCGGGACGTCGCGCTTCTCTTCCATCAGGGTTCAGGGCCGCTTAGCGCAGGACCGCGGCGCGCAGGCGTTCCTTGGCCTTCGCGGCCTCTGCATCCGTGGCGTGCGGCGGAAGCACCTCCTCGCGGGTCGTGGTCGGCCCATCCCTGCCGCCGCGCGTCGCCGCGATCACGCGGCCACGCGGCCCGACCTCGTCGGTGATCTGCACGCGGTCATCGACCTCGACGGTCTCCACGACTTCTTCGCTCAGCACGGGAGCCGGGTCGACAGGGGCCGGGGCAGCGGCTTCTGCAGGTTCGGCGAGGGTCTCCGTCGCCGGCTCCACCTTCGGAGGCTCCGGGATGTGCTTGCCGGCGGCCTTGGCCTTCGCCTCTTCGCCGATCGGGGCGGTCGCGGTCATCGCTGCTCCTTAGATAGATGTAATCTATCTCAATTCCAGATCATCAGCGAAGAAATCTATATCAACGGCAGCGGTTCGTCTACGCGGCCCAGGAGGATTGCCGCCGCTTCTTGGCGTAGCGCTGGCGCTTCTCCACGGGGCGCTCGGTGCGGACGATCGCGGGATGCGCCTCGTCGATGGCACGCCCGATCACGCCTGCCGCATCGACCTCGTCGTCGTTCCTGCCGACCGGGAAGCGCAGATACTGGTCGAGCACGTCGTCACCCATGGGCCCGACCGGCAGCCAGACGCGCCCCGACGCCGCCATGGCCTGGAAGGCCTGGGCCTTCGCTTCCTTGTCCTGCCCGTGCGGGCTCATCGGCTCGATGCGGCAGGAGACGCCTTCCTCCCGCATCCTTCGCGCCACGAAGCCGGCCACGGCCTTCCAGTTGTTGTCGTCCTCAGGGAACCACGCGAACGGCTTGTGCTTGCGGATCAGGCCTCGGATCGTGACGTCCGGCTGGACAGGTCCAGGCCTGGCTGCGGCCCGCTCGTTCCCGACGATTAGATCCACGGTGACGTCCATCGTGGCCTGGTGGCGGAAGCCATCCAGGAGCCAGAGGTCGCCCTCGGAATCGACACCCCACACCCGGACGGCCGTGAAGTCGCTGTCGTCCATGCCGCCCGGCGCATGGTCCGACGTCATGTAGCGAGAGAGCGCCGACGGGAGCTGGTCAGGCACGTAGCGCTTGAACCAGGCCTTCTGGAAGAACGTCCCGTCCCGCGGCCGCGGTCGCTGCTGGTAGAGCGACGCCCAGGTCCGCGCGACCGTCTTGTGCGGGGCGAAGTGCGCCTCGCCGGGGTTCTCCTCGCCTTCGCGCCCGAACCACTCCGGCCAGATGTAGGCGCCGACAGTCCGACCCAGTGGATCGTCCGCGCGCTCGGCCTGGGCCGGGATGCAGACGACGTACCAGTACTCGCCGTCCTTGCACTTCACCCAGCCGGTCTGGCCGTCATAGTCGTCGGGCAGCAGCGAGCCCGCGAGATCCTCTTCGTGCCAGCGGGTCTGGATCAGCAGCACCCAGCCGTTGGGCTTCAGGCGCGTCAGCAGGTCATCCTGATAAGCCTCGACCGTGGACTTTCGGACCGCCTCGCTTTCGGCGTCCTTGCGGCCTTTCACCGGGTCGTCGATCACCAGCCCGTCGAGACGGTTGCCCGTCCAGCCGGCCAGGATGCCGTTGCCCATGAACTCGTTGCCGTTGTCGAGCGCCCATTCGTTGGCGGCAGCGCTCTCCTGGGAGACGCCGGCGTCGAAGATCTCGCGGTACGCCGGCTGTCGCGCGACGGCGCGCATCCGGCGGCCCAGCTTCCGCGCCAGGTCGGCCGAGTAGGTGGCCACGCCGACATTGCGCCGGCGCTTGCGGCCCAGGAACCACGCCGGGAAGAGCACAGAGCCGTACGTCGACTTCGCCGTGCCAGGCGGCAGGAAGAACATGGCGCGCTTGATGCGGCCTTCGTCGATCGCCTGCAGGACGCCGCACAGCTCGATGTGGTGTGCGGCCGTGGGCACGCGGGGCGGCTGGTAGCGGAGGTTCGCTTCGTCCTCGTCATCGCTCTCGTCATCGACCGGCGCCGACGGGATCTCCACCATCCCGCAGAAGGTCATGAAGCTGTCGCGGGCCTCGAGGCAGTCGAGAGCGCGAAGCGTGGCCTTCGGATCGGCGATGAGGGCAGCCAGCGCGCTCATCGGCTCGGCTTGAACCGATCCCGATCCGCCGCCAGCTTGGCTGCGATCGCTTCCTTTTCGCTCTCCGTCAGGTCCCCATCGTCCTCGTCGGGGTAGCGGCCTGCTAGGCCATAGCCGACTGCTACGAGCTGCCGCCAGAACAGCTCCAGCGCCCGAAGTTGGCGACCATCTGAACCTTTGACGTCCCAGCCAAGCTTGGACCACGGGGCCCATGGAGCAGGCAGGTTCTCGAACTCGTAGAGCTGGAAGCAAGGGTCCCAGGATCCCCCCAGCCAGTCATTCTCGATACGGGAGAGCCGGTCGTCATCGACGTATCTCGTCTCCTTCTCGCCTATGCCGAAGTGACGGCGGGACACCTTGTCGGCAAGCTTCTGTGCTTCCTCGAACTCCCTGCTCCACTTGCCGCTCCGCGAAGCCTCCGCGGCGATCAGCAGCTTCTCGACCTCCATCACCCCCGGAAGGTCTCGGAGGCGGTATTCAACCTCATCATCATCGACGGTCACTCTGTCCGTCCCTCCAGCTTCAGCAGCACGGGTTTGAGCAAAGCCCGCTCTTCGGGCGAAAGGCCGGCGAGCAGCGCCACAAGCTCAGTCTGCACCCGAATCGGCCCACCGTTCGGCCCCGACACTTCGCGTTTGTCGACCAGCAACCCGAAGTGCCTGGCCAGCAGGCCCGCAGCATCCGTCTTCGAGTGCATCCTGATCTTGAAGCCATCCTTGGTGAGCGCGACTTCGGACACCGCGGCGCGCTGGGCTTTGGTGAGCGTCGAGCTGTCCTTCAGCCTGAGATACGGCGCCATCTCATGGTGCACTACGACCGCGTCGCCAATGTCGGCCGGCGCCAGCCGCTTTCCGTCGGCGTCGTAGCCGATCGCGACCTCGCGCTCGCCCCACTCGGCGACATCGGCGAGGTCTGTGAACGCGATGCTGGCCAGCTCGCGCAGCACCTTGTCGGCGGTGAGGTCGAGCTCTTCAAGGCGCGTCCCCTGCCTCTCGGCGATGGCTGCGGCGACTTCAACATGGTTCAACAGTCGCTGCCCTTGAGAGTGGGCCGTCCGCTCGCTGTACCCGGCTCGGATCGCGGCCTGCGTCGCATTGAGGTCGACCAGGTACTCACGAACGAAGGTGGCTTGCTTGGGCGTCAGTTCCGGCATGTGGCGAGCTCCCGTTCCAAGACCTCCTCGATCGCCTCCGAGATACGAGCCCTAAGCCGCGCCTCGCCCTCCGCAGTGAGGCTCGGCGCATCGCCCAGGATCGAGACGTCGACCTTCACGCGGCCGTCTTCGAGGTCCGTCCTGGTGAGGAAGTAGGGGGCCGTCATGGGCCGCCCCTCTCGCTCTTAGGCTGCGAAGCGGCAGGCCACAGCTTCTCGATTCGCCGAACGCCGCTCGCTGGCGTACGGTGAGCTTGGCTGTTCAGGAGGCTTCGATGAAGGTTGTCGCGTTGGCGGCTGTGGCCGTCCTCATCCCGTCCATCGCGGCGGCGCAGTACTACCGCCCGGCCACGCCGTACGGTCAGAGGCAGTCGCCGTATACGTCGCAGGACGAGGGGCCGAGATCTGGCACCACCTACGACTACCAGTCCGGCAACAGCTACTCTTGGCGCCGGAACTCGGATGGCTCGACGACCGTCAACGGCACGAACCTCCAGAACGGCACGATGTGGAACAGCCGCATCAAGCCCAATGGCGACCAATCGGGAACCGACAGCCAGGGCAACTTCTGGAACTACAACGCCCGCAGCGGATCCTACATGAGCTCCGACGGGACGGTTTGCATCGGCAAGGGTGCCCTGCGGACCTGCAACTAGGGTCACCGGTTCCCTCCCTCACGGACGCCGGCTCGACGCATCAGGTCGCCAAGGCTGGAGCCTCTCAGCCGGCAGACAGCGACCAGGCGGTCGTACGAGCGGTGCTGAGCGACGCACGACACCTCACGGCCGCGGACGATGCGGTCGAGCATCGCCTTGGCTTGCTCGCCGCCGGGCGCTTGGAGTTCCGGGGCGTAGAAGTCCGCCAGGCGGACCTCGACCCACTCAGAGGGTGAGCGGCCCAGCGCCACGCAGAGGCTGTCGCCATCGCCGACGTAGGTGACGGGACCGGTGAAGGTGCGGCCGGGCGCCAGGTGCGCCGGCATCGGGCCGCGGTCGGGGATCGCCTTGCAGGGGTCGGCGAGGGCTGCGGTCGCCAGCAGGGAGCCAAGCGCTACAATGGGCAATCGAACCACAGCATGGAGGCCATCGTGGCCCTTTCGGACCTTCACCAATCGAAGCGCGGCATCGCGGCGCTGACGGCGTGCCTGGTGCAGACCATCAACGAAAGCGATCCGACCTTCCAGGAGCGCTTCCTGAAGCGCCTTGGCGAGGCGTACTACGAGATCCGCGACAACTCGCCGGCAAGTGACAACAACCACGAAGCGCTGGAGCCCCTGACGTGGGTTCAGGAATACCTGACGGGATTCAGTCGGTTCACCGGGCAAGGCGAGCCGTTCCTGGCCCACTATAGGCCCTGAGACCTCCTCGCCGCCTCGCGCGCGCGGCCCCTGTTCCATCCTCTGAGATAGGGACGGTACGGCCCCCTTTAGGGGGCCTACCCGTCCCGGATAGGTGGGAGAATAACCTTCCGCGAGCGCGCGCGAGGCTCGGTCACGGATGTCACGCTCAGTCACGCTTTCGGTCACGGTTTCTCCTCGGCAAACGAACGGGTTCGGTCACGCTGGTCACGCTCAGTCACGCTGCGGACCGCGGGCCTCGTCCGACCCTCTCAGTCACGCTCAGTCACGCTCTCGGTCACGCCTCTGACGGTCGTCACGTCAGTCGGCAGACCTCCGCGTCGTCTCGCCGCCACCGCGGCGAATGTCCCACCAGACGCCAGCTTCGAAGCGCAGAAGCTTCGATGTCTGGACTTCCTCCGTTCCTCGCTTCCAGGCTTGGCGAGCTGCGGCTTGCCACTTCGTGAGAGCTGAACCGTCCTCCGGCTTCGCTTCCGTCACCAGGCCGATGCGATAGGCCATCTTGCGCAAGTCGGCGTCCGCGACCGCTGGCATGCCGGGCGAGAGGCCCGGAGCGAGTTGGCCCTCTACAAGCTTGCCCTCCTCAACAAGCCGATCGAAGGCGGCCACAATCTTTTGCCCGGCGAATTTGAGCTTGGCGGGCGCGTGGCGGGGAGCCGAATCCTCCGGCCAGTCCCAGGACGTCACGACACCGACATTGTCCCCATTCCCGAGGTCGACGCCCTCGAACTTGAACCACGCAGAGCGGTCTGGCGGCGGGGTGAGGTTGGCCTTCCCGTTGTCGACCCGGAAGTAGTAGCGGCGCGCCTTCATCAAGCCGACGGTCGCCGCCTCCTCCTCCGACATGGTGTTGAGCACGCGCGCGGAGCGAGCCGCGAACAACAGGGCGCCGCCACCACGGCCGTCCTCGACGCGAACCTCCCGGCCGATCGCGGCCTTGGTCGTGTGGTGCACGACCTCGACGCCTATGCGCATCTCGCCGGCGACCCGCCCCCACTCCTTCGCGACCACGTCGATGGCGTTGTTGTCGTTCTCGGTGACCCGGTGCGAACTCACGAACGGATCGATCACGAGTGCGTCGAGGCCGTACCTCGCGACGTCCGCCTTCACGCGTTCGACGACAGGCCGGTTGATGACCGTGCCATCCGGTGTCTGTTCGGCAACGACGAGTCCAGCCTCTCGGCCCGATCCCCAGAAGAAGAAGCCCTCGACCTCATCCGGCCGGACGCCAAAGTACAACATCGCGGCGCCGACACGTCGCTCCGTCTCCTCGAGAGGATCCTCGCCGTTAAAGTAGCCTACGCGGTACCGACCGTTCGGCTGGACGCCCAGGAGGGGCCTTCCGGTCGCCATGGCGAGGGCCTCGCCGATCGCCAACGCCGACTTGCCGACGGCGCCTGGCGCGAATGTCGCCGTCAGGAAGCCGCGGAGATAGTGGTCACCATAGAGCCACTCGCGCCTCGGGATCTCGGAAGGATGCCGCCAGACGTAGGGCTTGATCCAGCCTTCTGGGCCCGGCTCGACCTTACCCCCGTCCAGGGCCACGACGTTCTTCAGGTGCTCGCGGACCTCGCCGGGCTCGATGTAGCTCATCGCCGCACCTCGCGCGGTGCAGCTATGCCCTTCTTCATGCCGGAGGCGATCGTGCCCATCACCGCCCGCATGCCGTCCTCGCCGACGAGGCCGCATTCGGATGCGGCCTGCTGCAGCGCGCGCTCAGCGATGGCCTGGGACAGGAGGTTGGCGCCAACGAGTTGGCCCAGGTTGGCGCTAGCCATGAACAGGCGGAGGTTACGTCCTGATCCTGGCTTCATGCGCGCCAGCTCCACGCACTCGCCGTTCACCGCCGCCTCGACATAGCGGGCGGTCCGATCGAGCGAGGCGATGTGGACCGGCTCGAACGGCTTCCGGGGTGGCAGCGGCGGATCGATCAGGTCCAGGAGCCAGGCCGGCGCCTCGGCGAGGTCGGTGACGAAGGGATCATGGACCCAGGCGTAGGCGCCATCGGCGCGGCGGCTTGGCGGCGCCGCCGCGGCGCCACCAGTCGTCCGCACGTCCAGGCCGGACTTCCGCTCGCCGCCCTCGCCGTCGGGAATGCGGAAGTGGACCCGGTTCGTCATCGGCCGGTCCGGCTGGCGGAACCACAGATGCGTGCCGCCGGAGGGCGTCCGGGAGCGCCAGGTCCTCGGGAGCGCACCGAACAGGCGCTGAAGTTGCTTGATGTCCTCGACGCCGTCAAAGCCGTCCTTGGAGTCGACGTCCAGGACGAACACGCCTGACAGCTCGCCCGTCGAAACGCTGACGTTGGCCTCGGGATAGCGTGACCAGTACGCCGCGATCCGCGCCGGATCGGTCGTGCCATCGTAGCAGGCGATCATCTTCGGCTCGCCCTCGCCGGCCGGCTCGAGCTTCACGAGCGAGCCCGGCTTGCACGTCGGGCCCGTCGGGAAAACCGCGAGCCCAAGCTCGGTGGCGTAGTCGAGGGCGGTCTGCATCACTGCGGTCGCCCCAGCTCTCGCAGGGCGCGGACGCGCAACTCGCGGCCGCGGCGGGCAAGGTCATTCAGCCGATGGCCGCGCGCGATCGCGCTGCGCGCGCCGCGCTCGCCCCACCAGCTAAGGACCCCGCCCCACCACGCTTGTGCGCTGAGCGTCAGCAGACGCGCGAAGGGCGGATTCGAGCCGGCTGAGCTCAAGGGCGACTTCCTCATGATGATGCGCGGAGGCCCGCGCTTCTGCGGCGCGGGCTCGGATGTAGTTTTCGAGGGTGAGGCCGGCGGCCTCGAGCACCCGTTCAGCCACCCAGCCTGCGCCGTACGCTGCGATCACGCGCGCGATGCTGGTCGAGCTGAGATGGCCGTCGATAAGGTTCTCCGCCGCCTTCACCGTGCAGCCTACGTCCTGGGCGACCAGCTTGGCCGTGTGATGCGGGTGCATCCGGCGGAGGGCATCGCCGATCGCGCGGCCGAGGCAGGCGGTCTGGTTAGAAACGTGGGGGTGCGCTCCCATGAATGTCCGGTCCGTTGAGGTCATGGTGGGGACCTCGGCGGCTCGGACGCGGGGAGGAGGTGATGATGAGCGAAGCGACGGAAGCCGCCGCGGTCTACAAGAAGGGACTGAACTACATTGCAGCTGGGCGACGGATTGCAGCCGTCGCCAAGCGCCTCGACAACGGCGACGCCCGACAGGCCAGAAACCTGTCGGACCGCCTCATGGACAAGGGGCTGAAGATCCTCGCGGGTGTGATGAAGCCTAAGCGCGCGAGCCAATAGCCTAGGGCACATACGCGTCGCTCGCTGGATGCGTGCATCCCGACCCACGCTATGCCGCCTCGGTCTCGAACTCGATACGTTCGAGATCACGTAGCCGGTCTTCTGCTCGCGAGAGCACTCGGACGGTCACGGTCTTCCCTGAGCGAAGCCGGTCCAGTGTCGCACCCGAGCCAAACAGGATCGTGCTGAGGCGCGCGCGGCTCATGGGCCGCGCTCGACGCGCGAGATAACGTTCGCAGCGATCAAGAAAGATGTTGAGGCTCATGCCTAGCATGGGTACGCAAAATTTTACGTGCGGTCAATCGGTGGGCGGAAGGCTATGCGTACGCCGGTCATAGGGTTGAGGCAGCCATGAGGCCGGAGCCGATGGGGTCCGAGAGCGAGCGCCGAGGCGGCATCGTCAGAAAGCGATTACAGGAGCGCTTGGACGAGCTGCGGCTCACGGCTCGTGGCGCCTCCGTCGCTGCCGGCCTGAGCCCCGAGGCGGTTCGAATGATGCTCTCCGGCCGGAGCAATTCACCCCGCGCCACCAGCCTATTCGCCCTCGCGCGGGTCCTTCAATGCGACGTCGGCTATCTGATGGGCGAGCAAGACGTCCCATATAGAACTAGCGAACCCACAGTTCTCCCCGATGAGACGCTAATCGGAATCGTTCCACTACTGGTATCTGGCCGGGTTAGGCTGGGGTGGGAAGACTCCGATTATTCAGATGATGTCGATTGGTATACGTCGGATATTCATTCTCTCCCCCAATATCTGCCGGGCGCGCAGAAGCTTTTCATATTGGACGACGAGTCTTTTGACCGCGTGATTCCCCGGGGTTCTCTATTGCATGTTCTAGAGAACTTGGACTGGCACGGGCCGGGATTGCGGGATGGTGATCTTGTAATCCTCCTGCGGATGCGAGCAGAGAAGACGGATCAGCCGGACACCTATAAGGGGCAAGAGGAGCTTTCGCTCAGGCGAGTCGCTCAGCGCGCCCCCGATCTGATTATCCTTGAGACGGCGTCGACCTCAGCGCGCCTCCAGGACGAGGTGGTTTGGGAAGGCCCTGGCACCGAGGTGCGCGACGGAGGTCGGTGGCGCGTAGGTGACCAAGCAAGCGAGTCTCTATCGGTCACGGGGATCGTGCTTCGCGCCCACGTCCACTTCGCTGGTCCCCCGCTCCTCGGCAAGCGATTGGCGACCATCGACGAAGCTGACGATTACGTAAATTCTTTCGTTCATCGCGGTTGACGCGTAAAATATTTCGTGCCCTTCTTCCTCGTCATCAACGACGGAGGCCGCGATGGACCGCGCCAATCTCGACACACACACCGCCCAAGGCCAAGGCTTCGCGCCGATCACCAAGCCGGAGCCGCGGGTTGTCTACGACACCGACATGCTCCTGCTCGACGGGCTCATGGGCTACGGCCCGGAGCTGCTGGCGGAAGCCAAGACGCTCGCCGGCCTGATCGACGAGTACGAGCGCCTGGGCCGTATCCACGCGCAGGGCGAGGCGGAAGGATGGAGCAAGCGCCAGCTCACGAAGGCCGAGGACGCCTGGCACGAGGCGGGCGACCGCGTCACCGAGGCGTCGCTGGCGCTGCTCCGGGCCGAAACCTCCGGCGCTGACGCGACGGCGCGGCTCACGGTCTACATTCGTGAGCGCGAGATGTTCGCGACCCCGGTCGCCCAGTGGCGCCCGAGAAGTGCGCATGACGCGATCCAGCGGCTCACGGAGCGCATGCCCGGCTGCGACGAAGACTTGGCGCCGGCGCTGCAGTTCGCGCTGAAGCACCTGCCGTCAGCGGTCTACGACCTGAAGACGGCCGCTGCCGCCGACCGTTGGAAGGCGGCCCGCGACCGCTACCTCGCCGCCAAAGCCGCGCACGACGCCCAGACGGAAGACCCCGGCGACGAGGATCCGCTCTTCAACGAACTCTGCAACGCCCTCGAAGGCTGGGAGCAGATCCCGCCCCCGAGCGTCGAGGCGATGGCTGAGGTCATGAGGGCGTCGCTGGAGTTCATGCTCCCTCACAGCTGGTCTACGCCTGACTGCCCCCGCACGATGCGTGACCTGCTGGACGGCGGCGACCGCGGCGAAGAGTTCGCGGCACGCTATTACCTCCACGCCCTCCGTCTCGCGGGGAGCCAGAGCCAAGCGCTCATCACGCCGCCGGTCGGCGGCCTGTTCCCGGCCTTTCGGGCCGCGGACCACACCCACCCCGATGCCCAGCCGGGCGAAATGCACAAGGCCTGGAAGGAGCACCATCGCGACGCGGAGCCTCACGAGGGTCGGGCCGAGGAGTTCTCGGAGTGGCGGTTTGAGGCCCGCGACTTCCAATGGATCGAAGGCGGTGGCCCGATCGGCATGCTCTGGAAGTATCAGGCGGCCCTCTATGCCCGAGCCCGCGCGCTGGTCGACGAGTACGAAGCGCTGGGCGGTTCGTTCCAGGTCATCCGCGATACGGACGGAGGCTATGCCTTCGGCACCACCTTCGTGATCGACGACGCGACCGGGCGCGCCAATGAAATCGTCGGGCTCCTGAACAGCCATGAGCCGCTGCGCAAGACCGTCGCCAGCGTGATCCAGCAGCGCGACGGCGTCATCGGCGACGCCACCGCCATCGCGGCCGAGTAGATGACGGCCCTGGCCATTGCCGCCCCGGCGCCTTTGGGCGCCGGGCTCCGGCTCTTCGAGCTCGCAGGCGACTGCTGTGGGCCGGAGCTTCGCGGAGGCGACTTCCTCATGGTCGCCGACACCGCTCGTTTTCTTTACGACGCCGTCTACCTCCTCGATTTCGGCGACGGTGAAGCGCCCTTCGTGGTGAGCCGCTCCGAGGACGGGTTTGCGGTCCGACAACCGAACCCGAAGTACGCGCGCCACACGATCTCGCGCGCCGACCTCCAGGCCGCTGTCACCGCGATCGTGGTCGCCGAGGTTCGAGTGAAGGACCAGCGCTTGGTGCGCGACGCTGCCAACCGGAGGATCGCAGCATGAAAGCCGCAGAAGCCGTTATCGCCTGGACGCCAAGCCACAATGCATTCGGTGGACGCGGCCAGCACACACGCGGGCAGGTGAAAGTCTGTTCCCGGCCGCCGTACAGCTCTGTCGATCCCTACGCGTTCTGGGTCTACGCGGGCGTCGATGGGTCCGATCTCGACGACGTCGCCATGGTGTTCATCCATTTCAACACCATCGTTGTCCGCGACAAGGTCGACCCTCAGGTCGCCCACGAGGCCTTCCTCCAAATCGATGAGTACCGCCAGCGCATTTCCCCCGACATCGCGGGAGCGGAGCCGTGAACACGATAACCAGCGAAGCGGCCGAGACGGTCAAGATCGAGAACGCCCTCGACGCGCTCCTCGCAGCAGCGATCCGCGCCGACCGGGATCCAGCGCTCGTGGCGGAGCGCGGCCTAACGTCCGCAGGGACGATGATCGGCGAGCTGCTGGACCGGATGGAGAACTGGACCCGCGCGCAGCAGGCGGCCCACGACCTGTTCACACGCCCGGTCGCGGAGGTTTGTCGGCAAGCCGTGAGCACGCTGGGCATGAGGCTCCACGAGATCGGCGGCATCCCGCTCATGATCGACGTCGCCTACCGAGTGGCCGATCGAGACGAGCGCACACGGGATCGGCGGATGGGCATCATGAACCATCGCTGGGACGGCATCGGGGACTGGGCCGCATGAGCGAGGTCTGTGATCACGAGTGGTTCGACACTCGGACCGAAGCCCTTCCTGATCCCCGCGACTGCGCACGGTTCCACGGCGACGGCTGGAACATCGTCGTTCGCTGCTCACGCTGCGGCACAGTTCGTGCCGAACACCCAGAAGAAAGCCTGATTCAGAATCTCGTCTGCGAGATCGAAGAGCGCCTGCGGGTGAACGGACCGCACTCCATCGAAGGGCTCGAGCGCTACCTCGTTGAGGGCTTGGGCGCGCCGCCCAAGGAGGCGCGCTACGCCGTCGCCCGCTGGGGCCGATGACGCATGACACACCTGCCAGCATCGCTTCCGGAGAGAACCGTGACCACCACCACCGCCGACCGTCTTCTCTTTGCCGACGCGTCCGAAGCCGTCGGCGAACTCGGCTACCGACTGGTGAAGCAGAACGGGGCCTACGTTGTCGCCGATCACATCGGCTGCCCTCACGGCGCGCCCTTCGAGGCCGATCTCGCGACCGTGCTCGTTTGGGCCCAGGCGCCGAAGTCGGTGCGCGTGCGGATGGAGGAATGGAGCCGTGCCAACTGCCTGCGGCGGACCACGCTGGACGAGTGGCGCGCGGCCTTCACCGCGGCCACGGCGGCGGCCCCCGCGGAGCACGGCGGCGCCAAATGAACGCTCGAGTTTCGGTGCCGGGGCGTCCCCACGCCCGCAGGTGTTCCAGCCCGCACGCCGCCCCGCGGGTCCGAAGGAAGTGGGCGGCGCCGCTCCGGCGCGCCGCGCTGAAGGTATCAGCGCCATAGAGCCATGCGCGCCGAACGCATCCCCAACCCGCCCACAGCTTCTCTGCCCCCGGAAGTCCTCCGGGTGGTGGAGGCGCTTGCGCGGGTCCGGGAGGAGCGTGACAGTCGCGCCGCCGCAGCCGCCCAGAAGCCGAGATGACCCGCGCCGCCATCTACGCCCGCTACTCCAGCGACCGGCAGAACGCGCGCTCGGTGGCCGATCAGGTGGCAGTCCTGACGGAGATAGCCAGCCGACGCGGCTGGACCGTCGTCGCTTCGTACATGGACGCAGCGATCAGCGGGACCGCGATGGCCAACCGCCCAGGCCTACTGAACGCCATCGCCGCGGCCGGGCGTGGTGAGTTCGATGCCCTGTTAGTGGAAGACGAGGACCGGATCGCCCGGGACGAAGAGCACCAGTGGAACGTTTACAACCGCCTCGCGGCCGCAGGCGTGTTCATTTCCACCCTGTCGAGCGAGCGCGTCTCGCGGATGGAGGTGGCGTTCAAGAGCTTCATGGCGGCCGAGTACATCCAGGTGCTCTCGGCCAAGACCAAGCGCGGGGTGCGTGCGAACGCCGAGCAGGGGCGCGCCACCGGCGCCCGGCTCTATGGCTACCGCACCCAACCCGGCGGGCACATCGAGATCATTCCCGCCGAGGCCGAGGTCATCCGGCGGATCTTCGCGGCCTACGCCGCCGGCGACACCGCCCGAGAGATCGCCAGCGCTCTGAACGCTGAAGGCGTGCCTGGCCCCAAGGGCGGGCTGTGGAATACGTCCACGATCAGCGGCTCCCGCCAGCGCGGGAACGGCATCCTGAACACCGAACTCTATGCCGGCGTGAAGGTCTGGGGCCGAGACGAGGTCCGCAAGGACCGCGACACCGGCAAGCGGGTCCACCGCTACCTGCCGCCGGAGCAGTGGAAGCGCACCCCTGTCGAGCATCTGCGGATCATCGACGATCCGACCTGGCGCGCAGTGCGGGATCGCAAGGCGCGAGCCTCAGCCCAGCCCCACGCCGTTCAGCGTCGGCCGAGCCTGTTCGGCGGCCTCCTGCGGTGCGGGTCCTGCGGCGGCGCCTACGTGACCTACACGACCGGCAAGCTCGTCTGCGTGAACTACCGGGAGCGGGGCACGTGCACGAACCGCCGCACCCCCGCCCGCGCCAAGGTCGAGGCCGTGGCGCTGGAGGTCCTGCGAGAGCAGATGCTCGCGCCCCAGGCGGTCGCCAGCTACGTGCGGGCCTACCGCCACGCTGCAGCCGCGCGCAAGGCGGCCGCCGCCGATCTCCGCGCGCCGCTGGCCCGGCGAATCGCCGAGGCCGAGCGAGGCCTGGCGCGGCTCGTCTCCGCGATCGAGCGCGGCGTCTCGACCCCTGCCATGGAGGCCCGCGTAGCGGACCTCGAGACGGAGCGGAAGGCGGCGCAGACCGAACTCGACGCTCTCACGGCGCCGGAGCCGACGATCGAGCTGCACCCCGACGCCCCGCGCATCTACGCGGAGATGGTCGCCCAACTGCAGGCGACGCTGGCCGAGTTCACGCCCAACAACACTCAGGCCGAGCGGGCGCTGGCAGATTCGGTGCGCGGGCTGGTCGACCGGATCGTGATCATCCCGCGAAGCCAGGAGCGCGGCGGCCCGATCGACATCGAGGTCGAAGGCACCCTTGCGCGATTGTCCCGTGGTGGAGCCGAACCCAACGAGAACCGTGGGTTGGGAGTCGTGGTAGCTGGGGGCGGGCTCGAACCGCCGACCTGTGGGTTATGAATCCACCGCTCTAACCAGCTGAGCTACCCAGCCACGAGCGACACCCCACCACGGGAGGCGCGGTTTATAGGGGCGATGCCGCCGCGCTTCAAGCGCTTGGGCGCGGACGGCAGGCGCGCTAGGCTCGATGCTGCGATGAGCGTCCTGCACCTCCTGGGAACGGCCGGCGAAGGCGGCGCGGAGACCTACTTCGTCGACCTCCTGAAGGCGCTGAAGCGGGCCGGAGTGGCGGAAGCGGCGGCGATCCGGCGCAATCCGCTGCGCGAGGCGCGCCTGCGCAAGGCCGGCATTCCGGTGAAGGTGCTCCATTTCGGCGGCCCGCTGGACATCATCACCCGGCCGGCCGTCGCAGGCTTCGCGGCGCTCAACGGAACCCGTGTCGCCCTCGCCTGGATGAACCGCGCCGCGCGTCACACGCCGCGGGGGCCCTGGGCGCGCATCGGCCGGCTCGGCGGCTACTACAGCCTGAAGTACTACCGCGGCTTCGATCACCTGGTCGCCAACACCGAGGACATCGCGGATTGGATCGTCGACCAGGGCTGGCCTGCGGGCCGGGTCACCTGCATCCCCAACTTCGCCGCCGCCGCCGCCGAGCGCGCGCCGGTGGATCGCGCGACCCTCGACACGCCCGCGGACGCGCCGCTGCTGCTGGCCATGGGCCGCCTGCACGAGAACAAGGCCCATGACGTCAGCCTGCAGGCCCTGACCCGGCTGCCGGACGCCTATCTGTGGATCGCCGGCGCCGGTCCCCAGGAAGCCAAGCTGAAGGGCCTCGCCGAGGCGCTGGGCGTCGCGCCGCGCGTCCGCTTCCTCGGCTGGCGGGCGGACGCCTCGGCGCTCTACCGGACCGCGGACGTCTGCGTGTTCCCCTCGCGCTACGAGCCGCTGGGCAATGTGGTCATCCAGGCCTGGGCCCACGGACTGCCCGTCGTCGCCGCCGAGAGCCAGGGCCCCAAGGCGCTGATCCAGCACGACCGCGACGGGCTCCTGGTCCCCATCGATGACGCCGAGGCCCTGGCGGCCGGGGTCACACGCCTGCTGGACGACCCCGGCCTTCGCGCCCGCTTCGCCGCGGCGGGCGTCCAGCGCGTCGCCTCGCAGTTCTCGGAGAGCGCCGTCGTCGCCCAGTGGCAGGCCCTCTTCGCCGATCACGGAGCCGCCTGATGTGCGGCATCGCCGGGCAGCTCGGCGGGGACGACTCCCGCGCCGAGGCGATGATCCGCGCGATCGCCCACCGTGGGCCCGACGGCGTGCGGCTGGAGCAGCTCCCGGGCGCGGCGCTCGCCCACGCGCGGCTGTCGATCATCGACCTGGAAGGCGGATGGCAGCCCCTGCACGCCGCCGGCGGCGCGGTCGTCGGCAACGGCGAGATCTACAACTACGTCGAGCTGACGCGCGACCACCAGCTGGGCCCGCATCTGGGCACCGGGTCCGACTTCGAGCCGCTGCTGCACCTCTACGCGCGCGAAGGCCCGGCCGCGTTCGACCGTCTGCGCGGCATGTACGCGCTCTGCCTGGTGGGACCCGACGGGCGGACGTTCCTGGCCCGCGACCCGTTCGGCATCAAGCCGCTGTACCTGATGGAGCACGCCGGCGGCCTGGCGTTCGCCTCCGAGCCGCGCGCCTTCTTCGCCGCCGGCCTGATGCAGCGGGCGCTGGACGAGACCGCGGCGCGCGAGCTGCTGGAACTGAACTACGTGCTCGGCGAGCGCACGCCCTTCCAGGGCCTGCGCCGCGTCGCGCCCGGCGAGGTCATCGAGGTCCGCGACGGCCGCATCGTGGCGAACCACCGCCGCGCGCCGCTCCCGCTGAACCCGCCGGCCGAGGCGCGCGCGGCGGATGACCCGATCGCCGCCCTCGACGCCGTGCTCGAGGACAGCGTGCGCGTGCACCAGCGTTCCGACGCGCCCTACGGCCTGTTCCTGTCGGGCGGCGTCGACTCGGCCGCCATCGCCACCCTGATGGCGCGGCTGAACACGCGCCCGGTGACGGCCTTCACCTGCGGCTTCGACGCCCCGGGCGCCGCGGACGAGCGCGCCGCGGCCGAGGCCGTGGCCCGGGCGCTGGACCTGGACTGGCGCGAGACCACGTTCGGCGAGGCGGACTTCTGGCGGATCCTTCCGCAGGTCGCCTGGGCCATGGACGACCCCACCGCCGACTATGCGACGCTGCCCACCTACAAGCTGGCCGAGGCCGCCAAGGACAGCCTCACCGTCGTCCTCACCGGCGAGGGCGGGGACGAGCTCTTCGCCGGATACGGCCGCTACCGGCGCGCGCTGCGGCCCCGGCTGCTCGGCGGGCGCCCCGCCGAACCGCGCGGGACGTCGCCTGAGGTCCTCGCAGCCTGGCGCGACGCGGCGCGCCCACCCCGGGGGCTGAGCGCGCTCCAGCAGGCGCAGTGGGCCGATGTCGTCACCTGGCTGCCCAACGACCTGCTGCTGAAGCTGGACCGTTGCCTGATGGCGCACGGGCTCGAGGGGCGCACGCCTTTCCTCGACCCGGCGGTCGCCGCCTTCGCGTGGTCGCTCCCCGATCGGCTGAAGACGCAGGGCGGCTACGGCAAGTGGATCCTGCGCAAGTGGCTCGAGCGCGCCTGCCCGGCGGCCCGGCCCTGGGCGAAGAAGCAGGGCTTCACGACGCCGGTGGAGGCCTGGATCGCGCCGCGAGCGGGCGACCTTGCGCCGCGCATCGCCCGGGTCGCCGCCGTCCGCCGGCTCGTCCCGGACGCCGAAGACCGCATGCGCCAGGGAACGGGCCGCTGGCCGCTGCTCTTCCTTGCCGTCTGGTCGCTCATACATCTGGAGGGCGCGCAACCCGACGACGCGCTTCGCACTGTGCTTCCGAGCTGACGGAGATCCCCTTGAAGACGCTGCTGACCGCCGCCTGCGCGACCGCCCTCCTTGCCGCCGCCTGCAACGCGGCCCCCGACCGCGCCCAGGCGCAGGGCGCCTCCGGGGCGCCCGTGGAAACCCGCGCGCCGAACGGGAAGGACCAGGCGCCCGCCTTCGCCGGCCAGACCCGCGCGCCCGAGGTCAAGGCCGGCGTCGACTACCAGGTCACCGACCACGTGACCGGACTGGTCAAGCCGTGGGGCCTCGCCTTCACGCCCGACGGGGGCCTGCTGATCACCGAGAAGCCCGGGCGGCTGCGCCTGTTCAAGGACGGTCGCCTCTCCGAGCCGGTGGCCGGCGTCCCCGCCGTGGACGCCCGCGACCAGGGCGGCCTGCAGGGGATCGCGCTGGACCCGCAGTTCGCCCGGAACGGCCTCGTCTACCTCCACTACGTGGAGCCCCCGAAGGACGGGAAGAACAACGGCGCCGTGGCCCGCGGCCGGCTGGTGACCACGGGCGGGACGCCGCGCCTCGAGGACGTCCGCGTGATCTACCGCCAGACGCCGTCGCTGGCGTCGACGAAGCACTACGGCGGGCGGCTGGTGTTCGGCCGCGACGGCACGCTCTTCGTGACCGGCGGCGAGCGCTCCGTCCTCGAGGGCCGCATGCAGGCCCAGCGCATGGACGGAACCCTGGGCAAGGTGGTCCGCATCAACACCGACGGCTCGATCCCCAAGGACAATCCATTCGTCGGACGGGCCGGCGCACGGCCCGAGATCTTCTCGATCGGCCATCGCAACATCCTGGGCGCGGCGCTCCACCCGAGGACCGGCGAGCTCTGGGAGGTCGAGCACGGCGCCCGCGGCGGCGACGAGCTGAACATCGTGCGCAAGGGCCGCGACTATGGCTGGCCCACGATCACCTACGGCATCGAGTACGCCGGCGGCCCGGTGGGCGAGGGGATCACCCGGAAGGACGGCATGGAACAGCCGATCTACTACTGGGACCCGGTGCTCGCGCCCGGCGACATGGCGTTCTACGAGGCCGCCCAGGTCCCCGCCTGGAAGGGCAGCCTGTTCGTCACCGGCATGGGGCCGCGCTACCTCTCGCGCCTGACGCTGGACGGCGACAAGGTGGTGGGCGAGGAGCGCCTCCTGGTCGAGGTTAAGGAGCGCCTGCGCCCGATCGCGGTCGGTCCCGACGGCGCGCTCTACATCGGCGTCGACAGCGACGCCGGCCGCATCATCCGGGTGGCGCCGAAGTAGCCGGCGGCGCGGCCGCGACGCGGAGCGCCATCAGGAACAGCACCGTGAGCACCGGCGCCCAGATGAGCCGCTCCATGGCGCTGGGCGTGATCAGGTTCAGCACGAGCCCGACCCCCAGGAACCCGACCACAAGCCAGGCGGGCCACCGGGGCGCCGGACCGCGCCCGCGGATCAGCCCGGCGCGCCGCGCGACGATGTAGCCGATGCCCGCCAGCAGGCCGGCCTGCGCCAGGGCCGCGAGCCGCATCTCCGGCGGGAAGACGCCGGGAAACGCGCCGCCCATGGCGTACTCGCCCCAGGGCGCGCCGGCCGCCAGCGCGAGCTGGAACAGGATCGCCACCGCCTGCAGGGCGAGGAAGATCCGGGCCGCGACGGCGGGTCCCGGGATCACGCCGGCGCGCCCGCCTTCCCGTACTGCGCGCCCAGGCGCGTCATCACCGCCTCGAACTCGGCGATGGTCTCGGAGATCACCTGCGCCACCGGCTTGACGCTGTCGATGCGGCCGGCGACCTGGCCGGTCAGCGCGATCGCCGCCTCCATGTCGCCGCCGAAGTAGAGCTGCAGGGCGTTGGCCATCTCGGCCATGACGTTCGGCGGCGGCTCCAGCTCCAGGCGCGTGGTCTTCTCGGTGCGCAGCGCCCGCAGCGCCGGGCCCGGACCGTGGCGATTCAGGAAGACCGTGTCGGTCTCCTTGGCGTTCACGATCATGTCCTTCCAGTTCTGGTGCACCGGGCTTTCGGCGGCCGAGACCATGCGGGTGCCCATCTGCACGCCCTCGGCCCCCAGCGCGAAGGCCGCGGCCATCGAGCGGCCGTCGGTGATCCCCCCGGCGGCGATGATCGGCAGGTCGGTCTTCGACGCCACCAGCGGCAGGAGGACCATGGTCGCGACCTCGCGGCTGTTCTTGAAGCCGCCGCCCTCGCCGCCCTCGACCACCAGCCCGTCCACGCCGGCCGCGATCGCCTTCTCGGCCGCCGCCAGGGACGGGACCACGTGGAACACGGTGAGCCCCCGGCCCTTCAGCGCATCGCAGTAGCGGTTCGGGTCGCCGGCCGAGGTCGTCACGAACCGCACGCCCTGGTCGGCCACGAAGCTCACGATGTCGGGGTCGCGCACGAAGGCCTGGGCCACGTTGATCCCCCACGGCTTGTCCGTGAGGGTCTTCATCTTCTTCACCTCCTCGCGCACCTCGTCGAGGCGGCCGGACGAGGTCTCGATGATCCCGAAGGCGCCGGCGTTGGACACCGCGCTGGCCAGCTGCGCGCGGGCGATCCAGCCCATCGGGGCCTGCACGATCGGATGCGCGACGCCCAGCAGTTCCGTGATGCGGTTCTTCATGCCGTCCTCCCTGACGAAACTATGCGGAGGCCCGACGAAAACTCAAACCCTCCTGCCCTCCCCAGGCGGGGAGAGATTAGAGCCCCAGCCGCGCCGCCACCTCCTCGCCGATGGCCAGCGACGAGGTCAGGCCCGGGCTTTCGATCCCGAACAGCGCGACCAGTCCCGGCAGCCCGTGGACGTCCTGCGCGTCGAGCCGGAAGTCCGGCTGCGGCTCGCCCGGGCCGTGGATCTTCGGCCGGATCCCGGCGTAGTCGGGGCTCAGCGCGCCGTCGGGCAACGACGGCCAGAACTTGCGGATGTAGCGGTAGAACCCGTCCGCCGCCGCGGGATCGACGGTGTAGTCCAGCTCGTCGACGAAGTTGAGGTCCGGCCCGAAGACCCCCTGGCCGCCCAGGTCGCGGCGGTAGTGGGTCCCCAGCGCGCCCGGGATCGGCGGCGGATAGATCAGGCGCTGGAACGGCGCCTTGCCCGCCAGCCGGAAGTACATGCCCTTGCCGTAGTGGCCTTGCGGGATGAGGGCGGGCGGAAAGCCCTCGATCCGCGCCGCCGCCGCCTGGGCCGACAGGCCGGGCGCCGTCACCAGGTAGCGGCACGTCAGCGTTGTCGGCTCGGCGCCGCCGGCCGCCACGGAGAACCCGCCGCCCTCCAGCGGCGTCGCGGCCTCGAACGGCGTCGCCAGCACCACCGCCCCGCCCGCCGCCTCGATCTCGCCCTGCAGCGCCAGCATGTAGGCGTGGCTTTCGAAGACCCCGCTCTGTGGCGAGAGCAGCGCGCCCTCGCAGGCCAGCTCGGGCTCCATCGCCAGGGCCTGCGCCCGGGTCAGGCGCTCCATGCCCTCGACGTCGTTGGCCTGGGCCTGGTCGTAGATCGCCTCCAGCCGCGCCAGTTCGTCCGCCGTCGTCGCCACCACCAGCTTGCCGCAGCGGTCGTAGGCCACGTGGTGCGCGTCGCAGAAGGCGTAGAGCCGCCGCCGCCCTTCGACGCAGAGCCGCGCCTTGAGCGACCCGGTGGGATAGTAGAGGCCGCCGTGGATGACCTCGGAGTTGCGCGACGAGACGCCCTGGCCGATGGCGACGTCCTGCTCCAGCACCGCCACCGCCAGCCCGCGGCGGCTCAACGCGTGGCCGCACGCCAGCCCGACGGCGCCCGCGCCCACGACCACCGCGTCGAAATCGAAATCGGCCATGAGGCGGGGTTAGCTGTCCGGGCCAGCCGTGTCACGCCCCGAGGAAACGGAGGCCCGCGGCCTCGCGAACATCAGGGTCTGACGTCCCCACGGTCACGGATTGTATAAGGGACCGCAAACCGAACGCCGACCCCGAGCGGGCCACAGGATCCGAGACATGACGGTGAAGGACCACTACGGCCTCGAGTACAGCGGAGCGAACCCGGCGGCGCTGGAGCTCTTCCAGGCCGCCCTGGACGCCTACCACCGCTACGCCGGCGCTCCGTTCGAGCAGGCGAAGGCGGTGCTGAAGCAGAACCCCGGCTTCGTCATGGCCCACGTGCTGAAGGCTTACATGACGGCGATCGGCAGCAACCCGGCGATCCGCGGCATGGCCGCCGCCGCGGTGTCCGCGGCCCGCGACCTGCCGATGAACGCCCGCGAGGCGGGGCACGTCGCCGCGGCGGAGGCGATGCTCGCAGGCGAGATCCGCAGGGCCGCGCGGATCCTCGAGGATGTCGCCATCGCGTGGCCGCACGACGTCCTGGCGCTGCAGGTGGGCCAGACCATGGACTTCCTGCTGGGCGATTCCCGCATGCTCCGCGACCGGATCGGCCGCGCGCGGGCCCGCTGGACCCCGGACATGCCGGGGTATCACGCCGTCCTCGGCCTGCACGCGTTCGGGCTGGAGGAGACGGCGCTCTACGACCGGGCGGAGGCGGCCGGCCGCGAGGCCTGCGCCCTCGAACCGCGCAACAACTGGGCGCGTCACGCCGTCGCCCATGTGCTGGAGATGCAGGACCGCCGCGCCGAGGGCGTGCGCTTCATGCGCGACGACGCCGCCGCCTGGACCCCCGAGAGCTTCTTCCTCGTGCACAACTGGTGGCACACGGCCCTCTTCCACCTGGGGCTCGACGACATCGACGCCGTGCTCGAGCTCTACGACGGGCCGGTCTTCGGGGAGCCCTCGAGCCTCGCGTTCGACATGGTGGACGCCTCGGCCCTCCTGTGGCGCCTCAGGCTGCGCGGCGTCGACGTCGGCGGCCGCTGGCTGGCCCTGGCCGACGCCTGGTCGCAGCACCGCCTGGGCCACTACGCCTTCGAGGACGTCCACGCGGTGATGGCCCTGGTCGGCGCGGGCCGCGACGCCGACGCCGAGGCGGCGGTGGCCGAGATCGCCCGCGCCGTCGAGGGCGCCGGCGACAACGCCGCGTTCTCGCGGGACGTGGGGCTGCCGGTCGCCGAGGCGATGCTCGCACACGGCCGGGGACGGCATGGCCGCGCCGTCGAGCTGCTGCGTGATGTCCGCAACCGGGCCGGCCGGTTCGGCGGCAGCCATGCGCAGCGCGACCTCCTGGACCTGACTCTGATCGACGCGGCGCGCCGGGCGGGCGAGACGGCGTTGCACGAGGCGCTCGTCGCCGAGCGCCGGGCCGCGATGCCGCGAGCCGCCTAGCCCTCCTGCGCCGCAGCGACTAGGTTCCGCCCCGACACGGCGTGTGGGAGGGGTTCCATGTTGCGATCCATCGGTCTGGCCCTGGCGGCTCTGGCGCTTGCCGCATCCCCGGCCGCCGCGCAGAAGCCGAAGTCGGCCGACACGCCGATGATCCTGGCATGGCCCCCGGAGCTCCAGAGCCGCGGCTACCGCGCCATGGAGGACCTGTTCGAGGCCAAGGTCATCGCGCGCGGCCCGAAGGTTCGCGCCTTGCCGGCGGCGGCGAAGACGATCGACGTCTCGTACACGCACGACGGCCGCACCTGGACGACGGCCGAGTACATGGAGGCCTTCAGGGTCTCGGGGGTGCTGGTCCTGAAGGACGGGAAGATCCTGATGGAGCGCTACGGCCTGGGCCGCCGGCCCGAGGACCGCTGGACCTCGTTCTCGGTCGCCAAGTCCGTCACCGCCACCCTCGTGGGCGCGGCCCTCCAGGACGGCAAGATCAAGAGCCTGAACTCGGTGGTCACCGACTACATCCCCGAGCTGAAGGGGTCGGGCTACGACGGCGTCACGGTGCGCCAGCTCCTGATGATGAGCTCGGGCGTGAAGTGGAACGAGGACTACGTCGACCCGAAGTCCGACGTGGCCACCGCCGGCTCGGTCATCGAGGACCCCAAGGTCAACCCCATCGTCAGCTACATGCGCAAGCTGCCGCGCGAGAACGCGCCGGGCTCGACGTTCCACTACAACACCGGCGAGACCGACCTGGTGGGCGTGCTGGTGTCCAACGCGGTCGGCAAGAGCCTCGCGGAGTACGCCTCCGAGAAGATCTGGAAGCCCTACGGCATGGAGCGCGACGGCATCTGGATGACGGATCTGGCCGGCCACGAGCGGGGCGGTTGCTGCATGTCCATGACCTTGCGCGACTACGGCCGCATCGGACAGTTCATGCTGGACGGCGGCAAGGCCGGCGGGAAGCAGATCCTGCCGCCCGGCTGGACCACCGAGGCGGCCTCGAAGCAGATCGACAATCCCACCGGCGGCTACGGCTACTTCTGGTGGATGCGCCGCGAGGGCGGCTACGAGGCGCGCGGCATCTTCGGCCAGCAGATCCTCATCGTGCCCGAGGAGCGCCTCGTGGTGGTGGTCAACTCCGCCTGGCCGCGGGCGACCGGGCGCGACCTGTCCGCCGCGCGCACGGCGTTCGTGGAAGCGGTGCGCGCCGCGGCGCGCACCGTCCCGTAAGCCTCAGGCCGCCTTCGGCAGGCGCCAGCGAAAGGGCTCCAGCGAGGTCAGCCAACGCGTCGCCCCCCGCTCGTCGTCGAGCCAGGCCTTGGAGCCGGCGAAGCCGACCACCCGCCAGATCGGCATCCCTCCGGCTTCGGCGGACACCGCGTCGCCGATCTCGACCGGCCTGTCCGCCCCGTGGTCCAGGAGCTCCCAATGGATGGCGGAACCCGCCATGATGTCACCTCGTGCGCTCCGCGGAATTCGCGGATCGTCCCAAGGATAGGGGCGCAGCGCTGAGCCGCGGCTGAGAGCGGCGTTCAACGGCCGTTCACCGGGCGGAGATGGGACTGGACTTCGCGGCCGTTCCTGCGTTCCTGGCGCGATGCGAAACCGGGCGCGCGCGATCGGAACACTGGGGCTCTCGGCAATCGCCCTCGCGGTCACGGCGGCGGCGCAGGACAGCGCGCCCGTGGCCGCCATGGAGCAGGCCGGCTGGACCCTGGTCACCGCCAGCGAAGACACCTTCGTGTACATGCGGCCACAGGCGGTCGCCGTGGACGGCGTGCGCCGCGTCTGGACGGCCTACGACTCCGACAAGGTCCACCACCGGGACGGCCTGACCTTCCAGTCCGTGGAGAGCCTGGGCGAGTTCGACTGTCCGCGGCAGCTCTCGCGGGTGGTGGACGAGCTCTACTACGAGGCGCCCGGCCTCAAGGGCCGCGGCCGGCGCTCCCCAGCGTTCAAGGTCACGCCCTGGGCCGCGCCCGGGAAGGGCTCGGTCGGCGAGGTGCGCATGACCTTCGCCTGCGGCGGTCCTCCGCCACCCTGACGGGCGGCGGCCGCCGGGCTACCCCGCGGCGGCCTGCAGTTCGGGCCAGGCCCGGTAGAGGGTCGCGATGTCGAAGTACTCGCGCCAGAACACGATCTTGCCGTCGCGCACCTCGTAGACCCCGGTCACGGGCAGCTCGACCCAGCGGTCGGGGAGTCGGTGGCGGTCCAGCCGCTCGATGAAGACGATCGGGCCGTTGGTGGCCTGGCGGAGCACCTGGAACTCGTTCTCGACGATGGGCGCGAAGAAGGGCTCGAGCACGGCGCGCACGCCCGCCGGCCCCTTGGCGACGCCCATCGGCATGTTCTCGTAGTGGCAGTCGTCCGCGACGTGGACCACGCCGGCGTCGTAGTCCTTCTGCTCCATCGCCTTCATGAAGGCGGTCACGACGTCGATCGGGCTCTGGGCGGTCATGGCGGGCTCCTGTTGTCGCCCGCCACACCATCATGCCCGGGGCCGCCCCGCGATTACCTGCGAGGTTATGGCCACGCCTCGCGTCAGGCGCTCTGCGTCGTGTCCGGCAGGCCCAGGATCCGCTTCGAGACGATGTTGAACTGGACCTCCTGGCTGCCGCCGTAGATCGACATGGCCTTGCCCCAGAGCCAGCTGCGGACGGCCTCGATCTCGTGCTCGTTGAAGGCGTCGCCTTCCCAGCCCAGGCCCTGCGAGCCCATCAGTTCCAGCGTCAGCTCGGCGCGGGTCTGGGCGACCCAGGTGGCCGAGTTCTTCAGCACCGACGGCGCGTTGCCGGGGCTGTTGTTGCCCTTGGCCTCGGCCGCCGCGCGCGCCAGCGTCAGCGCATGGGCCTTGGCGTCCATCTCGTGCTTCACCAGCCGCGAGCGGAAGTCGACGTCGGCCAGCCGACCCTTGTCGTCGGTCCCGAGGTACTTCTTGGCGATGGTGTTCAGCGCCGCCGGCGGTCGGCCGCCCATCGAGGCGCCGGTCTGGCTGGCGCGCTCGTGCTGCAGCAGGCGCTTGCCCACCGTCCAGCCCACGTTGAGCTGGCCCAGCAGCGCCTCCTTCGGCGCCACCGCGTCGGTGAAGAAGGTCTCGCAGAACGGCGAGGCGCCCGAGATCAGGCCGATCGGCCGGGTCTCGATGCCCGGCTGCTTCATGTTCACGAGCAGGAAGCTGATCCCCTCGTGCTTCTTGGCCTGCGGGTCGGTCCGCACTAGGAGGCCGCACCAGTCCGAGTACTGGGCTCCGCTCGTCCAGGTCTTCTGGCCGTTGATCACCCAGTGGTCGCCGGCGTCCACCGCCCGCGTCTGCAGCGACGCCAGGTCGGAGCCGGCGTTCGGCTCGGAGTAGCCCACGCACCACTGGACCTCGCCGCGCACGATCCGCGGCAGGTGCTCGGCCTTCTGCGCCTCGGTGCCGTAGTCCAGGATCGTCGGGCCGATCATGGTCACGCCCATGCCGAACATCAGCGGGTTGAACGCCCCGATCCGGCTCATCTCCTGGCCCAGCACGCGGGCCTGCGCGACCGAGAGGCCGCCGCCACCGTACTGCGTCGGCCAGGTGGGGGTGCCCCAGCCCTTCTCGCCGATCGCCTTGCGCCACTTCACCAGGTCGGGCTCGTTCGAGCGCACCTCGGCCGACGCCAGCGCGCCCTTGCCCTTCAGCGAGGCGGGGAAGTTGGCTTCCAGCCAGCTGCGCGCCTCGGCGCGGAAGGCTTCCAGTTCGGTGTCGCCGCCGAAATCGGCCATGGACAAGCTCCTCGAATTCCGCGCGGAGCCGCGACCCCGCGAATATGCGACGCACCCTAGGCGGATGACGCAACGAAAGCGAAGAGGCGTTTCGCGCGTGCGGGCCGAGCGGGGGCGGGCTGAGCGGGCGCGGTTTGACCCCGCCGCCCATCGTCCTAGTGTGACGCGCAACGTCGGGGGACCACCACATGAGCCTAACCGCAGCGCGCCGGGGGCGCAGCATGGCCGACCTGCAGGCGCTCTCGTCCAAGGTGTTCTCGCCCCAGGAGATCGGCGCGGCGATCGCCGCCTGGAAGCCACGCCCGACCGATGTGGTCATCGCCCCCTACGGCAAGTGCGGCACCACCTGGCTGCAGCAGATCTTCCACACGCTGCGCACCGGCGGCGATATGGACTTTCCGGACATCTCGGCGGTCGTGCCGTGGATCGAGACCGCCACCGGCCTCGGGATCGACATCAACGCCGAGCAGCGCGCGAACCCGCGCGGTTTCAAAAGCCACATGGCCCATGACGAGCTGCCGCCCGGCGCCAAGGCCCTTGTCAGCCTGCGCGATCCCAAGGATGCGCTCGTCTCGTTCTACCACTTCATGAGCGGCTGGTTCCTGGAACCAGGCGCGGTGACCCTCGACGAGTTTGCCGGCGCCTACCTGGAGCGCACCATCATCGGCTCGTACTGGGGCCACCTCCTGTCGTGGTGGAAGGTCCGCCACGCGCCGAACGTGCTGCTGCTGTCGTACGAGCACATGCTGGCCGAGCCCGAGTCCGCGATCCGCCGGGTTGCGGCCTTCGCCGGGATCCCGCTCACCGACGAGCTTCTGGCGCTCACCCTGGAGCGCTCGTCCATCCAATACATGCTCGAACACAAGGACCGCTTCGACGACGCCCTCATGCGGCAGCTGTCCGAGACGCGCTGCAACCTGCCCCCCGGCAGCGACTCCGCCAAGGTGCGCAAGGGCGGCGCGGGCGGCCACGTGCACGAAATGTCGCCCGCCGTCTCCGCGGCCATGGACGCCCGCTGGCGCGAACTCGTCACGCCGATCACGGGGCACCCCGACTACGCCGCCCTCGAGGCGGATCTCCGGGCGGGGCGTTGAAGGGCGCCAGGACCTGCGGCCCCTGCACCCAGTGCTGCCGCGTCATGGCGGTCGAGGCGCTGGGCAAGCCGGCCGGCGTGACCTGCGACCACGTCCGGCAGGGAAAGGGCTGCGGGATCTATGACCGGCGCCCGAACGCCTGCCGCACGTTCGAGTGCGTCTGGCTGATGGACGAGGAGATGCCGCACCGCTTCCGGCCGGACCAGACGAAGGTGGTGCTCGACCAGGACGCCAAAGGCCAATGGCTGATCGCCCGCTGCGACCCGGGCAATCCCCAGGCCTGGCGGCGCGCCCCGATGTATGCGGCGCTGAAGGGCCGGGCGCGGGACACCTGGGGGTCGGGGAAGATCGTGTTGGCCACGGCCGGCCGCCGCGCCTGGCTGATCACGCCGGGCGAGGACATCGACCTCGGCGAGGTCGACCTGTCCGCCGGGCTCAGGGTGACGGAGCGGGCGGATGGCTCGGTCGCCGTGGAGGCCGGGCGTGCCTGAGATCGAGACCGGGCGCCTCGTCCTCGACCGCTTCACGACGGCCGATGCGCCGGACGTGTTCGCGGCCATCACGCCCGCCGTCACGCGATGGATGACCTGGGAGCCGCCGACCTGGGCGGAGTTCGAAGCGCACGCCGCCCGGCTGGCCGCAGCCGACCCGCGGGCCGGGGCGAACTTCGTGATCCGCCTGCGGGACACCGGGCGCTGCCTGGGAATCACGGCCGCCGAGCGGCTGGCCGACGACCTGCCCGAGCTCGGCATCTGGCTGCGGGCCGACGCCCATGGGCAGGGGTTCGGCCTGGAAGCGGCGAGGGCCCTGCTGCGCTGGGCCTCGGCCGCGAGCGGGGCCGCGGGGTTCGTGTGGCCCGTCGCCGTCGAGAACGCCGCCAGCCGCCGCATCGCCGAACGGCTCGGCGGCGAGATCGTCGCCGAGCGCCCGGGCGCGAAGTACGACGCCGTGATCTACCGCATTCCCGCCGCTCAGGGACCGTAGCTCACCGCCATGCCCGCGCGGACGTCCTGCTGCACCCCGTACTGCGGGAACGGGTAGCGGAAGCCGTTCTTCGCGAGCGCCTTCATCCCCGCGATCGCCTTCACGAGGTACTCGCCCGGCGTGGCCATCAGCATCTCGTCGTCGAGGACGCCGCCGTAGCGCCGCTCGGCGAAGCAGGGGATCGAGAGGCTGGGCTCGCGCCGGGTCAGCGCCCGGCCCCAGCTGTCGGCGCACGCGCTCTCGCCCACCACGCCCCAGTCGAACTTCTTGTAGCCCGACCACTGCAGCCCGTTGATGAAGTAGATCATCGCCCCGGGCGTCGCATAGAACAGCGCGATGTCGAAGTCGGCGATCTTGCCCGCGCCCAGGGGGCCGATCGCGAGCGCCTCGTAGCGGCCGTCCGGCACGCAGTCCATGGCCGCCTGATGGGCGCTGGCGTCCTCCAGCGTCTCGAACCACACGCCGGTCATGTGCCGGCCGGACATCCACTCCGGCGTCTTGGCCCCGCCAAGTCCGACCACCGCGCGGCACTGGGCGCCCACCAGGTCGTCGGCCGTGACGCCCACCGTCCAGCCCAGCCGCGCCGCCTGCCCGACCAGCTGGTCCAGGGTGTGGACGTGCTGTGGCCGACGGATTCGCGGCACGGCTTCCATGTCGGCGCGGTTCTCGTAGAGCTTCATCCCGAACGGGATCGACCGCAGCTTCAGGAGCTGTTCCAGCTCGGCGGTGATGGCGGGCCAGTCCATGGGCGTCCTCCGGTCGCGTTTGGCCCACGCTGGAACGCTATCCCGCCCTTGTCATCCCGGTTTTGGCGCACGGCGCGGACCGGGCCCTACAGACTCCGGGATGGCGGTCAGCCCGCCCAGGCCTTCCACAGACGCCTGGCCTCGGCCTTCGCGGGCCCGAGGCTGGCCTCCTTCACGTGGCCGAAGCCGCGGATCTGCTGGGGAACGCGGGCGATCTGGACCGCCAGATGGTGGTTTTCCGCCGTCAGCCCGGCGGCCAGCCTGTCGACGTCCGCCTCGAACTCGGCGATCAGGCCGCGCTCCATCTTCCGCTCGCCGGTCCTGCCGAACACGTCGAGCGGCCCGCCCCGCAGGCCCTTCATCTTCGCGAGCGTCGGGAACACGAGGTCCAGCATCCAGGGGTCGAAGGCCATCTTCTTCGGCTTGCCGTCAGGCCCCGCGCGCGCCAGCAGCGGCGGCGCGAGCCAGACCTTCGCCTTGCCGCCCTTGAAGGTCTCGGCGCGGTAGGCGGCGAAGCGGCCGTCGGAATAGAGCCGGGCCACCTCGTACTCGTCCTTGTAGGCCATCAGCTTGTGGAGGCTGACCGCCACGGCGCGGGTCAGGTCTGTGGAGCCCAGGGCCGCCTCGGCCGCGCGCACCCTCTCCACGCGGGCGAGGTAACGGTCGGCGTAGGCCTTGTTCTGGTAGGCCGTCAGCTCCCGGGCGCGGTGGGCGATCAGCTCGTCCAGCGGCAGGGTCTCGGGCGTGGGGACGTCATCCTCGCGCGGGCCGCGGGCCTGCGGGTCGAACGCCGCCTTCCGGCCCAGCTCGAAGGCCTGCAGGTTGGTCTCGGCCTCGACGCCGTTCAGCCGGATCGCCCGGTAGAGGGCGCGGCTGGACACCGGGATCACGCCCTTCTGCCAGGCGAAGCCCAGCATGATCATGTTGGCGTAGATGGCGTCGCCCAGGTTCGTCTCGGCCAGGTGGCTCGCCGGCGCGGCGTCGTAGCTCTTCGCCGCCGCGGCGATCCGGCGGCCCTGCTCGTCGGCGTCGAAGCGCACGTCGCGGTCGGTGACGAAGTCGGCGGTCGGGGCGAAGTCGGCGTTGCCCACCGCCACCGTGCGGTCCTTGGCGTAGAGCGCCAGGGCGTCGGGGCCGGCGGCCGAGAGCAGGTCGCAGGCGATCAGCACGTTGGCGCTGGCCGCCGGCACCCGGCCGCCGATCACCGTGGTCTCGGTCTCGCCGATGCGGACGTGGCTGAACACCGCCCCGCCCTTCTGCGCCAAGCCCGTCATGTCGACCACCGAGGCCGAGCGCCCGTCCACGTGCGCCGCCATGGCGAGGATAGAGGCTACGGTGGTGACGCCCGTGCCGCCCACGCCCGTGAAGACGATGTTCTGGACGCCCTTCAGTTCCTGGAAGGTCGGCAGCGGGGTCGCATCGGCGGTCAGCGCCGGCATCGCCTCGCGGTGGGCGTTCTCGGCGCCCTCCAGCGTCACGAAGCTGGGGCAGAAGCCGTCGAGGCAGGAGTAGTCCTGGTTGCAGGTCGACTGGTTGATCTTCCGCTTGCGGCCGAACTCGGTGTTCAGCGGCTCGACCGACACGCAGTGCGACTTGGCCGAGCAGTCGCCGCAGCCCTCGCAGACCAGCGGATTGATCATCACGCGCATCGGCGCGGCGGCCATCTTGCCGCGCTTGCGGCGGCGGCGCGTCTCGGTGGCGCAGACCTGGTCGTAGATCAGCACCGTCGTGCCGGGCGTGTCGCGCAGGCTGCGCTGCACCCTCATCAGCTCGGCGCGGGGGAAGACCTGGACGCCGGGCGCGAGGCCCGTCACCTGCTGGTACCGCTCGGGCTCGGCGGCCACGACGACGATCTTCTCGACGCCCTCGGAGGCGAGCTGGCGGGTGATCTGCGGCACCGTGAAGCCGCTCTCGGCCTGCTGTCCGCCGGTCATGGCGACCGCGTCGTTGAACAGCAGCTTGTAGGTGACGTTCGATTTCGCCGCGACGGACGCCCGGATCGCCAGCGAGCCCGAGTGGTTGTAGGTGCCGTCGCCCAGATTGACGAAGACGTGCTTCTCGTCGGTGAACGGCGCCGCGCCCACCCACGAGAGGCCCTCCCCGCCCATGTGGCTGTTCAGGTCGGTGGACGGGTCGTTGAAGCTCGCCATGTAGTGGCAGCCGATGCCCGCCAGCGCGCGCGAGCCTTCCGGCAGGCGTGTGGACGAATTGTGCGGGCAGCCCGAGCAGAAGAACGGCTTGCGCTGCTGGTCGCTGGACAGGGTCACCGCGGCCATGGAGGCGGCCGAGACGCGGTTCAGGTAGTCGTAGACCCGGTCCATGTGCGGTCCGGGCGGCAGGCGGTCGGCGATCGCCAGCGCGATCTCCGCCACGCTGAGCGAGGTGAGCTCCGAGAGCAGCGGCGCGCCCGCCTCGTCGGTCTTGCCGATGATCCGCGGCCGCGCGTGAGCCGGCAGGTCGTAGAGCGCCGCGCGCGCCTGGGTCTCGATCAGGGGCCGCTTGTGCTCGATCACCATCAGCGTCTCGAGGCCGGCGGCGAAGCTGCGGATGCCCGTGGGCTCCAGCGGCCAGGGCATGCCGACCTTGTAGATCGCCACGCCCAGCGAAGCGGCCTCCGGCGGGCTGATCCCCATGGCCGCGAAGGCCTCGATCACGTCCTTGTAGGCCTGGCCCTGGCAGACGATGCCCAGTCGGGGCCGGGCCGCGCCCAGCATCACGCGGTCGATGCGATTGGCCCGCGCGAACGCCAGGGCCGCCGGGATCTTCTGCGTGCGGAGCCGGCGCTCCTTGTCGAGCGGCTGGTCCTTGAGCCGGATGCCCAGCCCGCCCGCGGGGACGCGAAAGCCCTCGGGCGTCGTGAACTGGTGCCGCGAAAGCGAGACATCGATGGTGGCGCCCGAGTCCATGGTGTCGGCCAGCGCGATCATGCCGACCCACAGGCCCGAGAAGCGGCTGAGCGCATAGCCCATCAGGCCGTAGTCGAGCACCTCCTGCACGTCCGCCGGAGACAGCACGGGCATCTCGAAATCCTGGAAGGCGTACTCGGACTGCGAGGGGAGCGTGGAGGACTTGCAGGTGTGGTCGTCGCCGGCCACCGCCAGCACCCCGCCCTTGGGCCAGACGCCGGCGAAGTTCGCGTGCTTGAAGGCGTCGCCCGTCCGGTCGACCCCCGGCGCCTTGCCGTACCACATGCCGTAGACGCCGTCGTACCGGGCGCCCGGGAACAGGTTGGCCTGCTGACTGCCCCAGACGGCGGTGGCCGCGAGGTCCTCGTTCAGCCCCTCCTTGAAGACGACGTTCGCCGCCTCGAGGTGCTTGGCCGCCCGCGCGGCCTGCTGGTCGAGGCCGCCCAGCGGCGAGCCGCGATACCCCGACACGAAGCCGGCCGTGTTGAGCCCCGCGGCCGCGTCCAGGCGGCGCTGGTCCATGAGCACGCGGAGCAGCGTCTGCACCCCGGTGATGAAGACCCGGCCGTCCGTGAGCAGAAATTTGTCGTCGAGCGTCACTTCCTGGTGGCGCATCGCAATTTTCTTCCTTTCGGGCCTCCCCACGTGAACTGCAAGATCATATAAGTGCGCCGCAATTGCTTGCCAAAAGCATGCCCCCGGCCCTCGGTTCCGGGGCAAGAACCATATGCTCTCGTGGCGTCAACAGGAGGAAAAGTTGTCCGAGGCCCTCGACGCGGTCGATGCCAAGATCCTCGATCTGATCCAGCACGACGCAGGTTTGTCCGTCGCCGAAATCGCCGAGCGGGTCGGATTGTCGTCGAGCCCGTGCTGGCGGCGCATCAAGCGGCTGGAGGACGCGGGCGTCATCCAGCGTCGGGTCACGATCCTCGACCGGGAGCGGCTGGGCCTGGGCTTCGAAGTCTACTGCACGGTGAAGCTCAGCCTGCCCACCAAGGACAACCTGGACGCCTTCGAGACCGCCATCGGGAAGCTGGCCGAGGTGGTCCAGTGCGCGACCGTCACGGGCGCCGCCGACTATGAACTGCGCATCGTCACCCGCGACATGCACGCGTTCGACGACTTCCTGCGCGACAAGATCCTGTCCCTGGGGCTCGTCTCGAACATCGAGAGCCGCATCGTGATCCGCTCGGTGAAGAACACCACCGCGGCGCCGCTCGGCCTCGTGAGCCCCTATGTGAGCGCCCAGGGGTAGCGCGTCTCCGGCCCGGCGGTCCGCAAGCGGGCCCGACTGCGGCCGGCGGCGCGGAACGCCGGCGATCCGCGTCCGGCCACGGTTGCACTCGCGCGGCCGCCGGAGCAACGCTGGGGGCCCCAGACCCGGAGCCCCCCATGATCGACCTCGTCATCGACCAGCGACGCAAGGACCTCGGCGGGTTCGAGGTCGGACGCGTCCTGCCCTACGCCAAGCGACGGATGGTCGGTCCCTTCGTGTTCTTCGACCACATGGGGCCGGTGGACTTCCAGGCCGGCTTCCCGCGCACCGTCGACGTCCGGCCGCACCCGCACATCGGCCTGTCCACCGTGACGTACCTGTTCGAGGGCGAGATCACCCACCGCGACTCGACGGGCGTGACCCAGGCCATTCACCCGGGCGAGGTGAACTGGATGGTCGCGGGCCGCGGCATCACCCACTCCGAGCGCTTCGAGACCCTGCGGCGGAACGGCGGCGCGATGCACGGCATCCAGGCCTGGGTCGCGCTGCCGGCGGAGCTGGAGGAAACCGATCCCGCCTTCGCCAACCACGGACCGGACGACCTGCCGACCTACGAGGGCGGCGGCATGTGGGCCCGCCTGATCGCCGGACGCGCCTTCGGCGCCGAGGCCAAGGTGAAGACCCAGTCGCCGCTGTTCTATGTGCACTGGCGGCTCGACGCCGGGGCGAAGGCGCAACTGCCCGCCGAGTATCCCGAACGCGCCGCCTACGTCGCCGAAGGCTCGGTGGAGGTCGACGGCCGGACGTACCAGGCGGGCCAGATGCTGGTGTTCCTGCCGGGCCGGCCGGTGACGTTCACCGCGCAGACGCCGGCGATCGTCATGCTGCTCGGCGGGGAGCCGGTGGGGCCGCGCTTCGTCGAATGGAACTTCGTCTCGTCCTCGAAGGAACGCCTGGAGCAGGCCAAGGCCGACTGGCGCGCCGGCCGCATGAAGCTGCCCGACGCCGACGACCAGGAGTTCATCCCGCTCCCCGAGCCCGCCCCGCCGCCGAACCCGATGAGCTGATCTGTTCTTTTTTTGTTCTTGACGAACTGAAGCTTCCACTGTACGGCCCCCTTGAACGCGTCGTGCGGGGTACGCCATTGCCGGCGAAGGTTATGGCCGTCACGACGCCGGCCGGCGCGGCGAGATCGTATGAGGCGGGTCAACGTAGGCGATGAAGCACGACGACGAGTGTCATCGCTGGGCTGGCAGCGCTGTCGCGATTGCGCGCATGCCGGCTTGATCCATGGGCGAGAACGACCCTGGCTTGTGGATCGGGCTAAGCCTGCTGGCAGCGATACTCGCCATCGCCTGGCTTGTCGGCGCGCTTCGCCAGCGCTCGCGGCGGGGCCGATCGTACGACTATCCGGCCACATACCGCCTTCGATCACGCCTGCGCCGGATGGCGCGTCCCACCCTGCTCCTCTTTCCGGCGAAGTCGCCCGGCTTTTCGAAGCTGGGCGGCTTACCGGAGTTGCCTGCCGACACCGCCTGGCCCGAGTTCGAGGGGCGGCCGCCAGCGTTTGTCGCACAGCTCGACCTCGCGGCGTTCGCGGCGCACGCCGGCATGCCTTGGCTGCCCCATGAAGGGCGCCTGTATTTCTTCTTCGATGAAGCGCGAAACGGCGCCTTGGACTGCTGCGTGGCGATCTACAGCCTGGAACCGCCGGGGCCTCCGGTTGCCTTTCCGGCGCCTCTGGCGGCGAGCCAGCGCTTTGCAGAACTTCGCGTCGGCTTCATGCGGTTCACATCGCTGCCAAGTTGGGACTGGCTCGGCGAAGACGAGCCGGGCCCCGAGATCGATTGGGAGGGGTTCGACCTCCTGGCCGACGCCGACCTCGGCGACGAGATCGAGCACCGTGTCGGCGGATACCCGAGTGAAATCCAGGGCGGCCAGATGGGCGTCCATTGCGAATACCTCTGGCGCGGTCTCGCCTGGGACCCCGATGGGCCTGTGCCCGACGACATTCGACGCGCGGGACGGCAGTGGCGATTGCTTCTGCAGATCGACTCCGACCCTGCGCTCGGCATGAACTGGTGGGATGGCGGGCGCATCTATGTCTTCGTCCGGGCACGCGACGCGAGGCGCGGCGACTTCCGCAAGACCGTCACCATCACGCAGACCCATTGAGCTATGTCCGCCTCCTTCACCACGGCGCGCCCGCGGATGGAATGCGCTCAGCCCCCGACCCACCCCATGGCGACGGCGCCTTGAACGGACCGCGGGAGGCGTCCACAGAGCGCGGAATGCACGTCAGCGTCTTCGACCTGTTCAAGCTGGGTGTCGGGCCCTCGAGCTCGCACACCATGGGGCCGATGACGGCCGCGGCGCGCTTCCTCTCGTGGCTGGGGGCGGACATCGTGCGGGTGGCGCGGGTCGAGACCACCCTCTACGCCTCGCTGGCGCTGACGGGCCGCGGCCACGCCACGGACCGGGCGGTGATCCTGGGTCTGGCCGGGCTCGAGCCGCGCAATCTCGATCCGGACGCGGCCGACCGACTGGTCGCAGCGGTGCGCGAGAGCGGCCGCCTCTCCCTTGGCGGCCGGCGCGACATCGGCTTCGACGAGGCCCGCGACATCGTCTGGGCCGGCCGCGAGCGACTGCCGCAGCACCCGAACGCGCTGCAGTTCGTCGCCCTGGATGCCGGGGGTGACCGGCTGGCCGAGCGCCGCTACTTCTCCATCGGGGGCGGCTTCGTCCGCGACGAGGACGAGATCGCGCGCAACGAGCCGCCGGCGCGGGCGCTGCCGGTCCCCTACCCCTTCGCCTCGGGCGCAGAGCTCCTGGAGCAGGCGCGCGCCTCGGGGCTCACGATCGCCGGGCTGATGGCCGCCAACGAACTCTCGGTCCGCAGCGACGCCGAGATCGAGGCCGGGCTCGATGAGATCGCCGCGGCCATGTACGCCTGCATCGAGCGGGGCATGAAGACCGAGGGCATGCTTCCGGGCGCGCTGAAGGTGCAGCGCCGCGCCCACGCCATCTGGCGGAACCTGGTCGAGAACGCCGACAGGCAGATCGCCGACCCGCTCTCGGCGCTGGACTGGGTGAACCTCTGGGCGCTGGCGGTGAACGAGGAGAACGCGGCCGGCGGCCGGGTGGTCACGGCGCCCACCAACGGAGCCGCGGGCCTGCTGCCGGCGGTCCTGCGCTACTACGACCGCTTCCACAACGGATCGCCCGGAGGCCGGCGCACCTTCCTGCTCACCGCCGCGGCGATCGGCGCGCTCTACAAGCGCAACGCCTCCATCTCGGGTGCGGAGGTCGGCTGCCAGGGCGAGGTGGGCGTCGCGTGCTCCATGGCCGCCGCCGGGCTCGCGGCGGCGCTGGGCGCGTCCAACGCCCAGGTGGAGAACGCCGCCGAGATCGGGATGGAGCACAACCTCGGCCTCACCTGCGATCCCATCGGCGGGCTGGTCCAGATCCCCTGCATCGAGCGCAACGCCATGGGCGCGGTGAAGGCGATCGACGCGGCCCGCCTGGCGATGCTGGGCACGGGCGAGCATTCCGTCAGCCTCGACAAGGTGATCGCCACCATGAAGCGGACCGGCGAGGACATGAGCCACGTCTACAAGGAAACCAGCCTGGGCGGGCTCGCGGTCAATCTCGCCGAGTGCTGACGGCGGCCTCCGTCAGGTCGAGAGCGCCTTGCGGGTCTGTTCCCAGTACTGGATCCCGGTGATCAGGGTCACCAGCGCGGCGATCCAGAACAGCGTGTGCGCGGCGAACTCGAAGCCGGTGCGGAAGGCTCCGCCGTCCGGGAGGCTGAAGGCGCCCCAGGCGGCGACCACCAGCTCCATGGTCAGTGCGACCAGCTGGAGAGTGGTCTTCCACTTCGCGAGCAGCGTGACCGGGAGCTTCACGCCCTTGCCCGCGCCGACTTCCCGCAGCGCGCTGACCGTGAACTCCCGGAACAGGATGAGGCCGGCCGGCAGCACGACCATCGGCTGGGGCCCCAGCGACATCAGCCCCAGGATCGCGCCGCAGACGAGCACCTTGTCGCCGATGGGGTCGAGGATCGCGCCCCAGACGCTCTCGGCGTTGAGCTTGCGCGCCAGCCAGCCGTCGAAGAAGTCCGTCACCGCTGCCAGCACGAAGGCGTAGACGGCCCAGCGCTGCAGGGCGAACTGAAGCTCGGGTTCGAGGCGCTGCGCGAGGTACGGCACGGCGCCCGCCGCCGCGGCGAAGGCCACGAACATGAAGAGGGCCATGACCAGCCGGGACGCCGTGAGGATGTTCGGGAGGGACTTCATGTGGGGAATCGAGCGTCCAGGGCGAAGCTTCGTTCCCACTATGCGTCCACGGGCATCGTTTCAGGAAGCCCGGACTCATTCGCCGACGTCTGAGGCGTCAGGTCAGGCCGTAGCCCGTCGCCAGCAGCGCCATCGACAACAGCGCGAACGCGCCGGAGGCGAGCAGCAACGCGATCGCCCAGGCCGAGGGGCGGTCGGCGGGCGGCGCGGATCGGGCGGAGGAGGCGCGTCTCGACATGCGCCCAGGTTGCGAACCGCGCCTTGAACCGTCCATGAACGGCGCTGTCAGAGTGATTGACGAGCGGTGAGCCGCCGCGCTGCGGGGGCAGGTGAGGTTCTCCGGGACACCGCCTCGACGACCGGGCCATGGCTCTTGTGGCTGACGGCCGGCGGTCCCCGACAAATGCCGCTTGACGTTTCGTTATTTCTAGAAATATAGAAGAACAACATCCCTGCGGAGATCGAACCATGAAGCGCCTGCACCTGCACGTGAGCGTCCCCGACCTCGATCAGTCCATCCGGTTCTACGCCACGCTGTTCGGCGCCCAGCCGACGGTGGTGAAGGACGACTACGCGAAGTGGATGCTCGACGACCCCCGCGTGAACTTCGCCATCTCGACGCATCGCGAGGCGGGGCTCGATCACGTGGGCATCCAGGTGGACAGCGCCGCCGAGCTGTCCGAGCTCGCCACGCGGCTGAAGGCGGCCGGGGCGCAGACCTTCGACGAGGCGGCCACCACCTGCTGCTACGCCCAGTCCGACAAGAGCTGGGTGGGCGATCCGGCCGGCCTGCGATGGGAGACCTTCTACACCTTCGGCGACGCCACGACGTACGGCGCGAGCGCCGCGCTGACCGAGCTCGAGCAGTCCCAGGCCAAGCCGGCCGGCGCATGCTGCGGGCCGGCGGCGGCGCCGGCGCCCGTCCCCGCCGAGCCTGCAAGGACCTCGGCGGGCTGCTGCTGACACAAAAGCTTCGCTTGGCGGAACGGTGAACTTCCGGCATTCCAGAACAATGGAAGTGCAAGCCGCCACGGCGGCCCTGGGCGCGCTGGCGCACCAGGGTCGCCTCGAAGTGTTCCGCCTGCTGGTGCGGGCCGGCCCGGACGGCCTGCCCGCCGGCGAGATCGCCCGCGCCACCGGCAGCCTCCCGAACACCCTGTCGACCAACCTGAACATCCTCGCCGCGGCCGGCCTGGTGTCGTCGCGCCGCGACGGCCGGTCGATCATCTACACCGCGGGCTACGGCGCCATGCGCGAGCTGCTGGCCTTCCTGATGGAAGACTGCTGCGCCGGCGCCCCCGAGATCTGCGGCGCGCTGGGTCCGGTCGCCCGGACTGCCTGCGCGGCCGAGCCGACCCCCTGCTGAGGAGACCCCGGGTGAGCGACCGGCCCTACAACGTCCTCTTCCTGTGCACCGGCAACTCCTGCCGCTCGATCCTCGCCGAGGCGATCATGAACCGCGAAGGCGCCGGCCGCTTCCGCGCCTACTCGGCCGGCTCCTTCCCGACCGGCCAGGTCAATCCCAACGCCCTGGCGCTGCTGCAGCGGCTGGATCACGACACGGAAGGCTTCCAGTCCAAGTCGTGGGACGAGTTCTCCCGTGACACCAACCCGGAAGCGCCGGAGCTCGATTTCATCTTCACGGTCTGCGACGACGCGGCCGGGGAGGTCTGCCCGTACTGGCCGGGCCAGCCCGTGACGGCGCACTGGGGCCTCCCGGACCCTGCGAAGGCCACCGGCAGCGACGCCGAGATCGCCCTCGCCTTCGCCGAGACCTACCGGATGCTCGCCAACCGGATCTCCCTCTTCCTCGATCTGCCGATGGCCAGGCTCGACCGGCTGTCCCTCCAGGCGCGGCTGAACGAGATCGGCGCGTCCTCGACCCAGCCGGCCTGACGCCTTGACCACGGAAGCCAGTCTCGAGCCCCCGCTCCGCCCCTACTCGGTCGGACGCCGACTCGCGGCCGAGGCGCTGGGCGCCGCGCTGCTCCTCGCCGTGGTGGTCGGCTCCGGCATCATGGGCGAGCGCCTGTCGGGCGGGAACGACGCGATCGCCCTCCTGGGCAACACGCTCTCCACAGGCGCCGGCCTCGTGGTCCTGATCACCATCTTCGGCCCGATCTCCGGGGCGCACTTCAACCCGGCGGTGACGCTGGTCTTCGCGCTGCGCCGCGAGATCGGCGCGCGGCTCGCCCTGGCCTACACGGTGGTCCAGGCCGCCGGCGGGATCCTGGGAGTCTGGGCGGCGCACGCCATGTTCGCCGAGCCCATCCTGCAGGTCTCGTCCAAGCTGAGGGACGGTCCGCCGCAGGCCTGGTCCGAAGGCGTCGCGACCTTCGGGCTCATCGCGACGATCCTCGGAACCCTGCGCTTCCGGCCCGAGGCGACGCCCTTCGCGGTCGGCCTCTACATCACCTCCGCCTACTGGTTCACGGCGTCGACCTCCTTCGCCAACCCCGCGGTGACGGTGGCCCGGTCGCTCACCGACACCTTCGCCGGCATCGCGCCGGCATCGGCGCCCGCCTTCATCGCGGCCCAGGTCGTCGGCGCCGTCGCGGCGCTGGCCGCCATGGGCTGGCTGCTGAAGCCCTCGGCCGACTAGCGGCCCGCCACCGAGCCCGCCACGGCCACCGAACCCGTCTGCGTGCGCGGCAGCGGCCGCGCGCCGTCGCCGACCAGGGTGAACGGCGCCCAGAAGTAGGGATGGGCGGTGGCCTCCTGCTCGAGCAGCGCCTGCTGCGAGCGGCGCAGCGCGCCCGCCAGCGTCGGCTGGTCCGACGCGAAGACGCCCGTCATGAGCCGCACCACCGATTCCGAATCCACCGACCAGTGCGACACGACCAGGGTCCGCGAGCCGGCGTAGATCATGGCCCGGGTCAGCCCGCCCAGCGCCTCGCCGCCGCCCGTGAGGCCCGTGCGGTCGGCGCCCGCGCCCGCGCCACCGGTGTCGCAGGCCGCCAGGACCACCAGATCGGCGTCCAGGCGCAGGTTGAGGATCTCGCCGGTGTCCAGCAGGGCGTCGCTCTCGCCGCCCGGACCGAGCGACGTCACGAGCGCGGGCTCGGGCAGGCACGAATCCGGCTGCGGCAGCAGGCCGTGCGTGGCGAAGTACAGCACCCTGTATCCGGACAGGTCCCGCCGTGCGATCAGCGCCTCGTCGTTGAAGTCGGCGCCCACCACCACATTGTTCGCCGCCCCGAGGCTGGCCCCGACCGCGCGCACCTCCTGCGCGGTCTCCGGCAGGGATTCGATGCCCAGCAGCGCCTCGCGCGTGCGGCCGCACACCTCGTCCAGCCGCGCCGAGCGGCGTCCGAACGAGCGCGACAGATTGTAGGCGCGCGAACCCGCGCCCGGCCGCGCCAGGGCCGGGTCGCCGAAGCCGAGGTAGGGCTGCGACGCCCGCGAGGGCGCGAACGCCCGGGACTGCAGGAAGCTGGCGCCCGACGTCACCAGCGACGTGTCGAGCCTGGCGCCCAGCCAGGCCGTCCGCCGGTAGTCCTGCTCGGCCCCCGCGGCCGGACGTTCGGCGACGAGCACGCCCACCGGCAGCGAGACGAGCAGTCCGGTCGGCTCGTAGATCAGGTGGCGCGCGGCCAGCAGCTCGGCCTTCGCGGGTCCCGCCAGCCGCTCGAAGAGGTCGGCGGCGCGGGCGACGTCGAACGCCACGAGGCTCTCGCCGGGTTCGAGCGCCACCCGCAGGAGGCGGACGTCCTCGTCGATCTGGGCCCGGGTGAGCGGGATGGCGTACGGCTTGACCGCCTCGGGCGTGACGACCACGCCATAGCTCTTGGCGCCAAGCGGCAGCACCTTGAGGTAGGCTTCGCCGGGGCGCAGCGCCTTCCGGATCTCGGCGGCGGTGGCGCCGGTGGCGATCAGCTGGTTGTACCGCGGGTCCGCGGCGAACAGCCGGGCCTCCAGGTCGTTCGCCTCGGCCTGGCGGGCGGCGAGCTGCGCCGCCAGCTCCCGGCGCAGCGCCTCCTGTCCTGCGCCCTCGGCCTGGACGGCCGCGATGGCGCTCTCGGTGGCGCGCACCCTGCGGCGGGCGTCCTCGAAGGCCCTGGCGAGGCCCGCGGTGGCGTCGTCGCCGGCCGCCACCCGGGCCGCCAGCCGGTTCACCGTCTCGGCCGTCGCGCTAGGCACGATGATCTGGGCGGCCTCGAAGAAGCGCGCGGCCAGGGTCCCGTCCGCATCCTCGCCACGCGCGATCCGCGCCAGGAGGAGATCGAAGTACGGCGCCGTGGCGTCCGCCGATCCGCCGAGGCCGCCCCGCTGACTGCGGAACACCTCGATGGCGCGCTGGAACGTCGCCAGGGCTTCGCCCTCGCGCCCGGCGACCGCCTGAGCGCGGCCCAGGTCGAGCAGCAAGGCGCCCTCGGCGGCGCTCCCCGCATGGCGGGTGCGCAGCGTGGCGACGGCGTCCGCATAGCCGCGCGCGGCGTCGTCGGCGCGGCCGTCGCGCAGGTCGAGGGCCGCGATGTCGGCGTCGATCCGCGCCCGAAGCCAGGCCGTCACCCGGCCGACAGCCCCCGCGCGGACCAGGAGCGTCCGCGCCTGCGCCAGCGAGGCGCGGGCGGCGGCCCGGTCGCCCAGCTGGGCCTGCGACGTGCCGATGATCTGCAGCGCCTGGGCGTCCTGCGCCGCAAGCTGGTCCTCGACGCTGATGCGCGGCGCCTCCAGCTGGCCCTGCGCCGCCGATGGGGCGTTCAGCCGGCCGGCGAGGCCCGCATCGATGACCAGCCCCCCGGCCGGGCGCGCCGCGGCGCCTTCAGCGCTGCGGGCCGGCGCGGCGGCGCGCAGGCGCATGGCGGCCTGGGCCGACGAGATCGCGGCCGCGAAGCTGCCGCGGTTCCGCTCGTGCAGCGCGCGGTAGGTCTGGGCGCGGGCCCGCAGCAGCAGGTCGTCGCGCGGAACCAGGTCCTCGGCCTCGGCGAAGTAGACGTCGGCTTCCCCGAACCGCCCGGCGTTGGAGACATTGATGGCGAGGTTGAGAAGCGCGTCGGCCCGCAGCGCCGCGGGCGTCGACTCCGGCGTGGCCGCGTTCACGATCGCCCGGAAGGCCTGCTCGGCCTCGTCGAAGCGCCATTCGTTGTTCTGGACATAGCCGCGCGCCAGCAGGCGCTGTGGATCCACGGCCGCCGCCGCCTCGGCCGCCGCCAGGCCCTGCATGTTCGGGAAGTCGGCGGCGATCTCGGCCTGCGCCGCCGAGGTCTGGACGGCCGCCACGGCCGGCGGCCTGCCCCCGCCCACGACCCTCAGCCCGGCCTCGAGCACGTCGGCGAGCGGCGCGAGCCCTTCGGCGACGAGGGTCGCGCGTGATCCTGGCGCGGTGAAAACCACGTAGGGCGAGGCGCCGTCCCCGGTGCGGCAGGCCGTGCGCTCGCCGCCCCGCGCCGCCGGCTTCGGGGGCTGGCACGTCGCCCGGTCCTGGAGCGCGCGCCGCCAGGCGTCCACCCGGCCCGGGGGCAGCTGGTAGAGCCGCCCCAGCGTTGCGCCATATCCCCGGCAGCGGACCCGCCAGGCCTTCGCGCCGCTCCCCTGCGCCACGGCGTCCTGGTAGTCGCGGACGGCGTCGCACACCGCGCCGCTCTCGGCGCTCTGGCCGAGGGGGAAGGTCTCCGGGGCCGGAGCCGCCTGGACAGCCCCGCCTGCGGCGGCCGCCGCCAGGGCCAGCACCACGCGCTGCAGGAAGCGGGTCATTGCGGGTCCTTCCGCCAGATCTCTTCGTTGCCCGAGCCAGTGATGACCGGTTCGGTCTCGCGCTCGTCCTCGTCCACCCTGGGCAGGGTGGGGATCATCAGCGGCGGGTCGACCGGAGCGGCCGCGGCGGCGGGCTGGAACTGCTCGACCCGGAACTGGGCCGCAGGCGTCGAGACCGAGCAGCCGACGCCCAGCGGGCAGCCGTTGACGCGCACGGCGCCGGAGATGGCCGCGCCGGCGTCGTCGACGACCAGCCGGCGCGAGAACGCCGCCTGCTTGCCCGAGACCAGACCGGTCTCGCCGGCCAGCGAGCCGAAGACGTCGACGGTTTCCGGCGAGCCCGCGATCGCCAGCAGCGGCGCGGTCGCCGAAACGCCGGAGCCGGAGAGGTAGAAGCCGCCCTCCTGGCCCAACGGACCGGTGTTCTGCTGCAGGATGCGGTCGCCGGCGCTCATCCTGACGCTGCCCGCCACCAGGAACAGGCGGCCGATTTCCGAGCCCTGGGCCTCGACGCCCGACGGCAGGCCGCGGGCGATGTCGATGGTCTCTGGCGGCGCATCGTCGACCAGGTCGATGAAGCGGCTGGAGCCGATGAGGATGTCGCTGATCGCGTTCAGCTCGACCGACTGGAAGCCGCGCACATTGGTGAAGCCCGCGGTGGCGTCGCCGCCGGCTGTCCCCAGCGCGCCCGAGAGCAGGATCCGCGTCGGCCGCCAGGCCTCGTTGGCGGGATCGCCGATGCGCAGGCTGCCCCCCGCGCCCGTCACGTCCAGCGTCCCGGTGATGTTCACCGCCCGGCCGGAATGGGCGAAGAGGTTCAGGTTCGGGATGCGGCTGGTGTCGATGGTGGCGTTCAGCACCGTGAAGTCGCCGTAGGCTGGGTTGGGGTTGCCGGGGGTCGGCACGCTCTGGCCGGCATAGAGGTTGAGGGCGCCGGTGACCCGGATGCGCTGCAGTTCGTCGTTGGTCAGGCCGGTGGGGCCGTCGCCGCCGAGACGGAACGAACCGGCCGAGCCCTCGATGCTGAGGTTGGCCGCCGTGAAGCTGCCGGTGAGGTTGACCTCGGGCGCGCGGACCAGCGCGTCGCCCGAAACGGCGACATTGCCCAGCCGGACCACCAGCGAGGTGGCGGTCAGGGTCGGCGTGGTCACCGCGCCGAGGTCGATGCCCGTGGCGGACCCGAGGGTCGCGGAGGTGGATCCGGTGAGGGCTGCGATGTTGATCGGGCCGCCGGCGGAGAGGGTCACCGCCCCGCCCGAGAGTTTGGCCACGTTGATCGAACCGGCGGCCGAGATCGACAGACTGCCGACGCTGGACAGCAGGTTCCCCGTGAGCGCCTGGTTGTTCAGGATCGAGAGGTTCCCGCCGCTGGTGGCGCGGTCGAACGTGGTCGCGCCGGCCCGGCTGCCGAAGAAGAGGTCGCCGGCCGCGGTGATCGTGGGGATCAACAGGTCCCGCCCGGCCACGATGTTGGCCCCGCGGGCGTTCACGCCGGCGTCGCCCGAGCTGACGCCGCCCGGGATGCTGACCCTGGACCCGCCGATGACCAGCCCCTGGCCCGCGCGGACCCGCGTCGCCGTCAGGTCGCCCTGGGGCGCCATATCGTAGTTCACCCCGGTCAGGATGATGTTCACGTTGCCGTCGGCGTTGACCTCGCCGATCCGGGCCGAGCCGGTGGTGAGGCCGGGCACATGGTGGACGACCGGCGCGTTGTCGCCCGGTCCCGGCTGGCCCAGGATGACGTTCCGCCCCGTGGTGATGGTGACCTGGCCGTACGCGGCGATGGACGATCGGGCCGTGAGCAGCCCGGGCGCGTTGATCATCTCGCTGGCGACGGCGGCGCGGCTGTAGGCGGCGAGGTAGATGGTGCCCGAGGTGGTCTGGCCGGCGATGGTCATCGCGTTGGTGATCGGCGTGCCCGCGGCGCGGTTCGGGATGATGAAGGTGAAGAGCGTCAGGTCGTTGTTGAAGGTCGGGAAGAACTGCAGCTCGAAGCTGTCTGCAGCGAGGTAGAGCGCCGAGCCCTGGTCCGAGACGGTGACCGTGGATCCGGCGGCGGTCGTCACCCGCGGCGCGGCGAAGGCGATGGTGCCGGTGGCGTTGAACTGGGCGCCCGCGGCGACCGTGACCGGCCCGCCGCTCCCCGAGCCCGTGTAGTGGATGTTGATGTTCGACGGGTTGAGGAATTCGCCGACGTTGGGCGCCGCGCTGGTCGCGAGCAGGCCGCCCACGTCGACGCGGGCGTTGCCGCCGAACGCGACGCCCAGCGGCGAATAGAACCAGACGTGGCCGCCGGCCGGCCCCCCGACGACCTGGCTCGCCGCGACCCGGCCGTCGATGCTGATGGCCGAGCCGGTGACGCGGTTGAGGACGAACCAGTTGCGCTGGTCGAACAGGAACTCAGCGCGCTCGGCCGAGGTGAGGTTGAAGCTCGTCCAGTCGATGATCGTGCGCGGGGCGTTGAGGTCGACGCGGACGGTGGTGGCGTTGGGGTTGGTGATGGTGGGTTGCGCCCCGCCGGCGCTCACCTGCGGCGGCGGCGAGCCCAGCACGGGCAGCGCGGCGGCGCTGGCGGCCGACAGCAGGGCGACGGCGGCGGTTCCCAGGAGGAGCGGACGGCGGGACGTTTGGTTACGCATGCCTGGCCTCAGAAGAACCGGGTGGTGAGGTTGAGGGTGAGCCGGGGCGAGGGCCTGGCCCGGTCGCCCTCGCGCCGATCCAGCGGATAGGCCCAGGTGATGTCGGCCACGCCGCGCGGCCCCACCGGGACCTGGACGCCGACGCCGGCCGAGGTCAGCGTCTGGGCGAGGCCGCCGATGTCGCGATCCCAGGTTCGCGCAGCGTCGACGAAGGCGAACGGCAGGACCAGGAGCCCGGCCCTGGGCTGGAACGGTCCGGCGCGCAGCTCCAGGCTGCCGGCCAGGGCGCTGTCGCCGGAGGTGAAGGCGGGGTCGTAGCCGCGGCCGATGGTGAGCGCGCCCGCGGTGTACTCCTCGTAGGCCACGAGCGGCTTCTTCGAGTACTGGCCCTCGAGGCGTCCCACGAAGACGAGCCGCGGCGAGAGGCCGGCGTAGACCTCGGCGTGGCCGTAGGCGACGAGCGCGCCGGGGTCCGCCTCGAAGCGCGACAGAAGGGGGTCGCCGTCGCCGCGTCCGCCCAGGCCCTCGATGCCGAGACGCAGGCCCAGCGCCGCCTGGCCGACGATCGGTCGGCCCTGGAGGTAGTGGGTGCGGTCGGCGCGGACCTCGGCCCAGGCCACGCGGATCTCGTCGTCGATCAGGGTCCCGGCGCCCGAGATGCGGGTCTCCTGGTCGATCAGCTCGAGGCCGCCGGCGATCCACAGGTTCTCGCGCCGCTTGCGCACGATCGGGTAGGCGAGCTCGGCGTTCACCACCAGGCTCTCGGAGCGGAGCTGAAGCGGCTTCAGCACGTCGCCAGGGCGGCCCTTGCCGTAGGCGATCGAGGCGCGGCCCGTCAGCCCTTCGCCGCCGAAGCGCGCCTCCTCCACGAGCTGAAGCACCCACTGCTCGTTCTGGATCGTGCGGTAGGCGACCAGCGAGGTCTTCTCGCCGAATGCGGTGTGGGTGTGGAAGTCCGCCTGGGCCAGCACGCCCCAGCGGCCGGTCGCCTTGGCCTGCAGGTTCTGGACGTTGACGATCACGTCCTGCGGATCGCGCTGGACATTGAGGTCGAGGTCGACGGCGCCGCGCTCGCCGCCGGGGCTCGGCCGCACCGCCGCCTGGACGCGCAGACCCGGAAGGTCCGAAGCCAGCAGCACGTAGCGCTGCACCTGGTTGATGTCGAACGGCGTCATCCCCCGCAGCTTGGCGGCGTAGCGTTCCAGCATCGGCGCGGCCGGGCCGGCGTCGCCGCGGACGGTGACGTTGACGATGCGGGCCTCGATGACCTCGATGACGGCCACGCCGTCGGTCCCGATGGTCTGGGCCGGGATCTCGACCCGGGCGAGGACGCCACGGTCGAACAGCGCGTCGCTCACAGCGTCCCGGATCAGGCAGAGGTCGGCAGCGTCGCCGGCCGCGCGGTTCAGATAGGGCGCATAGGCCGGCGCCAGCGCCTCCGCGGGCACGCTCTCCAGACCGTTCAGCCGCACGGCGGTCACGGTCAGGGGCGCGGGGTTCTCCGCGAGCGGGCATGGCCCGGCTTCGGGCGACGAGAAGAGGTCGGGCGCCGGGCCCGGCCGGGCCGGGGCCCGCTGCGCACGATCCAGTTCCTGGCGCGACGGCGCGGGGGCAGGCTGGCCGTGGGCGACGATCGGCGCCGCGCAGGCGCCCAGCGCAAGCGTCGTCGCCAGCAGGCGCGCTCCAAAACTCAATCGCACGCGACTCCCCCCGCAGGCCGCAGCGAACCGCCGCCCCGCCAATCCTTCGGCTGAACGCCGCCGTGCCTCGGCGTCCGCCCCTGTCATGGCATTGAGACCGACGTTCGACGCGCGCGCAAGGTCGATCGAGAGCTTGCCGCCCCGTGACTCACCACCCAGCTCTCCCTTCGTGTCCCGCGGCCTGGTCGGCCGCAAAGGAAGCCCGAAGGGACAGGCGCCGCGGCGCGGCCCCAGAGGTCAGCCGCCCGAGATTTTTCACGCAGGCCGGAACCGGGCGGACGTCCGGGCCTTGCGGAATGGTCAGGCTGCCGCGGAGCGACCCATGGGCGAACAGAACCGAAGAGCCGTCGAGATGGAGGCTTCGCCGGGCGATGCGGCGAAGCCACGGTCCCCGGAGCGCCCCGCGCCCCCGGGCCACGTCGACCCTGCCGAGGGCCGCGCCCTGGGCGTCGAGGCGGACGAACGGCAGACCGAGCGGCAGGCTCCGTCCCGCGCCGCGCCGGGCGAAGGCGCCGAGGACGACACTATCGGCTAGAGCCCGCTCCGAGGGCCGCGTCCTCAGCCCTTGCGGAAGAAGCCGTAGATCCGGTCTGCGAGCGCCTGGCTGACGCCCTCCACCTTGGCCAGGTCCTCGACACTCGCGCGGCTGACCCCCCGGGCCGAGCCGAAGGCGTGCAGCAGCGCCCGCTTGCGTCCCGGACCCACCCCCTCGATCTCGTCCAGGGGGTTCTTCTTCATGTCGATGGCGCGCCGCGTCCGGTGGCTGCCGATCGCGAAGCGGTGCGCCTCGTCGCGCAGCCGCTGGAGGTAGTAGAGGACCGGACTCTTGGGCTCGAGCATGAAGTAGGGCTTGCCGGGGATGTAGAACCGCTCCAGCCCCGCGTCGCGGTCAGGCCCCTTGGCCACGCCGACCACCGGGATGTCGTCGACGCCGAGGTCGGCCATGATCTCCATGACCGCGTTCACCTGGCCCATGCCGCCGTCGATGAGCACCAGGTCGGGGCGGACCACGTCGGCGAGCCCCTCCTCTTCCTCCTTCACGAGGCGCCCGAACCGGCGGCGCAGCACCTCCTTCATCATGCCGAAGTCGTCGCCGGGCGTGAGGTCGGCGCCACGGATGTTGAACTTGCGGTACTGGCTCTTCTGGAAGCCTTCCGGGCCGGCGACGATCATCCCGCCCACGGCGTTCGTGCCCATGATGTGGCTGTTGTCGTACACCTCGATCCGCTCGGGCGGGGCCTCCAGGCCGAACGCCTCGCAGACCTGGGCCAGCAGCTTCGACTGCGCCGAGCTCTCCGCCATCTTCCGCCCCAGCGCCTCGCGCGCGTTGGTGTGGGCGTGCTGCACGAGCTGGCGCTTCTCGCCCCGGGCCGGCCGGACGATCTCCACCTTGCGCCCGCCCTTCTGGCAGAAGGCGTCGGCGAGCAGCTCCTTCTCGGCCGGGTCCACGTTCACCAGGATCAGCCGGGGGATCGGCTTGTCGTCATAGAACTGGCCCAGGAAGGCTCCCATGACGTCGGCGTCCTCGTCGCTCCTGTCGACGCGCGGGAAGTAGGCGCGGTTGCCCCAGTTCTGGCCCGCGCGGAAGAAGAACACCTGCACGCAGGCCTGCCCGCCCTCGGCGTGCAGCGCGAACACGTCGGCCTCGTCCACCGTCTCCGGGTTGATCTGGGTTTCCTGGGCCACCGAGGCCAGGGCGCGGATCCGGTCGCGCAGGCGGGCGGCGCGCTCGAACTCCATCTCCTCGGCGGCGGCGCTCATCTGCTCGGCCATGCGGGCCATCACGGCGCGCGACTTGCCGCGCAAGAAGTCGCCGGCCTGCTCCACGAGGCCGTTGTAGTCCTCGAGGCTGATCAGGCCGGTGCAGGGGGCGGCGCAGCGCTTGATCTGGTGCAGCATGCACGGCCGGGTGCGCGTCTCGTAGACGCTGTCCGAGCATGACCGCAGCAGGAACGCCTTCTGCAGGGTGTTGAGGGTCTTGTTGACCGAATAGGCCGAGGCGAACGGGCCGAAGTAGTCGCCCTTGATGGTGTGCGCGCCGCGGTGCTTGCGCAGCTGCGCCGCAGGGTGCTCGCGGCGGATCACGATCTCGGGGAAGCTCTTGTCGTCGCGCAGCAGCACGTTGAAGCGCGGCTTCAGCTGCTTGATCAGGTTGATCTCGAGCAGCAGCGCATCGGTCTCGGTGCGCGTGGTCACGAACTCCATCGACCGGGTCTGGTCGACCATGTGGGCGATGCGCTGGGTGTGGAACCGCCCCTGGGCATATTGAAGCACCCGCTTCTTCAGGGAGCGCGCCTTGCCCACGTAGAGTACGTCACCGTCCTCTCCGATCATCCGGTACACGCCGGGCCGGTCGGGCAGGCGCTTGCACTCATCCTTGATGAGCGCGGCGCCCTTCAGGGGCGCGGCGGCAGGCGTTTCGGACATGGGGCGAATATAGGCGAGTCCGGTCTCGGCCACAGGGGCCTGCGGCATCCGGGAACAACCTTCGCCGTGGCGCGTTCCAACCCACTGGGGAGCAGTTTTCGTTCATGCATAGCGTAACCGGAGACCTGCCGCGTTCGGGCGAGCCTTCGCCTGCGCCCGACATGTCGGCGCTCTTCCTGAATCTCCCCAGCCCTCACATGATCCTGGACCGCGAGTTCCGGTACGTGGCGGTGAACGACGCCTACTGCGCCGTGGTCGAACGGGCGCGCGAGGACCTGGTCGGCCGGAACCTGTTCGACGTGTTTCCCAATCCGGGCGCCGGGGGCCGGCGCCTTCGCGAGTCGTTCCGGCACGTCCTGGAGACCGGCCGGCGGGATTCCATCCCCCTCATCCCCTATCCGCTGGAGCGGCCGCCGGAACGGGGCGGCGGCCTGGAGATGCGCTACTGGTCGGCGGTCCACGTCCCGCTCCTGGACCGACAGGGCCGTACGCAGTTCATCGTCCAGAACACCGTCGATGTGACCGAACTCGAACGCCTCAAGACGCTGGCCTACGGCCCGGGCGGCGAGCCGACCGTCGGCGTCAAGGAACTGTTGCTGCGGGCCCGGGAGGCCGAGGCCGAGAACCAGTCGCTCGTGCGCGAGACCCGCGGCCTGCGCGACCTCTTCATGCAGGCGCCGGGCTTCATGGCGGTGCTCGCCGGCCCGGACTTCCGTTTCGCGCTCGTCAACAGCGCCTACCAGCAGCTGATCGGCCACCGAGCGGTGATCGGCCGCCCGCTGGCGGAGGCCCTGCCCGAGGTGGGGGCCCAGGGTTTCGTGGACCTGCTTCACACCGTCGCCCGGACGGGCCAGCCGCATATCGGCAAGGCGGTGAGCGTACGCCTCCAGCGGACGCCCGACGGCGAGCTCGAGGAGCGGTTCGTCGACTTCATCTACCAGCCGATCCTGGGCGAGAACGGGGAAGCCTCGGGCGTCTTCGTGGAAGGCAGCGACGTCACCGATCGCGTCCTGGCCGAGCGTCGCCAGAAGCTGCTGCTCGACGAGCTGAACCACCGGGTGAAGAACACCCTGGCGACGGTGCAGGCGATCGCCGACCAGACCCTGCGTGCGTCTCCCTCGGCCGCAGCCTTCCGGGAGGCGTTCGAGTCGCGGCTGATCGCCCTGTCCTCGACCCACGACCTGCTGACGGCGAGCAGCTGGGCCGGCGCCAAGCTCTGCGACGTCCTGCGGGCCGAGTTCCGGCCCTTCGCGCCGAACCGCTACAAGTTCGAGGGCGAGGATCTGGAGCTGCCGCCGCATGCGGCGCTCAGCCTCGGGCTGGTGATCCACGAACTGGCGGCGAACGCGGCGAAGTACGGCGCTCTCTCCAACAGCGAAGGCTGCGTCGAGGTGAGCTGGACGGGCGATGGCGGACGCCTCGACCTCGTCTGGCGGGAACGGGGCGGACCCCCGGTCACGCCGCCCACGCGACGCGGGTTCGGCTCGCGCCTGATCGAGCGCAGCCTGCAGGGCGCGCTGGGCGGCTCGGCCCGCCAAGTCTTCGAGCCCGACGGTCTGGTCTGCGTGATCGCGCTTCCGCTGGCTGCCCAGCAGAAGCCGTCAGGCGAGGCCGTCTGACGCCGGCAGCTTGCGGTAGGTGACGTAGGCGGTGGCGAACGGCAGCCCGAGCCGTCCTGCCGTCCCCTTGGCGACGTAGCCGTCGTTGTCGATGCGGAAGAACCAGTCGTCGAAGTTCAGCCGGATGCTCTTTCCGTCCGGCTGCGGCGTGTCGCGGCTGTAGCGCCAGTGGAAGGCGCAGCCGGCCTGCTCGCCTTCCGCCTCGCCGGTGCTCCGCGCCTCGCTTCCGGCGTAGCCGCCGTCGGCCTCGCGCCAGATCTCCCAGTCGAGGGTGTCGACGTGGCCGTCGTCGAACGTCCAGGTCTCCCGATAGCGGATCCGGCCGCCCTCCGCGGCGGCGTGTCCTTCCGCGGCCACGGTGAACCGCTTCTGCACGGCGCCCGTCGCGCCCTCCATCACGCCCCACCCTTCCAGGCGGCCGTCGAAAAACGTCTCAGGGCGGAACACCGGGCTCTTGCCGGCGAAGTCTTCGATCTTCATCCGGCCTGAACCGCCGGGGCGCGGGTGGGTTCCCCTCGCGGTGAGACCGGCGACTGTCGCGCCGGCGGCGATAGCTGTACCGTGCCGGTCATGGCGGCCGAGCTGAACCTCGCGGACTACGACGCCGTCGTCGCGGACATCTACGACGCGGCGCTGGCGCCGGCCCACTGGGACGTCGCCCTCACGCATCTCGTCAGCCGCTTCGGCGAGGATCGCTGGGACGTGGCGATGCTGCTGTGGGAGCGTGTGTCGCCCCCCGCGGGCCGGTTCCTGGGCGCCTGCGGCGTGCACGCAATGGCGCAGCACGGCTACGTCCACGTCTTCGCCGGAGCCAACGACTGGAGCGTGCGCGGCCATCGCCAGCCGGTCGGCTCCGTCTTCCACTCGGACCAGCTGATCGACCGCGCCGCCTTCCGGCGCAGCCCGTTCTTCACCGAGTACCTCGACAGCTACGGCTTCGAGGTGGGGCTGATCGCCCTGCTCGACCGTCACGGCGGCGACCATCTGTGCCTGTGCTTTCCGGGGCCCGACGGCAGCTCCGAGCGGCTGGCGGGCGCCGTGCGCCGCCTCACCCCGCACTTCCAGCGCTCGGTCCGGATCTCGCGGCGACTGGCGGAGGCCGAACTGGCCGCGGCCACGGCCCGCGGGGCGCTGGACGCGGCGCCCTCGGCCATCCTGATGTGCGACGCCGGCCTGCAGCTGACCTATGCCAATCCGGCCGGCGAGGCGCTGCTGCGGGACGGATACATCGGCCTGCGTGACGGTCGCCTCGCGCTGCCGCAGCCGGGCGAGACGCGGCGGCTGCAGGCGCTCGGGAACCCCGCGGAGCCGCTGCGCTGCGCGGCGTTCGCCCTCGAGACGGAAGGCCAGGCCCCTGTCGCGGCCATGGCCGTGCGCATCGCGCCGGGGTCAGGCCTGGTGCATCCCGACTTCGGCTCGGCGGGCCTCATGATCGTGGGCGGACGCAACCACCGCACGACGTTTGCGCACGTCGACCGCCTGAAAGACTGGTTCGGCCTCACGCCGGCCGAGGCGCGGCTGGCCGCCGCCCTGGCCGAGGGCGCCAGCCTCGAGGACTTCGCCGCCACGCGCGGCGTGTCGCTGAACGCCGCGCGGTTCCTGCTGAAGGGCGTCTTCGCCAAGACCGACACGAACCGCCAGCCGCAACTGGTGGCGCGCCTGCACGAGACCCCCCTGCGGTGGGATGCGGCCAGCGGCACCCCCGATCTGGACAGCCCGCTGCCCTGACCTACTCAAACGCGTAGCGCCGGGCGGCCGGGCTCGGCGCAACGCTGGGGCCTTCAAATGATGGAGGCTCACAAATGCGACCTGCTCACCTCGCCTTCGCGGCCGTGCTCGCCGCGGCGCCCGCCGCCCGGGCCGACGTGCTCCTGTCGAACCTCGCCGAGGACCTGCGCAGCACCTCGCCGCTCTCGGACGCGCTCTGGGCCGCCCAGGCGTTCACCAACGATGGCGAGAGCCACGTCCTGACCAGCATCCGCGCGGTGGTGGGCGATGCGAGCGGCGATCCCGACGCCTTCGCCGAGCTTCGGGCAGGATCCCCCACCGGCGCGCTCCTCACCACCTTCGCCCTGCCCGCGCTCGGCGGCGCGCTCGGGGTGCGCAGCTTCACGCCCCTCGTCAGCGTCACCCTCGACCCCGGCGAGACCTACGTCTTCGTCCTGGGCGTCACCGGGGGCGGCTTCGGCTGGAGCTATGCCGAGGGCAATGGTCAGGTCGGAACCGGGTCCTTCGGCGCCTACTACTATTCCGAGATGCAGGGCGCCGACTGGACGAACTTCGGCGGGGACAACCCCTTCTTCATGGAGGTGAACGTCTCCGGCGCGGTTCCGGAGCCGGCCGCCTGGGCGCTGATGATCCTGGGCTTCAGCGCAACGGGCGCCATGCTCCGTCGCCGCGGGAGCCCCCGGCCTCGGACGGCGGCCGTCTAGAACTTCAGCGCGCCGGCGACGATCTTCTCGAACACGGCCTTGGTGAGCTTCACGTAGCCGCGCTTCGGGTCGTGGAAGAAGAGCGGACCCTTGATCCGGGCAGGGTCGAACCCGTCCTTCACCAGGTCGCCCTTCTTGATCTTGAAGGTGCCCGTCGTGTCCATCGCGGGCAGCAGCCGCAGGAAGACGGGCTGGGCATAGCCGGGGAGCTCCCGCTTCACGTGGGCGCCGAAGGCCTGGGGATCGAACGCCCCGTCGAACACGATGGCCGCCATGCCGGCGCGGCCCTCGGCGCCCTCCACCGCCACGCCGTAGACATTGGCGGTCGCGACGCCGGGGAACGCCTGCAGGCGGGCTTCGACCTCGCTGGTCGAGACGTTCTCGCCCTTCCAGCGGAAGGTGTCGCCGATCCGGTCGACGAAATAGACGTAGCCGTCGGCGTCGGTCCGCATCAGGTCGCCGGTGGCGAACCATGCGTCGCCGCGCTCCAGGACGTTGGTCAGCACCTTCTTCTCGGACGCCGCCTTGTCGAGGTAGCCGGTGAAGTCCGTGCGGGCGTCGCCGGCGATGCGGCCGACGCACTGTCCGACCTGGCCGGGCCCGCACTCGATGCACAGGCCATCGAGCCCCCGGACCATCTCGCCGCTCTCGACGTCGAACTGCATGATGCGGAAGTTGACCTGCTTCTTGAGCCACTTCGGGGCCCGGCCGATGGCGCCTTCCCGGCCGTCCCAGTTGAACATCGAGACGTTGCCCTCGGTGGAGCCGTAGAACTCCAGGATCTCGGGGATGCGGAAGCGCTGCTTCAGCGTCGGCCAGATGTCGGGCCGCAGGCCGTTGCCGAAAGCCAGGCGGAGCTTGTGGCGGGTCTCGTCGGGATCCTCGACGTGGTTGACCAGATAGCGGCACAGCTCGCCGATGTAGACGAACATGGTGCAGCCCTCGGCCGCGATCTCGGGCCAGAAGTGGCTGGCCGAGAACTTGCGGCGCAGGACCACCGAACCGCCGTTCAGCAGGGCGGCGCCCAGGGCGCAGAGCCCCCCGGTGGCGTGATAGAGCGGCAGCGCCACATAGATGCGGTCGCTGGACCTGGCGCCCGTCGCCCCGGCGAACCCCCGCATGTAGAGCTGGGCGCGCATGTGCGTGATGCGGGCGGCCTTCGGCAGGCCGGTGGTGCCCGATGTGTAGATGAGGAGCGCCGTGTCGGCGGCGGTCATGTCCTCGCGCACCGAGCGGTCGGGCGGGAGCTGGCTGCAGCTCTTGAGGGCCTGGACGAGGTCGCGCTGGTCGCCGTGAGCCGGCCCCAGGACCCACTCGTGCATCGTGCGGTCGAGCAGCTTTCGGGCCTGTTCGAAGACCGGGGAGGTCTCGGTGTCGACGATGACGTGCTGGGCGCCCGAGATGTTCAGGCAATGCGCCAGGGGCATGCCCGCGAGCTGGTTGTTCACCAGCGCCGTCACCACGCCGACCTTGGACAGGCCGTACCAGATGGCGAAGTACTCCAGCCGGTTCGGCATGAAGAGCGCCACGACCTGCCCGCGCCGGATATTCAGCCCCTTCGCCCAGTGCGCGTAGCGGTTCGCCATGGCGTCGAGCTCGCCATAGGTGACGGACCGGCCCTCGAAGGTCATGGCGGGGCGTTCCCGCCACTGCTCCACCGCCGCCTGCAGGTCGTCGCAGATCAGGTTGTCGGACTCGCGGGCGATCGACTTGACCCGCTTCAGGGTGCGCTGCAGCCCCTGCCAGAACTTTAGGTCACGCTTGAGCCTCGCTCGAAACCGCATCCCGGCCCTCTCCGAAGTGGAGGTGAGCTTGGCGAGCGCCGGACCGGGCGGTCAAGGACCGCCGCGCCACAGTTCCCGTCGGCGGCGGAATTTCGGTCCGAGACGGAGGCTACGCCTGCTCCGGGCGGGACCGCACGGGCCTGCATTGCGACGCCATTGCGGCGAAAGCTGGACAGCATTCGCCGCATTAAGGAAGTATTCGTAGTGCGACATGAAGTCCACGTCCTGGAATTGCCGAGGCGTTCGGGAACTCCTTCGAGATATCGCCGTTTGATCCCCTCAAATGACGTTGAGGGAACCGAAATGAGCATGGACCACAACAATCACCGCACGCCGGATATGGATGCGGACGGAAGCATGTTCGCCCCCACCCCGGTCTGGGATCGCAAGCGCAAGCGCCGGGGCGGCTTCGCTGCCGCCCGCCCGACCGAGAGCGCCGTCGCTGCCGAGCCGCGGAGCTTCGCCGATCCGATGGCCGAGCGCCCGATGTCGCCCGAACGCGATGTGAGCCGGGCCGACCAGACCACCGCCTATGCCCTCGGCCCTGCGGCGGTCACCTCGACGACGCCCCGCGCCGAGCCCGTGACGCCCCGGACCGAGACCGTGCACGATACGGCCTTCGCGGCGCCCCCGCCCCGGTCCGCCACGGGCGTGAAGACCGCCAAGTCGCGGGGGATGGGGTCGACCGCCATCGCCGGCGCGGCCGTCGGCGTCATCGCCCTGGGCGCGGTCGGCTGGTTCGCCACCCGCGACAACGGCGAGGTTCCGGAACTGACGCCGGGCGCGACGACCAGCGAAGTCGCCGCCGCCCCGCTGCCGCCCGTCGACGCGCCGCCCGCGGTTCCGGTCGGCGGCGAGCGCGCGGCGAACATCCTGCCCGAGCGCAGCCCCGCCTCCGCGGAGCCGGCCGCCATCGCCCGAGCCCCGGCCGCGGCTCCGGTCCGCACCGCCCGCGCCCGTCCCGCCGCCGCAGCGGCGGACACCCAGGGCGTCCCGGCGAGCGCCTCCGCCGCCATCCCGGACGGCCCGCAGCCCTACTCGACGCTGAACCCGGGCGCGGCCACGACGGCGGTCAATCCGGCGCCCGCGCCTTCGGTGGAGACGGCGCCGGCCGCCGAGCCGATCCCGTCCACGCCGCCGACCATCACGCCGGACCCGTCCACCACGACGGCGCCCGCCGAGACGGCCCCGGCCGACCCGCCGCAGTAGCCCGGCTTTCCGTTGGGGATCGAGGGCGGCGCGCAAGCGCCGCCCTTTCTTCTGCCGTCAGGGTTGGGAGGCCGCCGGCGCAGCGCCGCTCTTGGCGGCCGCGGCCTCCTTCTCCTGTTGCCGCGCGCCGCCCAGGATGCCCGGCAACGCATAGTTGCCCTCGTGGCAGGCGTATTCGTAGATCACGCCCTTCTCCATGGGCGAGAACTCGTACTCGCCGCCCCAGGCGCTTTCCCAGACCGTCGGGTCCTCCACCTGGAAGGCATAGTGCAGGCGCTGCTTGCCGACGCGCGTGAAGCGCTCGGTGACCTTCAGGTTCTTCCACGAGCCCATGAACTGCTGGGCCTGCGGGATATGGGTGGTCTCCACCACCAGGGTGTCGCCTTCCCACCAGCCGATGGAGTCGCCCATGTAGGGGCGGACGTCGTCGGTGCGGTGCTTGGAGTTCAGCCGCACGACGCGCAGGTCGTGGACCATCTCCACCTCGATCAGCACGGAATCGGGCGTCTGCAGGATCTGATAGTTGTTGTTGTAGAAGCCGTTGGGGAACATCGGCGGGCCGGCGTTGCGGCCGAACGACAGGATGCAGCGCTCGCCCAGCGACCGCTGCTCAGGATGATCGAACGCCCCCATCCCGCCGCGGAAGCCACCGCCCGACGGCGCGCCGGGCTTGCGGGCCGGCGGCAGGCCGTTCGGCGTGGTGATCAGCGACGTGCGCGGTTCGCCCCGGACGCGCATCACGTGGTTGCCGGGGTCGAGCCAGCCGCGATTGTAGCCGCCCACGTCGCCGCCGGCCGCCGCGAACTCGGGCCGCACGTTCGCGGGGCTCTTGGGCGCCTCGACCGGGGCGTCCGGATCGGTGGGCTCGTTCCCCTCCTCGATCTCCTGGGCCACCGCCGACTCCATCTTCTTCACCTCGTCCTCGGTGTAGACGGAGCGGCCGCCGACGGTCGGCGAACGGGTCATCGGCGTGAGCGTGGCGTTGGTCCAGTGGCCGGAAAGGTCAGGCTGGCCGAAGGCGGTGCGCGGCGCCTTGTACGCGGCGGCCGATGCGGCCGGCTTGTCGGCGGCGTGGGCGAGCGGCGCCAGCGCGGCGGCGCTCAGCAGGGCGGCGCCAAACAGCGCGGTGGGGGCGAGGGCGGCGCGAGGCAAGGCAGTCTCCCGAACAGGAACGCGCCGCTGTCATGCGGCGCGCGTCATACCGATCTTACGAATAGCGGCGTTGCGCGCTGATTGCGGCGGCGCAATATGCGGGGCGGCTACTCCTCGCCCACGCCCAGCAGCTCGATCTCGAACAGCAGGGTGCTGCCCGGCGGGATGGGCGGGCGATTGCGCTCGCCGTAAGCGATGGTCGAGGGGATCACGAACTCGAAGGTCTCGCCCACGCGCATCAGGGGCACGCCCTCCTGCCACCCCTTGATGAGCTGCGGCAGCGGGAAGGTCGCCGGCTCGCCGCGGCGCCGGGAGGAGTCGAACTCGCGACCGTCGATGAAGCGGCCGACGTAGTGGATCGTCACCGTGTCGGTCGGCTGAGGGCGGGGGCCGGCGCCCCGGCCTTTCACCTTGCGGTACTGCAGGCCGCTCGCCGTCACCTTCCAGCCCGTCCGCGCGGCGCTCCAGGCTTCGTAGGCGCGCTGGCCCTGCACCCACTGTTCCTGGGGCGTCCCGGTGTAGACGACCGGCGGGGCGGCCGGCGCGGTGGCGCAGCCGGCGAGCGCGGCGGCGGCAAGGACGGAGAGGAGCAAGCGGGACGTCATGGGCCTGTCGTAACGGCTCCGGCCCCGCTTGTCGCGAGTCCCGTTTCGGTTCCCGGCCGCGCGAAAAATATAGCCGCCGCTACAGCAAAGCTGCGCCCGAAAAGTGCCCCTTTCCGCCGCAAGAACCGCGGCAGTGAGAGCTTACGGCCGGGGTGGGGACCAACCGGACGGAGGACTTTGAATGAAAATGCGTAGGTCGAGCGTGATCGTGGTGGGGGCCGCGCTGCTTGGAGCCGTCAGCCTCGGAGGCTGCGCCACCAAGAAGTTCGTGAGAGAGGAAGTGGCCGTCGTCGGGACGCGGGTCGACACCGTCGAAGGCCGCGTGACCACCGTCGAAGGCACCGCCCGCGACGCGCTGGAACGCGCCACGGCGGCCGGCAAGCTGGCCGAGGGCAAGTTCCTGTTCTCGGAGGTGCTGACGGACGACAGCATGAAGTTCGCGGTCGACAAGGCCGACCTCAGCCCCGAGGCGATGGCGCGCCTGGACGCCTTCGTCGAGAAGCTGAAGTCCGAGAACCGCAACGTCTACGTCGAGGTGCAGGGCCACACCGACATCACCGGCGCCAAGGACTACAACTACAAGCTCGGCGAGGAGCGCGCCGAGGCCGTGCGGCGGTACCTGAACCAGAAGGGCGTGGCCCTGAACCGCATCGGCACCATCAGCTACGGTCCCGACGCGCCGGCGGCGCCGAACGAGACGCGGGACGGCCGCCAGCAGAACCGTCGCGTGGTGCTGATCGTCCTCGCCTAGCACCGGGACCTATGTGTCCAGGGACCGACCCGCTCGGGACCGGCGACGCCGCATCGCCGCGGCGTCGCTGAGCCTGCTGGCGCACGCGGGTGCTGCGATCGTCGTGGTGCAGGCCGCGCCCAGCGCGCCGCCCGTCCAGGACCTGCCGCCGATCCGCGTGACGCTGGTCGAGCCCCTGCCCCCGCCCGAGCCGCCGGCTCCGCCCAAGCCCGAGCCCAAGGCGGAGCCCGAGCCTGCGCCCGCCAAGGC
>NZ_JAEUMN010000099.1 GCF_016793225.1 Phenylobacterium sp.
GCCCGACTTCAGGTCGACGGTCAGGTCGGAATTGTGCAGCACGTAGTTGGCGAAATACTCCTTCACCACATAGCCGCGGTAGCCCAGGCAGACGACGAAGTCGTTGAAGCCGTAGGACGAATACAGCTTCATGATGTGCCAGAGGATCGGCCGGCCGCCGATCTCGATCATCGGCTTGGGCTTGAACTGGCTTTCCTCGGAGATTCGCGTGCCGAGGCCGCCGGCCAGGATCACTGTCTTCATGCGTTCGGCCTTCGCCCCGTTCGTGACGCCCTCATAACGGACGCCGCCCGCCGCCGCCAGAAGCGCCCCGAAATCCGGCTTGCCCGAAGGGTCGGAGCGCGGGATGGGAGGTGATGGCCGCGCCGCGTCCCGCCCCGCTCGTGAACTTCCTGGTCGCCGGCGTGCAGAAGGGCGGCACCACGGCCCTGTTCGACTACCTGTCGGACTACGGGGACATCGTCCTGCCCTCCGAGAAGGAGCTGCACTTCTTCGACGATGAGAGCCAGGACTGGAGCCATCCCGACTATGACGGCTACCACGCCCGGTTCCCCGAGGTCGGCGGACGGCCCGCGGGCGAGGCGACGCCGATCTATGCGTACTGGCCGCGCAGCCTCGAGCGGATCTGCGCCTACAACCCGGCCATGAAGCTGATCCTGGTGCTGCGCGACCCGGTGGAGCGGGCGTGGTCGCACTGGAGGATGGAGACGGCGCGCGGGGCCGAGACGCGGCCGTTCGGCTGGTGCGTGCGCGAAGGCCGGCAGCGCTGCTTCGACGGCGAGCCGTGGGGCCATCACCGCGAGTTCAGCTATGTGGAGCGCGGCTTCTACGGCGAGCAGCTGGAGCGGATCTTCGAGATCTTCGCGCGCCGCCAGGTGCTCCTGCTGACGTCGGACGGCCTGCGCGCGGACCCGGGCGCCGCCCTGGGGCAGGTGCGGACCTTCCTCGACCTCCCGCCGGCCCCGCCGCCGCCGCCCCGCCGCAGCCACGTGGGTCCGGACGCGGGCGTCCCGGACCCCGCCGACGTCGCCTTCCTGCGCCACATCTACGCCGCCGACGCCGAGCGGCTGGCGGCGCTCACGGGGATCAGGTTCGGCTGAGCGCCGGACATACTCTGGCCTCCGCGCCGCACCAGGGTCTGCCGATGACGCGCCTCGCCCTTCCCGTCCTGGCCCCCATGGCCCTGCTGCTCGCGAGCGCGGCGCCCGCCGGTCCGCCGCGGTTCGGCCTGCCGGTCGCCTGCGAGCCGGGCCGGACCTGCGAGCTCCAGCACTATGTGGACCGCGACCCGGGACCCGGCGCGAAGGACTATCGCTGCGGGCTCCAGAGCTACCAGGCGCACACCGGGGTCGACTTCCGGCTGCCGGACATGGCGGCGATGCGCCGGGGCGTGGCGGTGGTCGCCGCGGCGCCCGGGACCGTGCGCTACATCCGCGACGGCGTTCCGGACCAGCCGCCCGGGCGCGCGACGGGACCGCAGAACGGCTGCGGCAACGGCGTGTCCATCGACCACGGCGGCGGCTGGCTGACCGTCTACTGCCACATGGCGAATGGCAGCATCGCGGTGGCGCCGGGACAGGCGGTGGTCGCGGGCCAGCGCCTGGGCCGCATCGGGATCACGGGAAACAGCGACTTCCCGCACCTCCACTTCGACGTCCGCCAGGGCGACAGGGTGATCGACCCCTTCGCGCCGGACATGGCGGCCGCCTGTCCGGCCGGTCGCTCCGGGCCTATGTGGACCGCCGCCGCCGCGGCGAAGCTCGCCTACCGCCAGGGGGTCGTCCTGAACGCCGGCTTCACCGACGCCCAGCCCAGCGCCGAGGATGTGGAGGCCGCGACCGTCAGGCCGTTCGCGGGCGCCGCCTCCCCCTGGATGATCTTCTATGTGCGCGCTATCGGGCTGCTGCCCGGCGACGAGGCCGAGCTGGAGCTGAAGGCGCCCGACGGCGCCGTGCTGGCCACCGTCCGCCGTCCGCCGCTGGCCCGCTGGCGGGCGCAGGACTTCAACCTCATCGGCAAGCGTCGCCCGGCGGCAGGGTGGCCCAAGGGTGTGTATGTGGCCGACTACCGCGTCTGGCGGTCCGGCAAGGTCGCCGTCAGCCGCCGCCTGCAGGTGCGGCTGTAGGCAAGCGGCGTCGAAAGCGCCCGCGGCGCCCCGTGCGATCGATTAGCCTGTCCTCCCCCGCAGGGGGAGGGGGACCGCCGAAGGCGGTGGAGGGGGGCTGCGCCCGGCGCTCAAGACCCCTCCACCCTGCTGCGCAGGGTCCCCCTCCCCTTGCAGGGGAGGACCGGGGCGCGTCCAGCCGTCTGACTCGCCGATCGAGCGCCTCGGCGGCCACAGGAAGGTCGTTCCCGGACCGTCGAGATTCCCGCGCCCGTCGAACCTTGTTGAACGACTCGTGATCTGCGGGCGGCTAGGCCTCGGTGGAGCTTTCGGCTAGCTTCCGCCCGTCAGCCCAGCTCTCCAGGGCTGTGTCGCTTTGGCCGGACGATGGACCGACGGGTCTGCGTCCGGCCTATTGCTTTTGGGCCTTCCGCGATCGCCTTGGCCTACGGCGTCAGCCGCCGATGTCGATGCGCACGATGTCGTGGCGCGCCAGCCAGAGCAGGCTTCGCTCCAGGAAGTTGCTGCGCCCCGGGGGGACGAGGTCGCGCAGGCGGGCCACCGGCGTGGGCCCATGCTGCACGAGATGGGCGAAGACCAGCTCCAGTTCGCTCGCGCTCGCGCGGTTGAAGCGGCTGTAGACCGCGAGGGGCGCGTCCAGCCGCGCCAGCGCCGTGGTCCAGTCCCAGCCCGCCACCAGCGAGACGACATCGGCGCGTCCGATGTGCCGGGTGGGATAGCCCGCGAAGAGCGTGAAGGGGTCCGGGCGATAGGGGTCGGACATGGGCGCCGGGTCAGGCGGGGCGGCGCGGCGACGGGCGTCCTGGTCGGCCCACAGGGCCTGGTACTGCGGGATGATGGCGGACCAGTCGAAGACGGCGCGGGCCTGCCGGCGCGCCTGCTCGCCCAGCGTGCGGCGGAGGTCGGCGTCCTCCACCAGACGCGCGATGGCGGCCTCGGCGGCGTCCAGGTCCACGGCCACGTACTGCGCGGCGGCGCCCACATAGTTGTCGTAGGCCAGCCATCCGTTGGCGAAGTAGTCGGCCAGGTCGCCGCCGAAGTGGGGGCGCGGCGCGATGGTGGGGACCCGGAAGCCGTCCAGGCCGTCGCGGACGGTGTCCTTGTAGCCGTCCCAGTCGGTGACGACGCAGGGCAGGCCCGCCGCCATCGCCTCGACGGGCGTGAGACCGAAGGTCTCCTGGATGTTGTCGGAGAAGCTGATGAAGAAGTCGGCGACCGACCAGATGGAGAAGCGCACGTCGGGCGGGCGGCCGTCGATCTGGCGGTAGTGGACGGACGGACAGAGCTTGCGGGTCTCGCCGTGGAAGACGTCCTCGGTGCCGGCCGGCTCGATCCAGCCCGAGTTGACCCAGTAGATCGCCTTGCCGGTTCGCCGCGCCGCGCGCTCGAGGGCCATGGCCATCAGCGCCGGGTTCATCTTGGCCTTCACCTGGAAGCGTCCGACGTATAGCGCGACGATCGCGTCCTCCGGGATGTCCAGCTGCTCGCGCCAGCGTTTGCGGTGCTCGGCCGAGGTCTGGAAGTCGTCGGCGTTGACCCCGAGCGGGATGGTGACGCGCTGCGGCTCCGGCCGCCGCCGGGGGCCGTGCAGGTCGGCCAAGTAGTCGCGCATCATCGAGAGCTGGGTCTCGACGGCGTTGCGCACGGCGCTCGAGGTGCAGATCAGGGCGTCGTAGTCGTGCAGCGGCGCAATCAGCAGGTCGCCGATCATGCGCATGACGCGCCCCGTGGCGGTGGTGTGGGTGATGCCGGTCAGCGCGTAGAGGCGCGAGCCGTAGCGGCGGCGCTTCCAGGCCTCGGTGTCGATCTCTGGCGACGGGACGTTCAGCACGCCGGCCTCGCCCAGGCGCGCGCGCGCGGTCTGGGGAATCCAGGTGATCGGCCGCGTCGGCGCCTCGATCCGCGTCACCAGCGCGTCGAGCTCCTCCTGCGGGCGTCCGGCGACGTTCCAGAAGTAGAACCGGTCGACGTCGGCGTGGCGCACGAAGCCGCGCAGGAAGCTCTCCCCGGCCGAGTGCCGACCGAGCAGCGTCTGGCCCGTGGTGTCGAAGCCGTTGGGGTGAAGGAAGATCGCCGCGTTGGACATGCGTGGCAGCGCTCATACCCGCACTCGCGGGGCGGAACCACGGAAAAGGCGACGGACGGGGGCGGCAGCGGCTGCGACAGAGGAATCGGTCCTCCGCCGCAGGGGGAGGGGGACCGCCGGAGGCGGTGGAGGGGGGGCTGCCTGCGGAGCCAGAGACCCCTCCACCATGCTGCGCATGGTTCCCCTCCCCTTGCAGGGGAGGACCGGACGCGGCCGTCGTGAATCGCATGGCGGCGTGGGGTCGTTGGGCCCGTTCCTGCGACCGAGGAACCGGTCCTCCCCCGCAGGGGGAGGGGGACCGCCGGAGGCGGTGGAGGGGGGCTGCCTGCGGAGCCAGGACCCCCTCCACCATGCTGCGCGTGGTCCCCCTCGCCTTGCAGGGGGGGACCGAGGCGGAGCCACCCGTCGGGCCCGGCGCGTCAGGGTGGGGCGGGGGCCAGGGCGAGGACGCGGTCGGTGTAGCGGGCCAGTTGCTCGGCGGCGGCCGGACCGGCGGCGGCGACCCTGGGACGGTAGGTGTCGATCACCTCGTCCAGGGCCTCGATCACCTCGGCGCGCGTGGCCGGGCGGCCTTCCCGGAACCAGGCGACGCGCGTGGGGTCGCCGATCTCGTACAGGCGGGTCTTCCCGTCACGATGGAGGGTGGGGCGGAAGGCCGGAGTCGCCCAGACCACGCAGACCCCGGGGTTGTGCTCGGCCATGCCGCCGGGGGGCGTCACCTCGGCGGCTTCGAGACCCTTGTGGCTGCGCCGCATCCGCGGCCGGGTGAGGAAGGGGCAAGCCGAGGCGGCGAAGCAGCCGCAGTCCCAGTGAGACGCGGGCTCGGTCGTCACGCGGTTGAAGGCCGAGGTGGGGCCCATGACATAGGCGCGGTCGCCGGCGAGGGGTTCGCCGCAAATCCAGCACAGGTCCTTGAGAACCGCAGGCCCCAGGCGTGCGCGGTCGACCACGCGATGGTCGGGTTTGCCGTCGATCCAGGCCGCGAAGAACGGGACGGGAAAGCCGCGATGGTCCACCGGCAGGCCGCGGATGCGCTCCGGGGCGTCGGTGTAGCGCGGCGCCCGCAGCGCTTCGCCCTGGGCGTCGTCCTGAGGATGGGAGCCTGTCTTGTCCACCGTTGCACCCGGCCTTTGCATGTCGCCCCGACCATACGGCGCGCCAGCCATCAGCGGGAGGGGGCTCTGCGCTCGAAGGGCAGGCTCTGGGGCCTCCGCGGTTCGATCGAGCGCCTGCGGAGCTCGCAAGGAAGACCGCCCCTGCCCCTCCAGCCGGGCAACCGGTCCTCCCCTGCAAGGGGAGGGGGACCCTGCGTCAGCAGGGTGGAGGGGTCGGTGGCGCTGTGGATCGCCCCCCTCCACCGCCTGCGGCGGTCCCCCTCCCCCTGCGGGGGAGGATCCGAACACCGGCTTAGCTCCCTCCTGGAGCAAGGTCTGCAAGGGTAGGAGGGCCTAAAGCGCACGCGGTCGCCCTGCCCCCGTGGGTCGCCTTGTTCGAGGCTGGGCGCCCGGAATCCCAAAAGAAAAGGGCCGCCCCGAGGGGCGGCCCGATCCTTTGAGCTTGGCTCGGTCCCGGATTAGAGCGGGATGTTCGCCGCGCTGATGTCGGCGAGCGTACGGCCCACCAGCACCACCGCGTCTTCGGCCGTGCCGTTGTCACCAGCCGTGTCGACGAACACAACCGTGTCGGACCCGACCTGGATCACGACGTAGTTGTTGCCGCCCGCGATCTGGGTGTTCGCCAGAGTGAGGGCCGCATCGTAGCTCGAAGCGGTGAGCTCGATGTAGTTCACGCCGTCGGTGGCCGTGCCCTGACCGAAGTGCAGAGCGTCGGTCGACTGCCAGTCGAGGATCTGGTCCAGCGAACCGGCCGTGACGCCCGACGAGCCGTTGGCGAAGTCGAACAGGTCGTTGCCGTTGCCGCCACGGAGGAAGTCCGTGTTGGCGCCGCCGACGATCGTGTCGTTGCCGTCGCCGCCGTTGAGCGTGTCGCCTTCCGAACCACCGTCGAGGCTGTCGTCACCGCCGCCCGCGTCGATGTTGTCGGAGTTCGCGCCGCCCTGGAGGACGTCGTTGCCTTCGCCACCCGTGACCACGTCGTTGTCGGCGCCCGCGTCGATCGAGTCGGCGCCGTTGCCGCCCGAGATGACGTCGTTGCCGGCCGCGCCCGTGGCCGAGTCGTCGCCATCGCCCAGCGTGATGCTGTCGACGTTGGCGCCGCCGGTGACCTGGTCGTTGCCCGCACCCGCGTCGATGGCGTCGTTGCCGCCGCCAGCGTTGCTGATGGTGTCGTTGCCGTCGTCGCCGGTCACGATGTCGTTGCCGGCGCCGGCCACGATCGAGTCGTTGCCCGTGCCGCCTGAGCCGGTGTCGTTGCCAGCGCCGAGGTCGAGGGTGTCCGTACCGTCTTCACCCAGCACGAAGTCGTTCCCGGTCCCGGAAACGATCGAGTCGTTGCCGATGTTGCCGTTGAAGACGTCCGTACCCGCGGCAGCCGCGGTGTTGGTGATGGTGTCGTTGCCCTGGCCGCCGAGGATGGTGTTCGTGCCAGCGTTGTTGGTGGTGAGGCTGTCGTTACCGGCGTTGCCCTGGATGTTGCTGGCCGTCGACCCGGTGTTACCGCCGGTGACCGCCTGGGCGATCGTGTCGTTGCCCGCGCCGCCGTCGCCGTCGAGGTTGGCGTCCGTCACGTTGATCGTGTCGTCGCCGTCGCCGCCGTTCGCGACCACCGCCGAGCCTTCCGCCGAAGCGTTGACCAGCGAGTCGTTGCCGGCTTCACCGAACAGTTGGTCGGAGCCCGTGCCGGACGACAGGGTGTCGTTGCCCAGGTTGCCGTTCAGGAAGTCGTTGCCCGCGCCGCCGATCAGCGAGTCGGTGCCCTGACCGCCGAGCAGCGTGCCCGTCGAGCTGGCCGCGGAGCCGTCGATCGAGTCGTTGCCCAGGTTGCCCTGGCCGAAGTTCGAGCCCGAGCCGAGGGTGATCGTATCGTCGTCGCGGCCGCCGTAGACGGTGTCGTTGCCCGAACCGCCGACGAGCGAGTCGGTGCCGGCGTTGCCCTGGATCAGGTCGTTGCCCGAGTTGCCGTCGAGGCTGTCGTTGCCGTCGCCGCCGTAGAGGCCGTCGCCCGTCACGGCCTGGCCGGCGCTGGTGTTGTTGCCGGTGTCGCCAACCTGCAGCACCGAGCTGTCGGGGAAGATCGGGAATTCGCCGGCGAAGGTGCCGGGGAAGGTCACGGTCTTGCCCGTCAGGCCCGAGATCAGGGTGACGGTCGCGGCCGACGTGGCGGTCGCGGGGTTGTAGCGGACGGTCGTGATGTTCGCGCGCTCGCCGGTCTGGCCGAAGACCAGGTTGTCGGTGGCCGCGTTATAGGACGCGGCCTGCGCGTCCGTGATCGTCTCGAAGAAATACGTCGCCATTAGTCTCTCCAGTCTGTGTCACACGGACCCCTGGCACGCTTGACCCCCATCCCCGATGGAGCAGTCCCAGCGGTCCATTACCCCAAGCGCCATAGCACGGCCACGGCGTCAGGTTAGACGAGCCCGAGGGGAGACGTATCGGAACACCGCCAAATACGCAACCTGAAAAAGCCCCCGGAATCCCGACGCCTGCGGGTGTGGCGCCGACGCCTCTACTCCTCGCGGAAGGCGTCTTCCAAAGTGTCCGTAATTGGCGAAATGATGAAGCCCATAACGGATCGTTTACCGGTCACGATGAGCGCCGTCGCGGGCATGCCGGGCGTCAGCTGCACGCCCTTCTTGAGCTTGCCCAGTTCGGTCGGCGGGATGCGGAGGTCGACCCGGTAGAACGCGGCGCCGTTCTTCTCGTTGGTGATGCGGTCGGCCGAGACCACCGTCACGCGGGCGTCGAGCGAGTCGTTGAACCGCTGGTTCAGCCCGGTCAGCTTGACCTTCGCGGGCATGCCGACCCGGACCTCGTCCACCTCTTCCGGCTTGATCATGGCGGTGACGGTGAGCGGGACGGTGGAGGGCACCACGTCCATCAGCACCTCGCCCCCGCCGACGACGCCGCCGACCGTGAACTGGGTGTTGTTGAACACGTAGCCGTCGACGGGCGCGCGGACGACGGTGTTGGCCAGGGTCTGGCGCGCCGTGGTCAGGCGGGGGACGACGTCGGCGAGGCGCATCTGGCTGTCGCGCAGGCCTTCGGCGGCCTGGCTCTGGCGCTCGTCGCGCAGGGTGGCGAGCTGCAGCCGCGTCTCGCCCATCTGCTGGCGGATGCGTGCGATCTCGGCCAGGAGCTGCCCCTTGCGGCCCCCGAGTTCGGCCAGGCTGCGCTCGTAGCGCAGGATCAGCGTCTTGGGGGCGAACCCCTGCTCGTTCAGCTTGCGGTAGCCGGCGAGCTCCTCCTCGGTGAGCCGCTGCTGCTCGTTGATCGAATCGACCTGGGCCTGCGCGCCCTGGACCTGGCTCTGCTGCTGCTCGACGCGCTGGCCGAGCATCGCGGACTGGCCCTGGAAGAACTGCAGCCGGCTGGTGAACAGGAACTCCTGGTCGCGGATGAGCTGGGCCACGCGCGGGTCCGCCATGCGCGCGGTCAGCTCGGCCGGGAACTGCAGCTGGTTGCGGCCCAGGGCCTCGGCCGAGAAGCGGGCGTTCTGGGCGATCAGCGTGTCGTACTGGTTCTGCAGCACGTCGACGGCGGCGCGCGCCTCGACGTCGTTGAACAGAAGCAGGGGCTGGCCGGCGCGGACCTGCTGCCCCTCGCGCACCAGGATCTGCTTCACATAGCCGGCCTCGCGCGAGCGCAGGGTCTTGCGCATGGCGTCGGCGCGCACCTCGGCGATCGCCGTGATGCCGGTGGAAAGCTCGGCGACCGACGCCCAGAGGCCGAGGCCCACGACGAAGGCGCCGATGACGCCGGCGCCCACGAGCATCGGGCGCTTGAGGCGCCGCTCGAGTTCGGGCGGGGTCTCGGGATCCTCGCCGCCCCCGAAGGTGGGGGTGACGTAGTTGGTGCGGCTGGTCGCGAGGTCGAGCTTCACCGGCCGCCCTCCACCGCGCGCACTTCGGCGGCCGGGGGCGCGGACGGCTGTTGCGGCGGCTGGGACTGCTGCGGCTGAACCTGGGGCTGGGCGGGCTTCACGAGGCGCGCCATCACCTGGTCGCGCGGCCCGAACAGCTCGACGCGGCCGTCACGGAGCACCAGCATCTTGTCGGCGGCCCGGAAGACGCCCGGCTTGTGGCTGATGATCACCACGGTCGCCCCGTTGGCCTTCATGGCGTCGATGGCCCGCATCAGGGCGTCCTCGCCCTCGGCGTCGAGATTGGCGTTGGGCTCGTCCAGCACGACGAAGGCCGGGTTGCCCAGCAGCGTCCGCGCGAGGCCTACCCGCTGCCGCTGGCCGGCGGACAGCACCACGCCGCCCTCGCCCACGTCGGTGTCGTAGCCCTTGGGCATGCGCAGGATCAGCTCATGCACGCCGGCGAGCTGGGCCGCGGCCACGACCTCCTCGTCGGTCACGCCGTCGCGGAAGCGAGCGATGTTGTTGCGCACCGTGCCGGCGAAAAGCTCGGTGTCCTGCGGCAGGTAGCCCACGTGCCGGCCGAAGTCGGCGCGGTCCCAGGCGAAGACGTCGGCGCCGTCCAGGCGCACCACCCCGTTCAGCGGCCGCCAGATGCCGACCAGCAGCCGGGCCAGGGTCGACTTGCCGGCGCCCGAGGGGCCGATCACGCCCAGCACCTCGTTCGGCTCGACGGCGAAGTTGACGTTGGCCAGCACGAGCCGCTGGACGCCGGGCGGGGCGAAGTTCACCCCCTCGACCGACAGCTTGCCCTGCGGCCGCGGCAGCGACGTGGCCGCGGCGGTGGGCTCGGCGTTGGCGAGCAGCTTGTTCAGGCGATCGTACGCCCGGACCATGTTGTTGAGCGGGTCCCACGAGCCCACGATCTTCTCGATCGGCTGCAGGGCCCGGCTGGCCAGGATCATGTTGGCGAAGAGCATCCCCATGTGGATGTCGCCCTTCAGGATCAGGTGCGCGCCGACCGCGATGATCAGCACCTGGATCCCCATGCGCACCGCCTTGATGATGTCGGTGTACATGTTGGACGCCTCGGCCGCGGCCGCACCGCGCTCGATGGTCACCGCCCGGTGGCGCGCCCAGGCCTGGCCGAGCGTGGGCAGCATGCCCATGGCGCGCACCACCTCGCCGTTGCGGAGCGCCGCATCGGTGAAGCCGTAGCTCTTCAGCGCCGCCTCGTTGGCGTCCTTCAGGGCGGCGCCCGTGGCGCGGGCCTGCATGATGGCGAGGATCACCAGCACCACGCCGCCGGCGAAGGTGACGATGCCCACCACGGGGTCGATGATCGCGAGCACGATCATGAACACCGGGATCCAGGGCACGTCGAAGAACGCGGCCGCGGCGATGCCGGTGAGCGACTGGCGGAACTGGTCGAGGTCGCGCAGGGCCTGGGCGCGGGCGCCCGGATCCCCGCGGACGGCGGCGTCGAACAGGCTGGTGAAGACGCGGCCCGAGACCCGCTGGTCCAGCATCACGCCGTAGTTGATCAGGATCCGCGCGCGGAAGTCGTCGATGACGCTGGAGATGGCGAACACGAACAGCGTCACCAGGGTCAGCATCCAGAGCGTGGCGAGGCTCTGGCTCACCATGACCCGGCCGTAGACCTGGTAGGTGTACAGCGGCAGCGCCAGGTAGAGCAGGTTCGAAACGAGGCTGAACCCGAACGCGACGGCCGCGGGCTTGTAGCCCTCGCGCAGCGCGCGGCCCAGCACGTTGTCGGGCAAATCCGAGAGGAACGTCAGGAATTTCATCGCGCCTTAGCCGTCCCTGCAGACCCGAAGGCCTGATACACCATTCCGCGTAAGAAGGCGTGAACGCAGACCCGATCCGGTCGTACAGACAGCCCTGCGCCGAGAGCGCGCGTAGATGCGTTTGCGGTCAATCTGAGTCAATGCCGTGATTCGTCCGCGGCTGCGGCGTATTGGGACAAGAGACGGCGCGGAGCCCGGATACCCCTATGTCGCGAATCGCCATCGTCGGCAGCTGCATAACCCGCGATCTGTGGCCGATCCGTGGCGACGGCGCGGAGCGGCTGCTCTATGTGTCGCGCACAAGCTTCCCCAGCCTCCTGTCGCCGCCGGTGACCGGGTTCTCCCCTGCGAAGAGCCCGCCGGCCGACCTGCGCAAGCACGAGCACGGCGCCCTCGTCGCCGACATCACCAAGACGGCGCTGGCCCGCCTGCTGGCGTTCCGTCCCACGGACATCATCTTCGACTTCATCGACGACCGGTTCGACCTGCTTTCGGTCGGCGACGCGCTGGTGGTCCAGAGCGGCGAGATGGTGCGCAGCGGCTATCTGACGCGCCCGGCGCTGAAGCGGCGCCGCACGATCCCGCGGCTGTCGGCCGCAGGCGAACGGCTCTGGCGCGAGGGCGCCGCCGAGTTCGCGGCGCTGCTGGGCGCGACGCCCCTGCGCGAGGCCCGGCTCATCCTGCATTCTGCCCGCTGGGCGACGGCCTGGCGCGATGGGGACCGCGGCGTGCGGCCGATGACCCAGGCGGAGATCCTGGGCGGCGACCCGGTGGAGATCGCCGACTACAACGCCCTGCTCGAGCGCCAGGAGACGCACTTCGAGGCGGTGATGCCGCCGATGACGCGGATCGAGGCCGAGGCCGAACGGCTGGCGGACGCGGGCCATCGCTGGGGCCTCTCGCCGTTCCACTACGTGCCGGAATACTACGAGGAGATCCGCCGCCAGCTGCGGGCGCTGGGCCTGGACGACGCGTTCAGCGACCAGCCCGCCGCGCCCAGTGTTCCAGCGGCGTGACGCCGGCGCGGGCGAGCTCCGGGCGGGACGCGAGGTAGGCGGCCGTCGGCAGGCCGGGACGCGCCTCCCCCACCGCCCACGCGCCGCCCTGCAGGTAGTCGGTCAGCGGGTTCACGCCCGGCGGCAGGCCCTCGCCGCGCGCGGCCACGTAATGGGCGGTGTCGAACCAGGGGCTGGGGCTGGCGCCCTCGAAGCCGCCGAACGCCATGAAGTGGCTGAACGGCTCGATTCCGGCGGCCGCCACCTCCGGGTTCTGCTCCAGGTACCAGGCCGGATCGAACAGCGGGTGCGGCGACAGCCCCTCGCGCCAGCCCCCGCCCAGGTAGTGCAGCAGGGCGGGCCGCCCGGCCATGGCGGCGCCGGCCTGGCGCTGGTACCAGGCCGGATCGAAGGCCGGGTGCGGCGAGAGGCCGACGTAGCCGCCCTCGCGCATGTAGTGCGACAGCGGGTCGTCGCCGGGCTCCAGCACCGGCGCCTGGGCCAGGTAGTGCCCCACGTCGAACAGCGGATGCGGCGAGAGTCCCCGGACGGCGCCTGAGCGCAGGTAGTGCTCCAGCGGGGACAGCCCGGACGCCGCCAGGTCGTGGCCCGCCTGGCGCGCGTACCAGGCGCCGTCGAAGAGCGGGCTGGGCGCCCGGCCCTCACGGTCGCCCGAGACCAGGTAGTGGACCAGCGGGGCCATCCGGCGCGCGGCCACGTCGGGGTAGGTTTCCAGGTACCAGGCCTGATCGACCGGCGCGAGCGGAGCGACGTCGGGCCTGGCCCGGCGGCGGGCATAGGCGGCCATGTGGCGGAGGTCGTGCAGCGGCCGTCCCGTTCCCCGCCAGACGCCGCTGCGGGCGATCACCAGCGCCTGCCCGCCGGATCCGAACCGGGCGAGCAGCCGGTCGACGGCGCGCGAGATGCGGTTGCGCCGCCGACGGCTCTGCGGGCGCCGGGCGCGGAAGGCGGCGAGCGCCTGCGCGCGGACGCGGGCCTCCAGCTCGGCGCGGGCCGCCAGCGATTCGTGGAGCGCGAGCGAGAGCTCGGTGCGCGTCAGCGCCTCACGCACCTGGGCGTCGTGGGCCAGCCGGTGCGCGCCCTCGAAGTCGCGCTTCAGACGCGCGACCTTCTCACCGACCGCGCGGGCCTTCTCGAGCAGCGCGCCGTTCGGGTCGGAATCTTGCGCCGGGGGCGCGTCCGGCGTCACGCGCCTTCGTGTTCGAGCCATTCTTGGAAACTGCCGCGGCCGGAGGCGAAGGGGTTTTTGAAGGCGTCCTGGAGGTCCTGGCGCTGGCGATAGAGCACGCGCTCCGATTTGGCGATGGGCTTGCCGTCCTCGTAGGTCCCGTAGGCCCACCAGCGCTCGGGGATCGCCGCGTCGGTGGCGGCGGCGGCCTCGCGCTTGTACCAGGCCCAGATCTCATAGACCTGGAAGTTCCGGCCCGCATAGCGCTTGGTCATGGTGTCGCCGATGGGCCCCAGCTTGGTGAAATGCCAGAAGCGCAGGGGGTGGCCGTTGACCGTGATGCGGCCGTCCTTCTCCACCGAGACCTTGCGGGTCGAGAGGTTCCAGCTGGCGACGTTGTAGCCCGGGTCGCGGATGATCTTCAGGCGGTCGAAGAGCGCCGGGACGTGGTCGCACCACCGCTGGTCCACGAAGAGGCCGTTGGGGATGTCGTCGTAGCAGTACTTGAGCAGGCGGTCGTTCCACCACTTCGCGAAGCGGGCCCCCTCCCCCTGCGTCCGGATGGCGACGAAGCCCAGGTTGAAGATGCCGGTCTTCAGGGTGGAGATGTCGTTGTCGAGGATCGCCATCTCGTCGTCGTTGGGCTCGGTGAGATGGGGCGTGAGCAGGATGTCGTGGTCCTGGAGCCAGTCCACGAGCGGGTCCAGGCTGCCCAGGAGCGCCGTGTCCGGGTCGAGGTAGATCACCGCATCGAAGCCCCAGCCGCACGCCTGGTGCAGGAACGGGCCCTTCACCGCCGTGCACACCTCGACCACGTCGTGCTTGAAGAGCCAGCCCTGGAAATCGGGGATGCCGAGGTCGCTGGCCCACACCAGCCGGTCGAAGGGCTCGTCCGCCGGGTCGAAATCGAAGCCGGGCGGCGGCCTGTCGGTGATCAGCGCGGCCAGCTCCCAGTCGGGATGGAAGCGGCGCAGCGTCTGGAAGAGCACCCGCGCGCGGTTCAGGTACGAGAACGTGAAGCTGGTGTAGACGAGGACTTTCATCAGGGAACCAGATCGAGCGTCATGCCGCTCAGCTTGAGATCGTAGAGCATCGGACGGCGGCGGGCGCGGGAAAGCTCGGTCACGCGGCCGTCGGCGAAGGCCGGCATGACCTCCGCCTCCGGCAGGATCCAGCCGTGGTCCGCCCCGACCACCGCCGCGACGTTGCCGCTGTCGGGACCGGTGACGACGGCGCACCCCGCGGCCACCGCCTCGTAGACGGTGAACGAGAAGGTCTCGCGCCAGAGCGGCCAGTGCAGCAGGACGTCGACCTCCAGCCGCTCCAGCGCCTCCCGCATCGCCTGCGGATTGTCGGGCCCCACGCGGACCTCGTGGAACGCCAAGGGCAGCCCCTTCTCGGGCTGCGCGCCCAGGTGCAGGAACGCGTAGCGGGCGTCCTTCTCGTGCTGCAGGACGAGGTCGCGGAACAGCGGCCAGCCCTTGTGAGCCGCCGTGTGGCCGGCGAAGGCGACGCGCAGCGGGCCGGGCTTCGCAACCGCCGCCGGACCGCGGGGCGCGAGCGTCGCGTGCGGATGGACGACATGGCCGGCGGCCGGAAAGTCCCAGGCGGCGCGCCAGAAATCGAGCGTGCCCTGCGCGGGGCTCACCACCGTCAGGTCGAGGCGGCGGAACAGCTCCTCGTGAGCCTCGAGGTGGCGCGCCCTGGCCGGGCCGTAGACGCAGATGCCGCAGGCCGCGCTGTCGGGCGGTGGCGCGGCGCAGTCCTCGACGCCGTCGCGCAGCAGGTGGAAGCCGGCGCAGAGGCTCGCGTAGTCGTGCAGCCAGAGGAAGCCGGCCCGAAGTCCCGCCGCCTCGGCGATGGCTGCGGTCTCCGCCGCGTCGTGGCCCAGCAGGCTGTGGATGGCGAAGGAGCCGCCCTTCGCGGCGCAACGCGTCAGCGCCTGGGCGATCGCCGCCGGGCCGTGGACGCCCAGCGTCTGGCCGTTGAGCACGACCTCGAGCCGCCCCTCCTCGCCCGGCGCGCGCACGACCGGCCACAGCGCGGCGGGTCGCAGGTGCAGGTGGTCGCGCCCGCGGGCTGCGGCCTCGCGCGCCTCGACGTGGATGCAGAGCTGGATGCCGCCGACGCGCGTGCGGTAGTCGTCGTGGCTGATGGTGAGGTGCAGGCCGGCCAGCCCGTGGCGCGCCTTGCCCAGGGCGGCCGAGAGGGCGTCGGCCGAGGCCAGGGGCATGGTCCGCTGCGCCTGCAGCACGGCTTCGACCTGCTCGTCCACCGGCTTCAGCCGCCGGATCACCTGCTGCCGGAAGCCGAGGGCGTTGGGCGTGGGCCGGCCCTCGGCATGGCCATGCTGCAGCCAGTGGACGAAGGGGTTGATCCCGGCGGCCGCGATGTCGGGGTTGTTCTCGAGGTACTCGTCGATGGAGAACCGGGGCGACGGGTCCCGCCCCTCGCGCCAGCCATGATCCAGGAAGTGGGCCAGGGGATCGGCCCCGCTGGCGGCCACGTCGGGATTGGTGGTCAGGTACCAGTCGCGGTCGAACGCGGCGGCCACGGCGCGGCGTTCCCCGCCATCGCGGCGCAGCGCCCGCGCGGCGATCCGGCGCACGAGCCCGATCACGGCGCCTCCGCGACGAGGTCGCCGGTCATGCCGCTGTAGGCGATGTCGAACACCTCGGCCCGCCGCGCCGCGCGGGAGAGCGCCAGGATCTCGCCGGTGGCGAAGGCGTCGAACAGGGCCGCCTCGTCGGCCAGGACGCGGCCGTGCCGCGGATCCGCGGCGAAGGCGGCGACATTGCCGCTATCGGGGCCCGTGACCACTGCGGCGCCGGCCGCGGCCGCCTCGTAGGCGGTGAACGAGAAGGTCTCGCGGCAGAGCGGCCAGATGAGCGCGGCGTCGGGTTCCAGCTCGGTGAGGGTGTCCTGCATCGCCGTCGGCCATTCGGGCGTGACGATGACGCGATGGAACTGGGCGTAGGCGCCGGGGTCGGGCCGCCCGCCGAGGTGCAGGAACTCATAGCGGGGATCGCCCGCGAAGGCCTGGGTGAGCTCGCGGAAGATGGGCCAGCCCTTCAGCGGCTGGGGCATCCCCAGGTAGGCAAGGCGGAAGGGGCGGCCGGCGGCCGGCTCCGCGGCGGGTCGGGGCGCGACCAGGCCGGCGTGCGGCAGCACCACGGCCGCCTCGGCCCTCAGGAGCCCGCGGTCGGACCAGAAGTCGAGCGTGGTCTGCGACGGCGCGACCACGGTGAGCCGCAGGCGCTCGAAGAGGCGCGCATGGGCGTCCAGGTGGCGCGCCCGCGTCGGGCTGTAGGCGCAGACCGTGCAGGCGGCGCTTCCGGGCGCCGGCGCGCCGCAGTCCTCGACGTCGTTGCGCTGCAGGTGGAAGCCCGAGCAGAGGCTCGCGAAGTCGTGCAGCCAGAAGAAGCCCTCGCGCAGGCCCAGCGCCTCGACGATGTCGGCGGTGGCGTCCGGCTCGTGGCCGAGGAGGCTATGGACGGCGAAGCTGCGGCGGCCGGCGGGCGCGGCGCGGGACAGAACCTCGCGCACCGTCTCGGGCGCGAACACGCCCAGTCGGCGGCCGTTGAGCAGGGCGCCCAGCGGTCCGGGCTCGCCGGCCGCGCGCACCGACGGCCAGGCGGCGGCGGGGAAGAGGTGCAGGTGGTCGCGGCCGAGCTGGGCGACACGCGCCGACTCGCGGCGCAGGCACGACTGCAGGCCGCCGGAATGCTCGATGTAGTCGTCGTGGCTGAAGGTCAGGTGCAGGTCGCGCACGGCCGCCAGCGGCGCGGCGAGGCGTTCCGGCGGATCGGCCCGCTGGGCGGCCGACGCCCTGACGGACTCGGCGATCCGGTCCTCGGGCGACTTCAGCCGCGACAGGACGTCGTAGCGGAACCCGAGATCGTGCCGCGCCGCCCGCCCCTCGGCCCGCCCGGCCAGCAGGAAGTGGGCGAACGGGTTCACGCCCGCCGCGGCGATGTCCGGGTGCAGTTCGAGATAGTCGCGCACCGAGAAGCGCGGGTTAGGATCGCGCCCCTCGAGCCACCCGGTGCGCAGGAAGTGGCGCAGCGGGTCCATGCCGGCCGCAGCGATGTCGGGGTTGGCGGCGAGGTAGAAGGCGGCGTCGAACTCGGCGGCGATCGCGGCCTCCTGCTCGTTGAGCGGGATCGCGGGCCGAGCCGCCGCGGGCGCCGGGGTCGCGCCGAAGCTCTTGAAGCTCCAGGCGGGCGGCGCCCAGCCGGTCTCGCCGAAGTACCGGGCCGCCCATCGCGACGGCCGGACCTCGCGGCCTTCGCGCCGCCCACGCGACAGGTAGTGGTGTAGAGGCTCCCACCCGGCGCGCTGCACTTCCGGATTGTCGGCCAGGTAGTCGGGCGCCGAGAACCACGGCGCAGGATCGCGGCCCTCGCGCCAGCCCGCCATGCGGTAGTGCCAGAGCGGCGGCATGTCGGCCGGGAGGTCGGTGTAGATCGCGCGGTAGAAGTCGGGATCGAACGCGGGCGAGATCACCCTCAGGACGTCTTCCGGCTCCGGCCGTCTGCGGGCGGTGGCCCTGGTGGGCATCGGGTCTTCGGGATCCTTGCGGCGGCGGGCGCGGGTGGTGTGCAACAGTTGCCAGTGGGGATCAACCGCTTGCCGCGGGCCGTCCGCGCCCCTACCACGCGCAGGCGATGAGCGAGACCACTGCGACGCGCACGGCCTACCTCGTGCTGGGGATGCACCGTTCGGGAACCTCCGCGGTGACCCAGCTGCTGGCCCTGGCCGGCTGCGACCTGCCCGCGAACGTGATGCCGGGCGACGAGCACAACGCCAAGGGCTACTTCGAGCCCTGGAAGATCGCGCTCTTCAACGACGAGCGCCTGCGGGCCGCCGGCTCGGCCTGGGACGACCCGTTCGCCTACCCGTTCCGGCCGCTGCCGCCGGACGAGGAGAAGGGCTGGCTGGCGCGCGGCGCCGACCTGTTCGACGAGGAGTTCGCGGACGCGCCGCACCCGCTCATGAAGGACCCCCGCGCCACGGTGCTGCTGCCGTTCTGGCGCGCGCTGATGGGGCAGAAGGGCGTTTCGGCGCGGTGCGTGATTCCCGTGCGCCACCCGCTGGCCGTGGCGGGATCCCTGCGGCGGCGGGACGGGTTCACCGACGAGAAGTCCGTGCTGGTCTGGACGGCCTACATGCTGGCGGCGGAGGCCTACACCCGCGACCTGCCCCGGGCGTTCGTGGCCTATGACGCCCTGCTGGCCGACTGGCGCGCGGAGGTGAAGCGCATCGAGGCGGCGCACGGGGCGAAGCTGCCGAAGCTGACCGCGGCCGCGGGGCAGGAGATCGACCGGTTCCTGACACCGGACCTGCGCCACAACGCCGGCGAGGCGCGGCTGGCGGAGCTGGGCTGGGCGGGCGCGATCGCCCAGGACGCCTACGACTGGTTCGCCGCGAAGGCGGCAGGCGGCGAGCCGGACGACGGCCTGCTGGAGGGCGCCGCGCAGCGCCTGGCCGCGCACGCGGCGGACGTCGGCGCGCTGGTCACCCCGCAGGCGCGGGACCTGTCCGCCGCCCGCGCGGAGCTCCGCGACACCCGCGACCGGCTGGCCGCGGCGGAATCGTTCCAGGCGGAGCTTCGCGCCGAGATGGAGAAGCAGCGCCGGGTGCTGGAGGAAGGCTGGCGGGCCGACCTGCGGCGGCTCGAGGCCGCGCACACCCTCCTCACCCAGATCGACGCCGAGCTGAACGCGGCCCTCGAGACCTGAGCCGCGGGTCCAGGGCCAGGTAGACGACGCCCGTGATCGCCGCGAGGTCGAGCACGTAGAGGTAGCGGTAGTCGCAGGCGATCGAGATCGCGAGGAAGCTCGCCGCGAACCCCAGCGCGCCGGCCATGAAGGCGGCGATGGCGAGGTCGGCGGGATCGCGCCGGATCAAGAGCAGGATCATCACCGCGGCCGCCGCCGCGCCATACGCCAGGTGCGACATGGCCGGCGTGTCCAGGAACCAGGTCAGGTAATTGTAGAGCCGCACGTCGCGGGCGTCGCGGCGGGCCGGCATGTCGAGGGCCGCCAGGGTGGCGGGCGGGCCCTCGATCCCCACGGTGGCGGGCAGGCAGCGGTCGATGACGGGCGTCGCGGCGACCTGGCGGAACGCGAGCAGGCGGGCCTGCAGCCACAGCCCGGGCTGGCCGGTGACGAGGTCGAGCCATTCGGCGCGGATGACGTCGCGCGGCACCCGCTTGAGCCCGGCCGCGAGCGCCGCGTCCGCCGTGAGCACGTCCACCCGCTCGGGCGCATAGAGCCGGTCGGCGTTGGCGCGCAGGTAGGCGCCGACGTCGGGCGCCACCGCGTCGATGCGTGGCGTGGGCCGGCCGGCCTGGAGGTGCGCCGCGGCGGCGAGGTCGTAGGTGGCGAGCAGGCGGAGGCCCTTCTCGCCCGCGTTGTCCGGGGCGCCGGCGCCCTGCGGCCGCGCGACGGCGCTGAGCGCGAGCGTCAGCGCGGCGACCGCCACGAGCCACCCGCCGGCGAGGCCGAGGCTCCTGCGCCAGCCGCGGCCGGCGAGTCCCCAGGCGACGGCGAGCGCGGCCGGCAGGGCCAGGATCAGCCCGTTCTGTCGGAGCAGGCCCGCGGCGGCGAACAGCAGCGCGGCCAGGGCCAGGCTGACCCAGGACGCCCGGCCGGCGCGCAGGCCGAACGCCAGGACGGCGAACCCCGCGAGGGCGCAGTTGGCGAACCAGACGTCCTTCCAGACGATGGCCGGGTAGAGCATCACCTGCGGCAGGGCGAGCGCCGCCAGCGCGACCACCGGGGCGGCCCAGCTCGTCCGCGGCCGCGCGAAGGCCAGGAGCGCCCAGCCGCCGAACACCAGGAGCGCGCTCAGCGCCACCGCCAGCGCCGTGCCGCGATGAAGGCCGTCGAGCGCGCCGAGCAGCCAGCCGAACAGCGCCGGGTTCCAGGTCGTGCGAACCCCGAACCGGCCCTCGTGCAGCGCCAGGACCGAATCGACCGTGAGGTGGCCCGGCAGGTTCAGCCACAGGACCAGCGCCCAGCCGCCGGCCAGGACCGCCCAGTAGCTCCAGCGCGCGGCGCCGGTCACGCTGGCCGCACCACGAGGAAGAGCCCCGCCAGCATCAGCGCGTAGCCCGCGACCATGGTCCAGGACGCCTGTTCCTTGAACACCAGCCAGCCGGCCAAGGGCACGAGGCAGGAGCCGGCCAGCGAGAAGGCGTAGGCCAGCGACAGCGGCACGCGGGTGAGCACGTAGAACCACAGCAGCGCCGTGAGGGCGTACCAGGCGAAGGCGCCGATCAGCGGCCCGTTCACCAGCACCCGCGCCAGGAAGGGCCCTGACAGCCGCTCGTTGTAGACCGCGCCCCACTTGAAGAGCATCTGGCCGATCGGCAGCGCCACGGCGAAGACGCTGCACAGCGCCATGTCGCGGGGGGTCACGGCGGGGGCTCCGCGGCGTCGGGGTCGTCGGTCTCGAGCTCGCGCAGGACGGCGAGGTAGGGATGGATCGGCCGCTGCGGCACGTTCAGCACGTCGAAGTTCATCGCCTGCAGCAGGAACTGCGCGCCCAGGATGACCGGCAGGGCGGCCAGCATGACCACGCCGGCCGAGGCGGCCTGGCCGGGGATACGGTTGGCGAAGTAGCTGAGCGCATAGGCCACGCCGAAGAACGAGAAGAGCATCCCGAACACCAGCTCGAGCGAGGCGGCGTTGAAGTCGCGGACGAAGTACTGGCCGATCACCCGCTGGGCGAAGTTGCGCAGGTGCTTGAACGCGAAGGGCCCGACGATGGCGCCGATGCGGATGTTCGACACCTCGTCGGCGTAGCGGGCCGGCATCGGCACGTCGCGGACGACCGCGCGCAGGGTGCCCAGGTGATAGAGCAGGTCGGTCTCGAAGAAGAACCGCCGGCTGACCCGCTTCTCCATGACCAGGCGGGCGACGTTGGCCTCGATCGCGGTGTAGCCGTTGGTGGGGTCGAACAGGTTCCAGTAGCCGGTCGACAGCTTGGCCGCGAAGCTGAGCATCGCGTTTCCCAGCACCCGCACGGTCGGCATGGTGGTGAGGTGGCTGATCGAGGTGAAGCGGTTGCCCTTGGCGTAGTCGGCCTCGCCCAGGAGGATGGGCGCGACCAGTTGGGCGGCGTAGCCAAGGTCCATCTGGTCGTCACCGTCGACCTTGACCATCACCCGCGCCCCGCGCCGGGCGGCTTCGGCGTAACCGGCCAGCGTGGCCCCGCCCACGCCCTGGTTCTTGTAGAGCCGCACGACGTGCACCCGAGGATCGGTGTTGTTCGCCTCGATGAAGTCGCCGGAGTTCTCGGGGCAGGCGTCGTCGACGCAGACGATCCCCTCGAACCACGCCGGGGTCTTGCGGATGACGCGCAGGATCTGGCTCTTCACGCGGTAGCAGGGGACCACCAGCCAGACGCCGGCCTCCTCCAGCGACAGCGCGGGCAGGCCGGCCGCCATGCGGGCGGGAATCTCGGGCGGACGTGCGGTCGCGCTTCGGGGCACGACGCCGGGCTAACATGGAAGTCCGCCGGCTTGAAGGCGCGGTGATCCGCCGCCCCCGCCCCCACGCCGCCCAGGCGGCGTCCTTGCGCCGCGATAGGCCGGCTGATACCTCGCGCGGCTGTTGTCGGAGAGGTCATGGAAACCGCCACCCACATGCTGCGGACCGGACGGCGCGGCGCGCTGTTCCAGCTGCAGATGGCGTTCAGGGACCTCCGGAACTCGTTCGCGCGCCTCGGGCTCGCCTGGTCGCTGGCGACCCACGACGTGGCCTCGCGCTACCGCGGCTCGGTCCTGGGCCCGTTCTGGATCACGCTCTCGATGGGCCTGATGGTCCTCGGGATCGGCTTCCTCTACGCCAGCCTCTTCAACCTGCCGCTGGAGCAGTTCCTGCCCTACGTGGCCCTGGGCATCGTCTTCTTCGGCGTCATGACCGGGACGATCAACGAGGGCTGCGACACCTTCGTCCAGGCCTCGGGGATGCTCTCCCAGACCTCCCTGCCGATGCTCACCTTCGTGTGGCGCACGGTGTTCCGGAACCTCATCAACCTCGGCCATCACCTGGTGATCGTGGTCGCCGTGCTGATCTTCGGCGGGTACTGGAAGGTCGCCGACCCGGCGCTGGCGCTCGCCGGAATCCTGCTGATGCTGCTGAACGCGAGCTGGGTGTCGCTGCTGGCGGGCATCGCCTCGGCCCGCTACCGCGACATCCCGCAGATCGTGGGGTCGGTGATGCAGTTCGCGATCTTCATGACGCCGGTGTTCTGGCTGCCGGACCGCTTCGGCAAACATCAGGTCTACCTGGACCTGAACCCCTTCTACCACCTGCTGCAGGCGGTGCGCGGCCCGCTCATGGGCCAGCCGGTGCTGGCCCACACCTGGGTGGTCCTGGTGAGCATGGCCGTGCTGGGCTGGGGCGCGACCTTCCTGATCTTCGCCCGCACCCGTCGCCGGATCGTCCACTATCTATGACCGCAGCCCCATGACCACGGCCTCCATCCGCTGCACCGACCTGACGATCCGATTCCCGGTCTACGGGGCCGACGCCAAGTCGCTGAAGAAGGCGCTGGCGCGGGCCGTCAGCGTGGGCGGCGCTCTTGGCCGCCACGCCGGCGTCACGGACGTCACCGCGCTGGCCGGCGTGAACCTGGAGCTGAAGGCCGGCGACCGGCTGGGGCTGATCGGCCACAACGGCTCGGGCAAGACCACCCTGCTGCGGGCGCTGTCGGGGGCCTACGAGCCCGACGAGGGCACGATCGACGTGCACGGCCGCATCGCCGCCCTGCTCGACCTTTCGCTCGGCATCGACCCCACGGCCACCGGCTACGACAACATCCGCCTGCGCGGCCGCATCGCCGGGCTGTCCTCGCGCGAGATCGAGGCGCGCATGGACGAGATCGCCGAGTTCACCGGCCTGGGGCCGTTCCTGGCGATGCCCGTGAAGACCTATTCGGCGGGCATGCAGGGCCGGCTGGCCTTCGCCGCGGCGACGGCGGTCGAGGCCGACGTGCTGCTCATGGACGAGTGGATCGCCGTGGGCGACGCCGACTTCCAGAAGATGGCCCACAAGCGCTTGCTGAACCTGGTCGAACGCGCCGGCATCCTCGTCCTGGCGACGCACGAGCTGCCGCTGCTGAAGCTCTACTGCAACAAGGTCATGCGGATGGAAGGCGGCGTCGCCTCCGAGGTGGTGGACATCCGCAAGGTGGACCAGCTCCTCAAGGCCTGATCGGCCGCCCCTCAAGCGCATCCAACGCCCCGCCGCGGCGTTGAGGCTGCTCCAGTCAGGAGTAAGCCCAGATGAGCGTGTTCGGGACCATCATGTCGAAGATCTTCCGCCACCCGAAGGCGCAGGCCGCGCCGCCGGCGGCCCCCGCGGCTCAGTCGCGTCCGGCGACCGTCCCGGCCAGCCCCACGGCCCAGACAGCCCCCGCCGCCCAGGCCGCCGCCCCGGCCCCGGCGGTGGATGTGGAGGCAGTGCTGGGCGTCATGGCGCAGGACGCAGGCCAGTCGCTCGACTGGCGCCACTCGATCGTCGATCTCCTGAAGCTGCTGTCGATCGATTCCAGCCTGGCCAACCGCAAGGAACTCGCCAGCGAGCTGGGCTACACGGGCGATACCGGCGACAGCGCCTCGATGAACATCTGGCTGCACAAGGCGGTCATGCGGAAGCTGGCCGAGAACGGCGGCCTCGTGCCCGACTCGCTGCGCTAGGCCTCTACAGCCAGTCGACGAAACCCAGCTTGGCGAGCCAGGCCAGGCCCAGTTCGACGGCGCGGCGTTCGGGCGCCGGGAACTCGCTCAGCACCTCGCGCACGGTGGCGCCCGACCGCTCGGCGATGATCCCGAAGGCCCGCGCGCAGAGCTCCGGCGGGGCGCGGAAGTTCGGGAACGCCACGTCGAGGGCCACGGCGGCGGCCCCCAGGATGCCCGCGGCGTCGGCGCCGGGCGCGGGCGCCAGGCGCGTGTCCAGCGTCAGGCGGTGGGACGGGAAACCGGCAAAGCCCGCAAAGGGGTCGCCCTTGACCGGGTCGGCCGGCGGGCGCGCCGCTGGCTCGGCCGCCCCGGCCCGGACCGCGGCCAGCGCGTCGGTCAGGTCGTGGTACTGCCGCGCCACCACCGGCCAGTCGAAGGCCTCGCGGATGCGCGCGCGGCCGGCGGCGCCCATGCGGCGCCTCAGGTCCGGGCTGCGGACCAGGGCCGTCAGGGCCTCGGCCGCGCGGGCGACGTGGACCGCCGTGTGCTGGGCCACCGATCCGACGTAGGCCTGGTACGACGCCCCCTCGACGGTGTGGCGCTCGACGAGCACGGCGCCCAGGCCGCCGCCGGCCGGCCCCCCGAGCGTTGGGATCAGGAACCCCTCGACGCCGTCCCGGACGGTGGAGCGGTAGCCGTCCCAGTCGCTGGCCACCACCGGCAGCCCCGCGGCCATGGCCTCCAGCGGCGTGATGCCGAAGGTCTCCTGGATGTTGTCGACCAGCGAGAGGAAGATGTCGGCGCCGGCCCACAGGTCGCCCAGCAGGACGGCGTCGTTGCCGTCGAGATAGCGGACGTCGAGGCCCGGCGCGTGGGCGCGCGCGGCGGCCTCGTAGTAGCCGCGGTCGTCGGGACCGGGAAACCAGCCCGCCAGGGCGAAGACGACCCGGCCGGCGGCGACCTGGGCGGCCCGTTGCACCGCCGTGAACATGGCCTGCGGGAACGCCTTTTCGTAGTACGAGAGCCGCCCCACCCAGAGCACCAGGACGTCATCGTCGGCCAGGCCCAGCTCGGCCCGTTGGCGGGCCCGGGCCTCGGGCCGGTCGGCCAGGGCGGCGAACCGCTCGGCTTCCACGCCCAGCGGGATCACGGGCAGCGCGGGCCGCGGCGGCGCCCGGCCGCCGGTCCGCTGCGCCAGGTGTTCGCCCCATCCCTCGAACATCGCCTCGAGGTTCTCGCGCACGCTGGGCGAGGTGCAGATGAGCGCGTCCCAGGGATGCATGGGCGCGACCTGGGTGTTGGCGATGATCTGGCGCATGGCCGGCGGCGCGAGCGTGTGGATCAGGCCGACGAGGCTGTAGGCGCGGTCGCTCCCGTGCCGCCGGCGGCGATGCCAGGCCAGGTCGTACAGGTCGGGCTGGCCGCGCAGCAGCGTCCCCGCCTCGGCCGGCGCCCGCGAATGCGCGACGAGGCCGCCGGCGATCAGCGTGCGGCGCGGGTGCGCCCCGAACAGCTCGTCCCCCAGCGGCGCCGGATCGAACGGCGCGAGCCCCAGCATGTCGATCCGCGCATAGCCCCCGTGCCGCGCCAGCGCCTGCCAGAGCTGGGCGTTCGCCACGTCCTTGCCGAACGGATTGGGCCCCAGCGCCAGACGGCCCGGCGGGTGCAGGATCGCCAGGCGGCCGCGCAGGTCGGAGGGCTGGGAACTCATCGCCGCCTTTCTAGGCGAGCCGCGCGGGGTGGGGAAATGGGCGGTTGCCAGATGGGAACAAAACGAGTACGAGCACCGAGGTGCCCGAGGCTCCTCCGAACGCCGCGCTCGATCCCGTTTTTTCGACGGGCGGATCCTGCTCGACATCCTGACTTGGAATTGGAACCTGCGCGTCGCCGTCGATCCGAAGGCGACGCGACCCAAGGCGCCCTTCCCGGGACTGGACTACGGCCGCGACTTCACGATCCGCGCCCGCGTCCGCGCGCCGAAGGCGCTGCGCGGCAAGTCGATGACCGTCACCCTCTCGCCGTTCGGCCCCCGGGTCCGCTTCGGCCGCGGAGGACTGCAGCAGGTGGGCCGCCTGGACGTGCTCGCACCTGGCGGCGAGATCGACTTCGAGGCGACCCTGATGCTGCCCGAGGAGGCTGTTGCCGCGACCTCCCTGGCCTCCGCCTGGAGACACCTGGACATCTGGACGTTCGACGAGGGTCCCCGGAGCGCCAGGGTCGAGAGCTACAGCTTCGCGGCGGATATCCACCCGAACGTGCGACCCTGGGCCGATGCCGAGTGAAGCCGACAAGGCCCGGCCGGACCCTGGACGCCTCGTGATCGAGATCGAAGCCTGGGAGCGTTGGCAGCACCTGGGGCCCTGGCCGAGCCGCGCGCCCCGGAAGTACAGCTTCCAAGGGGGCCTCAGCTATTCGCCGAGCTTCGACATCCGGGGCCGGGCGCTGGATCACAGCCGAGGGGAACGCGCCCGGATTTGGATTTCACCGACCCCGAACCTGAAGATCGGCCCCGGCGCGCTGCTGGATGTCGGGCAACTCCACTACGAGCCGGCGTCGCGGAACTGGGACATCAGCTTCAGCCTGCTGTTGCCGCCGTCTGCGGCCGACGCCGCCGCCGTGTGCCTGGCGTCCGTCTGGAAGTACATCGAACTGGCGACCGTCCACGAGGACACGGAGGGCGCGCGGATTGCGGCGTTCAGCTTTGCCGCGGCGCCGCCCTTGCAGCCAAGTCGCGGCGAGCCGGGCCATGGACGGTTGCGGGATGCGAACCTGCAGCGCCCGCATCCGCGCTAAGCGGGTCCCGACCCCGCCACGTGGATCACGTCGCCGGGTCGACTTTCGGCCAGCGGACGTAGCCGAACGCCCAGCTTCCGCGCTCTCCGAGCACGGCGCGGCCCAGGAGCGCCGCGACCGCCGGGGACGATTGGAGAAAAAATGGCGCGCCCGGAACTGCAAGGCTAGGGAGAACCAACAAGCTCCAATGTGTCTCAGTTGCCAATTCGGAACAAAACAAGTACGATCGTCCGATGTATGCGCCGACGCCTGACCCGCTTGATCCAGCGTTCTTTGAAGGCCGGTTGCTGATCGACATCCTCGACTGGGATTGGAAGCTGCGCATAGCGGTCGAAGCCGGCGCTGAGCGGCGGGGAAGGCTGTCCAAGGGACTGGCCTACGGCCGCGATTTCGTCATCCGAGGACGCGTCCGCGCGCCGGGAGAACTCCAGGGTAAGGCGATCAAGGTGACGCTCTCGCCCTTCGGACGGAAGGTGAAGTTTGGGCGTGGCGGTCTCCAGCAGATTGGCGATCTCAGGATTCCGACGGCCGGCAGTCATTGCGATCTCGAGGCAACTTTAATGCTGCCGGAGGACGCCATCCCCACGACGGCTGCCTCATTGGCCACCTTGTGGAAGAACCTGCAGATTATCACGCTCAATGAGTGCGCCGATGGCGCCGCAATTTCGCATTATTTCTTCGGAGTTCACATTCACTCAAACCTCGAAGCCTGGGCCAATGCTGAGTGAAAAACGGCAGGAGTTCGCGGTCGAGTTGGAGAGCTGCGAAGGTGGACTTAGTCTCCTCCCATGCCCTCCCGGGTTGCCGAAAGCCCACCGTTTCCAAGGCGGCCTCATCTACACGCGAATGGTGGAGATAAAGGGTCGGCTGATCGCGCCTCAGCCGATGTCTGACCGCCCCCTCCGCATCTGGCTGAGCCAGCTGGAGGAATGGCATTTCAGCAGGCGCGAACCACCATACATTGGGGATTTCTACGATCGAACCGGTGAGTTGCCGGGCGGAGGCCTTGAGGCGTCGATATACATTCCAAGGGACGCGTGGAGCACGAGCGTTCTCTGTCTGGGAACGAAATGGCGCCGCTTCGACTTCACCGGCATCGAAGGTGACGGTCACAGAATGAGGCTTGTCGAATTCTCATTCTCGTCGAGCGATGGCGCACCCTAGCCGCGCCGCCCTATCTCCCGGGCGGACCAAACTTCAAAGCTGGCGTGCCGACCTCTCCGGTAGCATCGCAGTGGCCAAGCCGTCTCGTTTGATTGGTCCAACACATTGGACTCTTAGCTTTCCGGCAAATCTTTCTGTCTGCTTCGAATTGCTGATTGCATTGAGGCTTGTCGCTCCACTCGCCGCGTCGTGATGACGATCCTCCCCCGCCGCTGCCGCCGTATCTAGGGCTGAATGTCGGTGGGCGGGGAGTTGGGCCGCTGCCGGGCAGCAAGTCGCCTGTTCTGGTATCGTGGCAATTGAAGCAGCCGTTGATCGGCCAGCGGCCCCACGCAGGGAAGTTAGCCGCTGCGAGTTGGACGCCGCGGGTGTCGGCGCTCGAGATTTGCGCAGATGCGCGCTCGCTCCGATAGCGATTGGGGTCAATCTGCCGCCAGATTACGTCGGCGTCGCTTATGCCTGCGTCGCTTGTGCCGGCGTCGTTTGATACCCGCGCGGGTATCGGCGCGGCCTCCGGGCCGCGATCGGACTGAGAATCTTCAGGGTTCGAAAAGAACGCGTGGTAGGCGCTACTCGCAGCTTGGCGCTTCTCCTCCTCGACATCGGCCGGCGACCGCAAGTACCACTGCCTGAGCGCATCGCCGCGCAGGCGTGCGGGATCGATCTGGCTGAAGGCCATGCTTGCTCTCCTGAGGGGCAGGTACCCGCGTGGATGCGCGGGCTCGCAGCGACTCAGCCGCTGCCATTGACGGTCGGGAGTGCGTGGCTCTTGGTGCGGCGCCTTGTCCTCTCAGGAGCGGGTGGCGCGGCGCAATGATCGACGCGTTATCAGCATCGTATAGTCGAGCTTTGTTGTCAAGAACAAAATGAGAATACCCCGACCTCTCGCGATGCCAGCAGCGCCGTCGGGTTGAGCCTCAGATTGCCGCTCACTTGGGAAGCTCAAGAATATCAGCGAGCTCACCACTCGTGCGCTGCGCTGGTGCGGCAGCCATTGTAAGCTCGCGCGCAGCGAGCGGCCGGGCAATCAACTGAATTATCCAGAAAAAATGGCGCGCCCAGAACGATTCGAACGTCCGACCCTCAGATTCGTAGAAGCTCCCAAACGGTACAGCCTGAAACGCCGTGAACACTGAATCTCCCAAACAATACAAACTCTTGTGAGTTGCAGGAGGCTTCGTCCATTTGCACAGTTCCACGTCGATTTTCGAGGTTTTGTGACCTGACAGTGTGCCGCGAGGCGCCAGGTCACAAATCGAGACGGGAGCCAAGGACGTGCCAAAACTGCCTTCCCAGAACCTGACCGCGGCCTTCTGCCGGAGTGCGCGGCCGCGCACTCGGGAGACCGCGAAGGGAACGGTGTCCGTCCAGACGGAGTATCGCGACTTCGATGTCCGCGGCCTTGCCCTGCGGGTGTCGCCCAGCGGGCGCAAGTCGTGGACCTATCGGTATCGAGATCGCATCACGGGCGCCCAGAGCCGTATCCACATCG
>NZ_JAEUMN010000159.1 GCF_016793225.1 Phenylobacterium sp.
GACGTCGCCGTCGTGGACCGCGATGTGCTTGCCCTTCGGGATCAGGAACTCGACCGCCTCGCCACCATCCTCGGGGGTGATCTTGATGCGGCGCTTGTTCTTGTAGTCCCGGCCGAACTCGACGCGGCCGTCCATCTCGGCGATGACCGCGCAGTCCTTCGGACGGCGGGCCTCGAAGAGTTCGGCCACGCGCGGCAGACCGCCGGTGATGTCGCGGGTCTTGGCGCTTTCGGTGGGCATCCGGGCCAGCACCTCGCCGGGCTTCACCTCGTCGCCGTCGCCGACGGAGAGGATGGCGCCCACGGGCAGCAGGTAGCGGGCCTCGCCGCCGTTCGACAGGCGCTTGTAGGCGCCGTCGTCGCCCAGCACCGCCATGGCCGGACGCAGGTCCGAGCCCTTGGAGCTGGCACGCCAGTCGATGACCACGCGGTTGGAGATGCCCGTCGCCTCGTCGGCCTCCTCGCGGAACGAGAAGTTCTCGACCAGGTCCTCGAAGCGCACCTTGCCGCCGACTTCGGTGATGATCGGCGTGGTGTAGGGGTCCCAGGTGGCGAGGCGCTGGCCGCGCTTCACCTTGTCGCCCGACTTCACCATCAGGCGCGCGCCGTACGGCACCTTGTAGGCCTCACGGTCCTTGCCATCGACCTGCACGGTCAGGGCCAGGTTGCGGCTCATCGAGATGAGGCCGCCGTCCGGCGCCGTGACGGTGTTGCCGCCGTCGATCTTCACGACGCCGTCGTTGGCGCTTTCGAAGAACGACTGCTCGGCCACCTGCGCGGTGCCGCCGATGTGGAAGGTCCGCATCGTCAGCTGGGTGCCCGGCTCGCCGATCGACTGGGCGGCGATGACGCCCACGGCCTCGCCGATGTTCACCGGCGTGCCGCGCGCCAGGTCGCGGCCGTAGCAGGCGCCGCAGACGCCGGTCTTGGTCTCGCAGGTCAGGACCGAGCGGACCTTCACGGCCTGGACGCCGGCGGCCTCGACGAGGTCGCACATGTTCTCGTCCAGGTAGGTGTCGGCCGGGACGATCACGTCGCCCGCGCCCGGATCCTTCACGTCCTCGGCCGCGAAGCGGCCCAGGATGCGCTGGCCCAGCGAGACCAGCACGTCGCCGCCCTCGACCACGGCGCGCAGCGTGATGCCGCGCGTGGTGCCGCAGTCTTCCTCGGTGATGATGCAGTCCTGCGCCACGTCGACCAGGCGGCGGGTCAGGTAGCCCGAGTTCGCCGTCTTCAGCGCCGTGTCGGCCAGGCCCTTACGGGCGCCGTGCGTGGAGTTGAAGTACTCCTGCACGGTCAGGCCTTCCTTGAAGTTCGAGATGATCGGCGTCTCGATGATCTCGCCCGACGGCTTGGCCATCAGGCCGCGCATCCCGCCGAGCTGCTTCATCTGGGCCTGCGAACCGCGGGCGCCCGAGTTGCTCATCATGAAGATCGAGTTGATCTCGCCCTGGCGGCCGTCCGCGCCGATCGGCGCGGAAGAAACCTCGGCCATCATCTCGTCGGCCACGCGATCGGTGGCCTTCGCCCAGGCGTCGACGACCTTGTTGTACTTCTCGCCCTTCGTGATCAGACCGTCGGCGTACTGCTGCTCGTACTCCTCGACGAGCTTGCGGGTCTCCTCGACGATCGGGGCCTTGCGGGCCGGGATGACGATGTCGTCCTTGCCGAAGCTGATGCCCGCCTTGGCCGCCTCGCGGAAGCCCAGGCCCATGATCTGGTCGGCGAAGATGACCGTCGCCTTCTGACCGCAGTGCCGGTAGACGGCGTCGATCAGGTTGCCGATCTCCTTCTTGGTGAGGTTCTTCTCGAGGAGACGGTGGCCGATGGCCGGGTTCTTCGGCAGCAGGGCCGCGATCTTCATCCGGCCCGGCGTGGTGTCGATGACCTTCGTCACCACGACGCCCTCGGCGTCCATCTCGGTGTGGCGCGCCTTGATCTTCGTGTGGAGCGTGACCACGCCGGCGTCGAGCGCCGCTTCGATCTCGCCCAGGTCGGCGAACAGCTTGCCCTCGCCCGGCTCGGCGTCCTTGGCCAGGCTCAGGTAGTAGAGCCCCAGCACGATGTCCTGCGACGGCACGATGATCGGCCGGCCGTTGGCGGGCGACAGGATGTTGTTCGTGCTCATCATCAGCACGCGGGCTTCCAGCTGGGCTTCCAGCGAGAGCGGCACGTGCACGGCCATCTGGTCGCCGTCGAAGTCGGCGTTGAACGCCGCGCAGACGAGCGGGTGCAGCTGGATCGCCTTGCCTTCGATCAGCTTGGGCTCGAAGGCCTGGATGCCCAGGCGGTGCAGGGTCGGCGCGCGGTTCAGCAGAACCGGGTGCTCACGGATGACCTCGTCCAGGATGTCCCAGACCGCGGGCTGCTCGCGTTCCACCATGCGTTTGGACTGCTTCACGGTGCCCGACAGGCCCTTGGCGTCCAGGCGCGCGTAGATGAACGGCTTGAACAGCTCGAGCGCCATCTTCTTCGGCAGGCCGCACTCGTGCAGCTTCAGCTCGGGGCCGACGACGATGACCGAACGGCCCGAGTAGTCGACGCGCTTGCCGAGCAGGTTCTGGCGGAAGCGGCCCTGCTTGCCCTTCAGCATGTCGGCCAGCGACTTCAGCGGACGCTTGTTGGCGCCCGTGATCACGCGGCCGCGGCGGCCGTTGTCGAACAGGGCGTCGACGGCTTCCTGCAGCATCCGCTTCTCGTTGCGGATGATG
>NZ_JAEUMN010000196.1 GCF_016793225.1 Phenylobacterium sp.
CGCGCGCAAGCTCCTTTCCGGCCATGTCCGACGCCGTTGCGCCCACCCTGCAGACCGCCCTTGGCCAGGTCCGCGTGCTCCAGAACGCCGAGGGCCGCGCGGCCATCGAGTACGAGTGCGGCCCCCACATGTGCCACTCGGGCGGCGTCGCCCAGGGCGGCTTCGTCTGCGGCTGGATCGACGCGGCCATGGCGCACGCCTCCATCGGCCTGATGCCCGAGATGACCCCCATGTCGCTCGAACTGAAGGTCAGCTACTTCGCCCCCGCGCGCCCCGGCCGCGTCATCGCCGAGGGCTGGATCGAGCGCCGCGGCCGGGCGACCTGCTTCGCCGAGGGCCGCCTGCTCGACCCCGCCGGCAACGTGCTGGCCAAGGCCAGCTCCACCATCCGCCTGATCCCCCGCGACACCGTCGAGGCCCAGGCGAAGCGCGCGCTCACCGACAAGTAGCCGGGGCCCGTCAGGCCAGCACGGCCTCGGCCTCGATCTCCACCCGCGCGTTCGGGTCCACCAGCCCGGTCACGCCCACCAGCGTCATGGCCGGGAAGTGGCGGCCCAGCGTCGCGGCCCAGGCCGCGCCCACCTCGGCGCCGCCGGCGTTGAACTCGGCCATGTCGGTCACATAGGCCCGCAGCAGCACGATGTTGCCGATGTCGCCGCCGCCCGCGCGCACGACCGCGATCAGGTTCTCCAGCGCCACCCGCCACTGCGTCCCCAGCGACGACCCGGCCTCCACGCCCGCCGCGCCCGGCGCGCGGCCCAGCTGGCCCGACACCCGCAACACCGTCGAGCCCGTGGCCTTCACCGCCTGGGCGAACCCGCGCGGCCGGCTCCAGCCCGCCGGCAGCACCGTCTCGTACCCGATCCCCGCGCCTTCGCTCATCGCCCGATCCTCCCTGTTCCACCGCCCACCTTACCGCGCCCGCGGCGCGCGTCAGCCCGGCAGGTTCCGCGATTGCCGCCAGCCATTGCATACGAACAGGCTTCACCGCAGGATTGCGGAGCAGGGGGAGGCGTCATGGACCTGAAGTTGATCCTGATCGGCGCGGGCGTGATCTGCATGGCGGCCGCGATCTTCGGCGGCGGCCTCAAGGTGATAAGCATCGAGGTTCCGGCGCTGCAGTCGGTCCGCCGCCAGTTCCTGCTGGGCGGACTCGGCTTGATGCTCCTGGTCGTCGGGGTCGTCGTGGCGCTGAGCGAGGGCGGCGAGGCCGCCGCCGAACCGCCTGCCGCTGAGGTTTCCGACGCTGAAGCCGCGGCCGAGCCGCCCGCGTCCGACGCCGCGCCGGCCGAAGAGCCTGCCCCCGAGACGACGACGGAGGCAGCTCCGGCTGACGAGGCCGCACCGGCCGGTGAGGCTGAAACCTCGCAGGCTCAATAGACCGCGCCGGGCCCGACGCCGCCGGACGTCAGCCCGCCGCCGCCGCCGTGTCGCCGTACTCGACGCTGCCGGGGGCGACCGGCTCGCCGCATTCCGAGCACACCAGGATCGGCTGGAACGCGCGGCCGCAGGCGCGGTGGCGGCGCTGAAGGGGGCGGGTCCCCGCCTTGGGCCGCCAGGTCTCCCCCCAGCGCGCCATCAGCATCAGCACCCCGCCCAGGTCGCGCCCCTGCGCGGTGAGGCGATAGTCGTGCCGCGGCGGATGCGCCTGGTACGCCTCGGTCTCCAGAACCCCGGCCTCGACCAGCCGCGCCAGCCGGTCCGAGACCGTGGTCCGGCTGCAGCCCAGCCGCGCGCAGAAGTCGTCGAAGCGGCTCACCCCGCGCAGGCAGTCGCGCAGGATCAGCACCGTCCAGCGGTCGCCCATCACCGCCATGGTCCGCGCCACCGGGCAGTTGTCGGTGTCGAGTTCATCCCAGCGCATGGCGATCCCATCCCTGCGGCCGACGCCCCGCGGCGAGATTGACCCATCCGGGAACGTCGTTCAATTTGAGAGTACAAAAAATAGACTCACTCGTGGGCGGGGATGGCATGGGCAGGATCGGAGCGGGCAGGTCCGCGTGGCTGCGGGCGGCGTCCCTGGCCGTGCTGGGAGGATCGCTCGCGGCGCCCGCTCTGGCCCAGGCGCCTTCCTCGCCCGCGCCGCCCGCCCCCGACGCAGCGGCCCCCGGCGCGACGTCCTTCCCCGCCGCCTTCTTCGCCCCCTACAACCCGGTCACCGCCGCCGACATGGTGGCCCGGGTGCCCGGCTTCGAGCTGCGCGACGGAGACGAGCGGCGCGGCTTCGGCGCCACCGCCGGCAACCTGCTGATCAACGGCGAGCGGCCCAGCTCCAAGACCCTCGCCGCCGAGCTCCTGAAGCGCATCCCCGCCGGCAGCGTCGTGCGCATCGAGCTGCTCTCCGGCAGCGACGCCGCCGTCGACGTCCGCGGCCAGGCGCAGATCGTCAACGTCGTGGTCAGCGAAGCCGGCCGGCGCGGCGGCTCGACCACCTACACCGTGGGCGTCCGGCACATCCAGTATTCCAACCGCGTCGGCTGGGTCGGCCAGGCGTCGCGCTCGATCGCGCTCGCGCCCAACGCCGTCCTGGCCCTCGACGTCCAGCTGCCCACCCTGCTGGGCCGCGGCGACGTCCGCGAGCGGCTGACCACCGGCCCCGGCGCCGCGCCCGCCGGCGCGCGCCGCCAGCTGCAGAAGCCGCAGAACATCGGGATCACCGGCGCCGCCAACCTGCGCTGGCAGCCGACCCCGCGCGACTCGGTGAACCTCAGCTTCCAGGCCGCGCCCACCTGGAACACGCTCGACATCATCCAGGCCGAGGTGTCGGCGCAGGACGCGCCGCGCCAGTTCCTGCTCGGCCGCTCCGACTTCGACCGCAACTTCACCGCCGAGTTCGGCGGCGACTGGGAGCGCCGCTTCGACGGCGGCCTGTCGCTCAAGCTGATCACCCTCGTCTCCGCCACCAGCGTCGACCAGCACGACCGCTTCGAGATCCAGACGTTCCCGAACGCCTTCCTCACCCGCACCCAGGACCGGTCCACCCGCGGCGGCGAGCGCATCGTCCGCGGCCAGCTGAAGTGGACCGCCTCGAAGGCGCACACCCTCGAGGTCGGGGCCGAGGGCGCGTTCAACTACCGCGACACCACCCTCGACATCGCCAACCAGCCGCGCGGCGGCCCCGTGGTCCCCGTGCCCCTGGCGGTCTCGGACGCCCGGGTCGAGGAGACCCGCGGCGAGGTCTTCGCCTCCGACATCTGGACGCTGTCGCCCCGGCTGACCCTGGAATCCGGCGTCAACCTCGAGCTCTCGCGCATCGCCCAGACCGGCGACCAGCGCAAGCAGCGCAGCTTCCGCTTCGTGAAGCCGCGCGTCTCGGGGACCTACGCCCTGGGCCCGGACGCCAGCCTGCGCTTCAGCCTGCTGCGCGACGTGGCCCAGCTCGACTTCGCCGAGTTCTCCAGCGCCGTCGACTTCGTCAACACCTCGACGATCCAGGGCAACCCCGGCCTCGTGCCCGAGAAGGCCTGGAAGGCCCGGGTCGAGTGGGAGCGGCGCTTCGGCGCCCGCACGGCGCTCACGGTCGCCGCCTTCGCCGACCGGGTGCAGGACGTGCACGACCTCGTCGACATCGGCGGCTTCGACGCCTACGGCAACATCGGCGACGGCTCGCGGATCGGGGTCGAAGTGCGCGGCGCCATGCCGCTCGCCGCGTTCGGCCTCCCCAACGCCGAGCTGCGCTTCAACGGCCTCTACCAGCGCACCCGCGTCACCGATCCCGTCACCGGCGAGCGCCGCGAATTCTCCGTGCCGCTCGAGCGCCAGGGCTCGGCCTCGGGCGCGCCGGTCCTGAACGCCGGCAACAAGCGCTGGGCCTACGTCCTCAACTTCCGCCAGAACCTGCCCGAGCTGTCCTCGTCCTGGGGCGCGGCCCTGGTCCAGTGGTCCGGCCGCAAGGAGTACCGCCGCGCCGAGCTCTATGCGTACGAGCGTCCCCAGCCCCGCCTCGACCTCTTCGTCGAGACCACGGCGCTGAAGCCGGTGACGGTCCGCGTCTTCGCCAACAACGTCCTGGGGCCGTCCGAGGACCGCACCCGCACCTTCTTCCAGGGCAGCCGCGCCTCGGGCGTCGTGCAGCGCGCCGAGGTCCGCGTGTTCCGAGGCGGCCCGGAAGGCACCCGCTCCCTCGGCCTCCAGGTCTCCGGCCGCTTCTGACCGCTCACCCCGCTCCTCCCCCGCCGAGCGGCGGATGGTGGAGGGGGCGAGCCCCAAGCGCCGAGCGAACGCCCGCCCGGAACGCCGGACCCCTAGGCCGCCTGGACCTCGACCGGCGAATGCTGGTGGAACGCCAGCTTCCACCCGTCGGGCCGGCGCACGTAGCCCGAGCTGACCAGCGCGGCGTAGGGCTGGCCGTCGGCGCGCGTCAC
>NZ_JAEUMN010000001.1 GCF_016793225.1 Phenylobacterium sp.
TCAGGCAGGCGGCGATCAGGAAGGGCAGTCGGGGTCTGGGCACGATGGGCGCTCCGTTGGGAACCGCCGCCCAGAACTCCCTCAGATCATTCTGGTTTCGCCATCACGCGATCGTCAGCCCGTCACGCGCGATCGATCCGCGCGGCGAAGCAGCCGGCGCCTGCGTAGTGGGCGTGCAGGTAGGCCGCGCCCGCGCTGTCCAGCAGCCGCTCGATCGCCGCGGGCAGCTCGGCCGTGGGCGCGAGCTCGGCGTCCACCATCATGCCGTCGCTGTCGAACGCCCGCAGCGACAGGTGCGCGCGCGCCGCGAAGGCCGGCGGGATCTCTCCCGGCGCGAAGGTGCGGTCCTCGGCCGCCTCGCGGACGAAGATCGCGTGGCTGGCGCGGAACGGGGTGTCCGCCGGCTGGTGCTCGTAGTTCAGCAGCAACACGCTCTCGCCGGGCGCAGCGTCCACAAGCGTCACGCGGCAGGGCGCTCCCGGCCCCTCCACCCGCCGGCGCAGGACCCCGCGCGCGGCGAGCTCGGCGTCCGACAGGGCGAAGAGGGGGCGGAAGGCGGCGACGGAAAGCGGGCGGACGACGAACGGCATGGCGATCTCCCTTTCGGCCGGAAGATCGGCGCTCGCCCTCGCGAGGCCAATGTGGCGAAGCCAACACAGGTCCGAAAGCCGCGAGCCGGCCCGGGTTTGCGCGATCGCCGCCGCGCGCCTATGTAGCCGGCTTCAACCGAGGAGCAGGCCGATGCGGCTGGCGCTGGACATTCCGACCACCCCGAACGTCCACGGCGCGATGACCCTCACCCATGCCTGCATTCGTCACTCTCGACGGCCTCGCCTACGCCACGCCTGACGGCCGCGGCCTCTTCCAGAACCTCACGCTCGCCTTCGGGGCCGAACGCACCGGCCTCGTGGGGCGTAACGGCGTCGGCAAGTCCACGCTGCTCAGGATCATCGCCGGCGAGCTGGAGCCGACCGCGGGCGCGGTGGCGCGGACAGGCCGGCTGGGTGTCATGCGCCAGACGCTCGAGCCGCCGCCGGGCGCGAACATCGCCGAGTTGATGGGCGTGGCCGCGCCGCTCGCCCGCCTGGCCCGCATCGAGGCCGGGCTGGGAAGCGAGGAAGATCTCGCGGCCGCGGACTGGACGCTGGAGGCGCGGCTCGACGCCGCTCTGGCCGAAGTCGGCCTCGCGGGGTTCGACCTGCGCCGCGAGGCCGCCTCGCTCAGCGGCGGCCAGGTGACGCGCGCGATGCTGGCCGGCCTTCTGGCGGCCGAACCGGACCTGCTGATCCTGGACGAGCCCACGAACAACCTCGACGTAGAGGCGCGCGGGCTCGTGTCCGAGGTCCTGGGGCGCTGGAAGGGCGGAGCCATCGTGGTGAGCCACGACCGCGCCCTGCTGCGCCGGATGGACCGCATCGTCGAGCTGACGTCCCTCGGCGCGCAGGTCTACGGCGGCGGCTACGACCTGTACGCCGCCCGCAAGGCCGAGGCCGAGGCGGCGGCGGCGCGCGAACTCGCCGACGCGCAGAAGGACTCCGCCCGGGTGGCGCGCGAGATCCAGCAGGCGGCCGAACGCAAGCAGCGCAAGGACGCCGCCGGGAAGCGCCTGCGTGCGAAGGGCGACGCGCCGAAGATCCTTCTCGACGCCCAGCAGCAGCGCGCCGAGACGTCGGGCGCGCGGGCGGGCCACGTGGCCGACCGGCTGCGGGCGCAGACGGCCGACGCGCTGGCGGGCGCGGAGGCGAAGATCGAGCGGGTGCGCCGGCTCGGCTTCGAACTGCCGCCGTCGGGTCTCGCGGCGGGGCGGGCGGTGCTGGCGTTCGAGGACGTGGCCTTCGCCTATCCGGGAGGCGACCCGCTGCTGGGGCCGCTGTCGCTGCGGATCACGGGACCCGAACGGCTGGCGGTGTCCGGACCCAACGGTTCGGGCAAGACGACGCTCATCCGCCTGGCGGCCGGGGAGCTGCAGCCCACCGCCGGCCGGATCGTCCGGGGCGCGCCGGCGACCCTGCTCGACCAGCAGACCGCGCTGCTGGGCGACGAGCCCACCCTGATCGCGGCGTTCCGCAGGCTGAACCCGAGGTCCAGCGAACACGCCGCGCGGTCCGCACTGGCGCGCTTCCTGTTCCGCAACACGGCGGCCGAGAAGCCGGTGGGCGTGCTGTCCGGCGGCGAGCGGCTGCGTGCGGCGCTGGCCTGCGTGCTGCTGGGCGACCGGCCGCCGCAACTGCTCATCCTGGACGAGCCGACCAATCACCTGGACCTCGACTCGATCGGCGCCGTCGAGGCCGCGCTGCGCGGCTACGACGGCGCCCTGCTCGTGGTCAGCCACGACCGCGACTTCCTCGCCGCGATCGGGATCGGGCGGGAGCTGGCCCTGCCGGGCCGGGCCTGAGCCCAGCGACTACGCGGCCATCTTCCTCAGCACCCGGAAGACGGCGTTCGCGCGGGCGCATGGCTGGCCGTCGGCGGTGACGAAGGCCTGGGCGAACGCCAACGTGCCTCCGGGCTTCACGAACACGGTGTCGAATTCCAGCCACTGCCCCGTCAGGGCGGCGCCCAGGAAGTCGACGCTGAGGTTCACCGTGAGGAGGCTGGCGTCCCCGCCCATCCGACGCGCGCACGAGAGGCCCATGGCGTTGTCGGCCAGCGCCGAGATGAGGCCGCCGTGCACGAAGCCGCGGCTGTTGCAGTGCTGGGCGCCTGCGCGGACGCCCAAGACGACGGCGTCGCCCGAGAGCCGCCGGTAGAGCGGCTCCCAGGGGTCGGTCACCGGACTGCGACGATCGTGTCGCTCGAAGCCCGGCGGCGCCTGGATGGCGGCGTCCATCAGGCCGCGCCGGCCAGCTTGGCGAGGCTCTGCAGCGTGCCGACGCAGGCGTGCGCCGCCTCCGCTCCCTTCGTGCGGAAGTGGGCGTGGAAGAAGCCCTGGTGGACGTCGTGCTCGTGGAAGTGATGCGGCGTCAGGACCACCGAGAACACCGGCGTCTCGGTCGCCAGCTGGACCTGCATCAGGGCGTTGACGACGGTGGAAGCCACGAAGTCGTGGCGATAGATGCCGCCGTCCACCACGAAGCCGGCCGCGACGATGGCGGCGTAGCGTCCGCTGCGGGCCAGCGTCTGGGCGTGCAGCGGGATCTCGAAGGAGCCGGGGGTCTCGAAGACCTCCACGGCCTCGGCCGGCAGGCCGAGCTTCACGATCTCGTCCAGGAAGCCGTGGTAGGCTTCGCGCACGATGTCGGCGTGCCAGAGCGCATGCACGAAGGCGATGCGTCCGGCGCGGAAGGCGCCGTTGGCGGTGGGGAATTCGAGGGTCGCAACTTGGGTCATGGTCTTCTCCCTGACCGGGTTCAAAGGACCACGACTCAGGGGCAGGCCATGCACGCGCCGGGGCGGAGTCCGCCCGACGCGACGTGGCCGTTCTCATAACCGGACTGTGACCGTCGGCCCCGGGATCGCACCGGGTCTGCTCGTCCCTGGCCCCACGTATGGCGAGAGGCCAGGCGCCCGCGGGCTCGTCCCACCGGGTCCCGAAGGAGGGTGGGCATTACCGCCGGTGGGGAGTTTCACCCCGCCCTGAGAACGCAGACTGCCGGACGACCCGGCAGCCTGGTGAACTTAGGACGCTGACGCTGGGGCAGACAACGGCGACGTCAGGCCGCGTCGGCGGAACGTCCCAGGACGTCGTTGCGCACGGTTTCGGCGATGGCGGCCACTTCGCCGATCTCGCCGTCGCCGACGCCCAGTTCGCGAAGCGTCGCCGCGAGATTCTCCACCACGGCGTCGAAGTGGCTGTCGTTCAGGCCGCGCGCCACGAGGTGGGCGTGGCCGCGCCGCATGTCGGCGCCGCTGTAGGTGTTGGGACCGCCGAAGGCCATGATGAGGAAGGCGCGCTGCTTGGCGTTCTGCGCCGTCATGTCCACGCCATCGAAGAAGTGGGCGATGCGCGCGTCGGCCAGCACCTTGCCGTAGAAGACGTCCACGGCGGCCTTCACCGCCGGCGCGCCGCCAATGCGCTCATAGAGTGATGTCACGTGGAACTCCCGGTAGGCGGCGGAAACCCGCTCCCGCCGCCGGCGTGGGATGTAGGGCTCAATCCCTAGGGAACGGCTAAGACCGCCGAAGACTCTTCGTTCAGGCGCGGCGGTTCAGCGTGATGGCCGTCGGAGCGACCGTGGAGGTCTGCACGCCGCCCGACCCGTAGACGCTGACCTGGCTGCGCTGGGCGGCGATCTCGTCGGCGATGCATTTCACCAGCCCCTCGGTGATGATCCGCGCCGCCTCGATCGCCCGGCCCTGGCGCGCGAGGACGGCGTCGAAGGCCTCGGTGGCGCGCACGAGCGCGGTGCGGGCGGCCAGCGGCGCGCCCTCGATCAGGCTGGGGTCGGCGCGGATGCGCGCGCTCTCGTGCCGGTAGAGGTTGGCGAGGCGCGAGGTTTCCTCCAGCAGGGCGGCGGCGGCGTTCGGCCGGCGTTGCTCGAAGGCCTGGGCCTGCGCGGCGGCCAGTTCGGTCAGGCGCTCCGTCAGGACGGTCAGTTGCTCGCAGCGATCGGCGGCGTCTTGCGCGGCGAGAGCCATGTCAGGTCAGCCCCTGCAGCTTGAGGATTTCGCGCTGGACGGTGTCGGCGAGGCCGATGCCGCCGGCCTTGGCGACCTGCTTGCCCATGGCCTCGGTCATCAGCGAGCGGAACATCTCCTCGCCCGTCCCGCCGCCGAACGGGCCATCGGTCTTCAGCCCCGAGAACATCTGCTGGAACATCGTCGACAGGAACTGGGCCTCGAACTTCTGCGCCGCATCCTTCGCCCGGCTCTTCGCCAGGTCGGCGGCGGTCTGTTGGGGCGTGGCGGCCAGCAGGGTGGGGGACAGCGCGATCGGCGCGGAGAGGTCGCTCATCACATCACCTCGATCTCGGCCTGCAGCGCGCCGGCCGCCTTGATCGTCTGCAGGATGGAGATCATGTCGCGCGGCGTGACCCCCAGGGCGTTCAGGCCCGCCACAAGCGTCGAGAGGGACGTTCCGGTCTTCAGGGTCAGGAACTGCTTTCCCTTCTCCTCCTCGACGGCGAGGTCGCTCTGCGGGATGACCGCCGTCTCGCCGCGGGAGAACGGACCGGGCTGGCTGACCGCGGGCTGCTCGCGCACGGTGATGGTCAGGTTGCCCTGCTGGATCGCCACGGTGGAGACCCGGACGGCGTCGCCCATGACGATGACGCCGGCCACTTCGTCGATGACGACCTTGGCGGGCGTGTCGGGCTCCACCGGCAGGTTCTCTACCTTGGCCAGGAACGACACCATGTTCTCGCCGGCCGGCAGACGCAGGGTCACGATCGTGGGGTTGTCGGCGCTCGCCGCGCCTGGATAGGCGGCGTTCACGACGTCGGCGATGCGCCGCGCGGTGGTGAAGTCGGGGTTGCGCAGGGTCATCCGCATCTGGCCCAGGTTCGCGAGCTGGAACCCGACTTCGCGCTCCACCGAGGCCCCGCCGGCGATGCGGCCCGCGGTGGGCACGCCCTTGGTGATCGAGCTGCCCGAGGCGCCCCCCGCGCTGATCGAGCCGGTCTGCACCGTGCCCTGCGCCGCCGCGTAGGCATGGCCGTCGGCGCCGAGGAGCGGCGTGACCAGCAACGTCCCGCCCAGCAGGCTCTTGGCGTCTCCCAGGGCCGACACGGCCACGTCGATCTGCGAGCCGGGGGCCGCCCACGGCGGCAGCTTGGCGGTCACCATGACGGCGGCGACGTTCTTGGTGTTGAGGTTGGCGTCGCGGACGTTCACGCCCAGCCGCTCGAGCATCGCCTCCAGGCTCTGCTTGGTGAAGGGGGCGTTGCGGAGCGCGTCGCCGGTGCCGTTCAGGCCGACCACGATGCCGTAGCCGATCAGCTGGTTCTCGCGGACGCCTTCGAACTCGACGATGTCCTTGATCCTCGACTTCGCGAGGCTCGGCTGGGCGCCGAGGGCGAGAGCGGCGAGGACGAGGGCGGATAGCAGGCGACGCATGGGCAACCTTGGACGCAGGGTTTCGCCTCGCTCACGCGAGAACCATGCCAGGAAAAAGCCGAATGAAATCAAACGCGGTCGGAGTCGGGTGGGCAAGTTCGACTAGGCAGATTCAGCCTCCCGTTAACCATGCTTCAAGCTTGCGCGGCGAAGCTGCCCAGCGAGTGAGAGGGTGCGAAGCGTCCCATGAAGGTCAGCGGTACAGGCGGTCTTTCGCAGGCCTCGGGCGCCAAGTCGGCGCGGGGCGCGAGCGGCGGCGAGGCCTTCCGGGTCGCCGGAGGCGCCGCGGCGGCGCCCGCGGCCCAGGTTTCCAGCGCAGCCGGCGTGGGAGGTGTCATGGGCGTCGAAGCCCTGCTTGCCCTCCAGGACGTCGAGAGCCCCACCGAGCGCCGGCGCCGGTCCGTCCGGCGCGCCGGGCGTCTTCTGGACGAGCTGGATCGCATCAAGATCGCGCTTCTCGGCGACGAGCTGAACGCCTCCCAGCTGGAGGCCCTCGCGCGCACCGTGAAGGAGCAGCGCTCGGCGACCGACGATCCCCGGCTGGAGGCCGTGCTTGACGAGATAGAAACTCGCGCGGCGGTAGAGCTTGCGAAGTTCCAGGCCGCAGGGCGTGCGGCGTAGGACCTCGTTACGCGGGCGACGTTGAAACCAGCGACGCATTTGCTATACACCCGCCGCGTGTCTCAGGGTTCCTCAGGGGCGTGAGGTTTTCATGAAAGCAGCCGCAGTTCTGGCTGAAAGTCCTGAATACCGTCCTTCCGAGGACGAGGAGTTCATGAACGAGCGTCAGCTTGAGTACTTCAAGCAGAAGCTCCTCATGTGGAAAGAGGACATTCTCCGCGAGTCGCGCGAAACGCTGTCGCACCTCCAGAAGGAAACCGAGAATCATCCCGATCTGGCGGATCGGGCGTCGTCCGAGACCGATCGGGCCTTGGAATTGCGCACGCGTGACCGTCAGCGGAAGTTGATCTCGAAGATCGACGAGGCGCTCCGCCGGATCGAGGACGGCAGCTACGGCTACTGCGAAGAGACCGGCGAGCCCATCGGCCTGGCCCGTCTCGACGCCCGCCCGATCGCCACGCTGAGCCTCGAGGCCCAGGAGCGTCACGAGCGCCGCGAGCGCGTACACCGCGACGACTAGGCTCGTTCAGGCGTCCATGTAGCGGCGCAGCACGCCCTCGCGCAGCGCGTCCGCCACCGAGCGGTCGGCAAGGCCCAGGTCTCCCTCGCGCGGTTCCAAGAACCGGACCAGGCCACGGGCCAGTCGCGTCCCTGCTGCCGCGACCTCTTCCGCGCTGGCCGGGTCGAGGCCCAGGCAGACACGGGCGTCGGCGTGGAAGCCCTCTGGAGCAACCGGCAGGGTCAGTGCGGCGCGCAACGCTTCCGGCGGGGAACGCACCACGACCTCGGGATTCAGCGGGCGGAGCAGGCCCGCCGCGTACTCGACCAGCATCCGCGCCGTCCAGCGCAGGAGGACCGCGTCGCCGCTCGCGACGGCGCGCCGCAGCTTCATGAAGAACTCGACGAAGTCCTCCAGTTCAGGCTCGCCGGGCGGCAGCCGCGCGGAGGGATCTTCTCCGAGGACGGCAACGGCCTCGGAGGTCGCCCAGAGGTAGACCGCCGCTTCGAGCACCGGGAAGCCGAACGCCCAGCCCGCGGGTTCGTCCTCCTCGTCGGTCCAGGTCTCGAGCGACTCTGCGGCGACCGAGACATGCGCCAGCCGGCCGTCGCCGCGCTCCAGGAACCAAGCACTGAAGGGGCAGGCAGGTTCGTCGCGGGTGACGGCCACCACGTCCACGTCGCTGTAGCGATCGGCCTCGCGACGAGCGTAGCTGCCGGTCACCAGCACCGCGACGACGCTGGGCTCGGCCTCTCTGACCCGTCTCACGATCTCCGCCGCCAGATCCGCGTCGAGGTCCAAGCGTTCGTCCATTAGGTCAAGGTAGTTGCGGACCGTCCGCCGGCAACCGGATGCGAACGAAATCGGGATAAGGTTTGCGCCCCTGCGAGGGGTGTATATGCTCAGAGTGAGCATAAGCCTGGGAGCTCTCGGTGACGAAGGCCGCGTTCCATTCGATCCACACCCACGGCTTCGTCCGCGCCGCGGTCTGCACGCCCGAGGTGATTCCCGGCGATCCAGGCGTCAACGCCGCCGAGACCCTGAAGCTGGCCCGGCAGGGGGATGCTGCGGCCTGCGACCTGATGCTGTTCCCCGAGCTCGGGCTCTCGGCCTATGCCGTCGACGACCTTTTCCTCCAGGACGCGCTGCTCAAGCGCGTGGAATCCGAGATCGCCAGCCTCGTCCGCGCCAGCGAGGGCCTCAAGCCCGTCCTGCTGGTGGGCGCGCCGGTGGCGGTGAACGGCCGTCTCTACAACTGCGCGGTGGCGATCTCGCGTGGCCGCATCCTGGGCGTCGTGCCGAAGAGCTTTCTGCCCAACTACCGGGAGTACTACGAGAAGCGCTGGTTCGCGCCGGGCGCGGGCGTCGTGGGCCTGACCGCCATCCTGGCCGGGCAGGAGGTCCCGTTCGGAACCGATCTCGTGTTCGAGGCCGAGGACCTCGCCGACTTCGTCTTCCATCTGGAGATCTGCGAGGACTTCTGGGCCCCGGCGCCGCCGTCCACCGCCGGCGCGCTGGCGGGGGCGCTCATCCTCTGCAACCTGTCGGCCTCGAACATCGTGGTGGGCAAGGCGGACGACCGCGAGGTCCTCTGCGCCAGCCAGTCGATGCGCTGCCAGGCGGCCTACCTCTATTCGGCGGCGGGACCCGGCGAGAGCACCACCGACCTGGCCTGGGACGGTCAGGCCTCGATCCACGAACTGGGCCGCCGTCTCGCCCAGACCGAGCGTTTCCCCACAGGCTCGCAGCTGGCGCTGGCCGACATCGACGTCCAGCGCCTGCGGCTCGAGCGGATGCGCACCCCGACGTTCAACGATGCGGCCGTGGCGGCCGGCCATCCCGAGCGGACGTTCCGGCGCGTGACCTTCGTCCACCAGCCGCACCATGACGACGTGGGCCTGATCCGGCCCCTGGACCGCTTCCCCTTCGTGCCCGACGATCCGGCGCGCCTCGACCAGGACTGCTACGAGGCCTTCAACATCCAGGTCTCGGGCCTGGTGAAGCGGCTGCAGGCGACGAAGTCGAAG
>NZ_JAEUMN010000054.1 GCF_016793225.1 Phenylobacterium sp.
GACGACGTGGGCCTGATCCGGCCCCTGGACCGCTTCCCCTTCGTGCCCGACGATCCGGCGCGCCTCGACCAGGACTGCTACGAGGCCTTCAACATCCAGGTCTCGGGCCTGGTGAAGCGGCTGCAGGCGACGAAGTCGAAGCACATCGTCATCGGCGTCTCGGGCGGCCTCGACTCCACCCACGCCCTGATCGTGGCCGCCAAGGCCTTCGACCGGCTCGGCAAGCCGCGCTCGGACATCCTGGGCTTCACCATGCCGGGCTTCGCCACCAGCGAGGGCACGAAGTCGAACGCCTGGGCGCTGATGCGGGGACTGGGTGTCACCGGCGAGGAGATCGACATCCGCCCCTCCGCGAACCTGATGCTGAAGGAGATGGGCCATCCCTTCGCCGATGGCGAGCCGGTCTACGACATCGCGTTCGAGAACGTCCAGGCGGGGCTGCGGACCGACTTCCTGTTCCGCCTGGCCAACCAGCGCGACGGGATCGTGCTGGGCACCGGGGACCTCTCCGAGCTGGCCCTGGGCTGGTGCACCTACGGCGTCGGCGACCACATGAGCCACTACAACGTCAACCCGGGCGTGGCGAAGACGCTGATCCAGCACCTGATCCGCTGGGTGGTGAAGACCGGGCAGCTGGGCGAGGGGGCCAACGCGACCCTCCTGTCGATCCTCGACACCGAGATCTCGCCCGAGCTGGTGCCGGCGGACGCCTCCGGCGCGATCCAGTCGACCCAGGCCAAGGTCGGCCCCTACGAGCTGCAGGACTTCAACCTCTTCCACATCACCCGCTACGGGCTCGCGCCGTCGAAGGTGGCGTTCCTGGCGTGGCACGCCTGGCGCGACGCCGCGCGCGAGCCCTGGCCGCCGCACTTCCCGGCCGAGGCGCGCAACGCCTACGACCTGGCGACGATCAAGAAGTGGCTCGGGGTCTTCCTCTTCCGCTTCTTCGAGATCAGCCAGTTCAAGCGCTCGGCCGTGCCCAACGGGCCGAAGGTGATCTCGGGCGGCGCGCTCTCGCCGCGCGGCGACTGGCGGGCGCCGAGCGATGGCGTGGCCCGCGTCTGGCTCGACGAGCTGGAAGCCAACGTCCCCTAGAGCCCGTCCCGGTCGGCTTGAATCAAGCCGATCCGGGGAGAACGGGCTCGTCGCCCCTTGCCTGGAGCGCATCTTGATCGCCTGCGGGAGCCTCATCCCCGGCGGGATGCGCTCTAGACGGGTCCGCGCGGGATTCTCGCCTCGCCGCTGCGGTCGAAGACGCCGGCGCCGTTCTCGGACGCCTGCACGGTCCAGCTCACGAGGAAGGCGCTTGGCGCCGAGCGCACCACGAGCCGCGTGTTCACCCGGATCGACCAGCCCGGACGCTCCAGCGCGGCGCGATAGACCTTGGCGGCGGCGGCCTGCCGCCCGGCGTCGGTCGGCATCAGTTCGAATCGCGAGGCGACGCGGTAGTCCGTGCCGGTGGCTGGCAGGTGGAAGGCGAACGGCGGCGGCGCGCGGACCAGGGCGCCCGTGAGTCCGCTGGGCAGGAAGCTCTCCTGCGCCGCATCGAGCCAGCGGGCGGCCGCCATCGCCGGTCCCGCCGCGGTGACGGGAGCCTCGAAGCGGGGGCTGGCCGGCGCCGGCCGCCCGGGACGAGGCAGGCGAACCACCACGTCCGCGACGGTGAGCGTCGCCCCCGCTCGGCCCGGCCACAGGGTCGGCCAGCCGTCGGCCGCGAGGGAAAGGCCCAGCCGGTGTCCGGCCTTCAGCCGCCAGGCGACCGCCTGGAAGGGCAGGGCCACCTCGATCGGCTCGCCCGCTTGCGGCGGCGCGGCGCGGCCCGAGCCGTCGTGGAAGGCGAGGTTCAGGGCGCCGGTGGTCATCCGCACGGCCCGGCCCTCCGGATCGATGTCGAGGAGCCGCGCGACAAGCAGGCCGCCCGGCCGGTCGGACGACACCCGGCACGTGAGCACCGGCGCGGAGGCGACCTCGAGGTCGGCGGCGACGGCCACGTCGGCGAAGAGGCCGTCCACCGGCCAGGGTTCGGGACCATCCTCGTACAGGTCCGAAGAGAGCGCCGCGGCGCCGCGCGGCGTCGGCCGGAGCACGACCGGGTCCCGCGCCGTCCGGAACTCGGCGGCTAGGCCGGGGTCGAACGGCCACTCGGCGCCGCGCCAGACGCCGCGCTCCAGGCCGCCCTTGCGGTCGGGCTCGCCCAGCCAGTAGCGGAGCGGCGGCTCGGCCATGACGCCGGTGTCGCGGCCCTTCAGCCACTGGTCCCACCAGCGCAGCGCCTCCTGCAGGAAGCCGATCCGGGGACCCCGCGCGGCCGTCGCGGGCGTCACATGCTCCCAGGGACCGACGATCGTGCGCACCGGGCCCTTCCAGCCGGCGGCGATGCGCAGGACCGAGGTGGCGTACTTGTCGGCCCAGCCCGAGTAGAGCAGCAGGGGCAGGTCGCCCATCGGCGCCGCCTTGGCCTGCCAGTAGCCGTCGCGCTCGGGATGGCTGAGCCACGGGATGACCCAGGGTCGGTTCGCCTCCAGGCGGGCCAGCCAGGCGGCGCGCCAGCCTTCGCCGAACTGTTGCGGGTCCGGGGGCAGGGCGTTGAACATCAGCATCACCCCGGCCCAGTCCACGCGGGCGGCGTACATCTGGCCGCCGAGGTTCTGCACGTCGGTGGTCCAGCCGTCCTCGGAGACGCCACCCAGCACCATGGCCTTCAGCGCCGGGGGCCTGCGCGCCGCGGTCCGCAATGCCGTGAAGGCGGCCCAGGACAGGCCTGAGAGGCCGACGGCCCCGTCGCACCAGGTCTGGTCCGCCGCCCAACCTACGGCGGCGGCCGCATCGTCGATCTCGCCGGCGAGGTACTCGTCACCGAGGAGCCCGGTGGATCCGCCGGAGCCGGCGATGTCCACCGCCAAGACCGCGTAGCCCTGTTGCGCCCACCAGGGCAGGAGGGGCTCGAGGACGGGCCTGAAAAGGTCGAACGCGCGATAGGGGGACAGGTCGAGGATGGCCGGGACCGGGCCGCCGGCCCTCGGCCGCCAGAGCCGCGCCGACAGCGTGCGCCCGCCCGCGACCGGGATGCGCACCCATTCCTCGATCAGCCCGCCAGGCTCGGCCATGGGCCCAGTAGGCGACAGTCCGGCGCCGGACGGAAGACCCCGGTGGCGATCGAGGCGGGCTCGGGGATCCGCCGCGACGCTAGCGCAGGGTGAGCAGGCGCCCGCGCGTGGCGGTCAGGGCGCGCCATGTGCGGGCGAGGGCGCGGAAGGCGGGCGGCGCCCACTCCACCCAATAGCCGAATGGAACGTCCTTATGGATCCGATGCAGCTCTTCCATGTCCGTCTCACGATCTGGTGGTCCGATAGCCAGAGGAAGTGGACCCGGGGGCGTCCTTCGACAAACCGGTTCTGCTGCTGTATGCATAAGCCAGACTTATGTCAGACCCGCTCGCCACACTCCCGCTCAGCGCCATCCGCGTGTTCGAGGCGGCTGCCCGGCTGCTCAGCTTCACACGTGCGGCGGAGGAGCTCGGCATGACCCAGGCGGCGGTGTCCTGGCAGGTGAAGGCTCTTGAGCGTCGTCTCGACCAGCCCCTGTTCCGTCGCCTTCCCCGGGAAGTGGCGCTCACCCCGGCCGGCGAGCGCCTCGCGCGGGCGTCGAGCGAGGCCATGACAGCTCTGAGATCGGCGCTCGCCGACATCGTCGACACCGGCGAGGGCGTCCTGAGCCTGACCACGCTGCTGACGTTCGCCATGCGATGGCTGGCGCCGCGGCTCGGCGGCTTCCAGGTCGCTCACCCGGGCATCGCGGTGCGGGTGGACACCGACTCCCGGGTCAGGGACCTCCTGCGGGGCGAGGCGGACCTCGCGATCCGGGCCAGCCGGGGCGTCGCCGATCCCGCGCTGGAAGCCCACTTCCTCGTGTCCGCGGCGCAGACGGCGCTGGTCTCGCCCGAGGCGATGGCGGCGCTGGGCGCGTCGCCGCGCCCGCATGACCTTATCGCCGCGCCGCGCGTCGGGTCCGACGCCGAGTGGGCCGCGTGGTTTCGCGCCGCGGGGGTCTCAAGCGACGGCCCGTCCCCCGAGACGCCGCGGCTCGTAGCCGACAACCAGGTCATGGAGGTGGCGGCGGCGCTCGCGTCCAGCGGTGTCGCGATCGGCTCGCCCGTCATGTTCGCGGCGGACATCGCGGCCGGCCGTCTTGTCCAGCCGTTCGACGTCTTCATCGGCCGCGACGTGGGATACTGGCTGGTCCACGCCCGCGATCGGCGCCGCGCGCGGAAGATCGCCGCGTTCCGGACGTGGCTGGCCGCGGAGATCGAGGCCGACCCCGCCATCCGGCGCATGCGGGCGGTCGCGCCAGAGCCCTGAAACGGCGAGGCCCTCCCCAGGAAGCCTGGAGAGGGCCTGCAGAACGTTCGGTGACGCGGCGGGCTTAGAAGCGCCAGCCGGCCGTCACGCGGAAGCTGTTGTACTCGAAGTCGTCGTCCGAGCGCAGGAAGTCCGTGCCGGCGGTGTTGACGAGCAGGAACGGGTTGGTCGCCGCGGTCGTCCCGTTGTTGGCCGCGCGGACGCCGTAGTCGTCGTCGTCCAGGCTGGTGCGCAGGAATTCGACGCCGAGGGTCACGTTCTGGGTGATCTTCCGCTCATAGCCGAGGCCCAGCTGGTAGCCCTTGGCCTTGCCGCCGCCCCGCTCCGGGAACGCGTTGACGGTGTTGGTGGTGCGGAAGCTGTGCTCGACGTCGCCCTGGGCGTAGCCGCCGGTCACGTAGAACAGGCTGTCGCCCATGGCGTAGCCGCCGCGGGCGCGGACCGCCAGGGTGTCCGTCAGCTTGCGGGTGAAGTTGTACGCGGCAGGGGTGATGGAGAACGCGGTGACGGCGTCCTGCAGCTGGAGCTCGCTGTACTCGATGACGCCGCCGACGACCCAGTTGCCCGCGAACTGGTAGTCGTAGCCCGCGCGGATCGACAGCTCGTAGTCGTCGTTGTCGTCCTTGCGGCAGCCGCCGGGCGCCGCGTTGGTGTTGAACGAACCGCCGCAGAAGCCGGTCGAGAAGGCGTCCGCGCCGGCCGCCGTGCGGACCGTGTCGCCGAACGTGCCGTCCAGGTTGGTGTCGAACAGCACGCTCTCGCCGCTGCTTTCCGAGCGATCGGCGTAGCCGACGGTCGCGCCGACGTAGAAGCCGGTCCAGTCCTGGGCTTGAGCCGCGCCGGCGGTCATCAGTAGGGCGGAGGCGGTGGCGAGGAGGAGGGTGCGCATGTGGTTTCCATCGGTAGTTGAGAGACGTGCCTCTAGTACGTGATTTGGAAGCCCGACGGATTAAGCGTGTTCGCCGAACTGTTCGGCTGAACGGCCTAGCGCGACCATTTCCCGCAGCAGTGGTATTTCCGCCACGCTACAGAGTTAAGTAGAGGTTAAATCCACGCGGCCCGCGCCGTGGCTAGCCCCTGCGGCCGACGGCGGCTTCGGACGGGTAGAGTTCCCGCCCCTGGCCCAGCAGCGCGGGGACGATCTGGTCGACAGTGTCCACGGCGACCCAGGCCTGCATGAACTCTGGGGGCGTCAGGCGCTCGTCGACGGTGTGCTGGAACAGCTTGAACAGCGGCTCCCAGAACCCGCGCGGGTTGTAGAACACGACCGGCTTGGCGTGCAGGTCCAGTCGCCGCCAGGAGAGCAGCTCGACCACTTCCTCCAGGGTCCCTATGCCGCCCGGCAGGATGATGAAGCTGTCCGAGCGCTGGAACATGAGCATCTTACGCTCGTGCATGTTGTCGACGATGATGTGCTCCACCGTCTCCAGCGCGCGCTCCGCAGCGACGAGGAAGGTGGGGATGATCCCCAGCACCTCGCCGCCCGCACGGTGCGCCGCGCGGGCGGCCGCCCCCATGAGCCCGACCCCGCCGCCGCCGTAGACCAGCCGGATGCCGGCGTCGGCCAGACCCTTGCCGCAGGCTTCGGCCGCCGCCAGGAACGCCGGATCGGCGTCGTCCGACGACCCGCAGAACACGCAGGCTGACTCCAGGCGTTGGCTGCGACGCCGCATTACGCGTACTCCAGTGGGAACGCGGGCCCCGCGCGCCCTTGCAGGCGTGCGGGCCGACCCGAAACGTGGACCATTAGGAGTCGCAAGTTCGAATGAGTCCAGCGTCGCCGCAGATGGAAGGCCCTCGCCGTTGAGTCATGCCGAGATCATGCGCGGCCGCTTCGGCGGTCCGGGCGCCGTCGCCTCTGCGGAAGCGAAGTTCGACTTCTGGGCCTCCATGTCGGACCTGTTCGCCCTGGTCATGCGCTCGGGCGCGCCGCAGTTGCGGCTGCGGATCGCGGCCGCCCTGACGCTGGTCTTCGTGGGCAAGCTCTGCGGCGTGCTCGCGCCGGTCATGCTGGGCGACGCGATCAACACGCTGTCTCCGGCCGCGCGGACCGGGCTGGTGGTCGGCGCCGAGTTCGTGGGCCTCGCCATCGCGTTCGGCGTGCTGCGTCTGATTTCGGCCTGCGCGCCCTACGCCCGGGACGCCATCTTCACCCGGGTCTCGCAGTCGACCATGGCGCGCGCGGCGGTGGAGAGCTTCGGCCACGCGCTGTCGCTGTCGCTGGATTTCCACCAGACCAAGCAGACCGGCACGCTGTCGCGCGTCATCGACCGGGGCGCGCGGTCCACGGACTTCCTGATTCGCAGCCTGATCTTCAGCCTCGGCCCGACCTTCGTCGAACTGGTCCTCGCCATGGTGGTCATGGTCGTGCGGCTCGACTGGCGGTTCGCGCTGACCGCCTTCGCCACCCTCGTGCTCTACGCCGTGATCACGTTCAAGATCACCGACTGGCGGCTGTCGCACCGGCGCGAGCTGAACGAGGCCGAGAACCGGGCCGCGGGCCTCTCGGCCGACGCGCTGATGAACTACGAGACCCTGAAGGCCTTCGGGGCCGAAACCCGGCTGGTGGACGACTACGGCCGCGCGATGGCGCGCTACGTGGACGCCAGCTCCAGGGCCAACGGCTCGCTCAACCTGCTGAACGCCGCCCAGTCGCTGATCCTGAACGTGGGCCTGGCGGCGATGACGGTGATGGCCGGGATGGAGGTCGCGGGCGAGCGGCTGCAGATCGGGGACATCACCACGGCGATCTTCCTGCTGTCGGGCCTCTACGCCCCCCTGGGCATGCTGGGGTTCCAGTATCGCGAGATCCGGCAGGGCCTGATCGACATGGAGCAGATGGTGTCGCTGCGGGAGATCACCCCCGACATCGTCGATGCGCCCGACGCCGAGACCCTGCCGCCCGCCAGCGGCCGGGGGGCGGCGATCGCCTTCGAGGACGTGAGCTTCCGCCATGACGCCCGCTCGTCGGGCCTCCTCGGCGTCTCCTTCGCGGCCGAGCCCGGGCAGACCGTCGCCCTGGTCGGCCCCTCGGGCGCCGGCAAGACCACGGCGGTGCGTCTCGCCATGCGCCTGCTGGATCCTCAGGGGGGGCGTGTGACCATCGACGGCGTCGACATGCGCCGGGTGCGCCAGGCCGAGCTGCGGCGGGCGGTGGCGTTGGTGCCGCAGGACGTGGCGCTGTTCAACGACACGCTCTACGCCAACATCGGCTTCGCGCGGCCCGGCGCGACGGCGGAAGAGGTGAGGGCGGCGGCCGACGCGGCCGAGCTGGGCCCCTTCATCGACGGCCTTCCGGACGGCATGGCGACGCGCGTCGGCGAACGGGGCCTCAAGCTCTCGGGCGGGGAGCGCCAGCGTGTCGGCATCGCCCGGGCCCTGCTGGCGAACCCGCGCCTCCTGATCCTCGACGAGGCCACCAGCGCGCTGGACGGCCCCACCGAGGCGGCGATCCAGGAGACCCTGCGCAAGGTGAAGGCCGGCCGCACCACGCTGGTGATCGCCCACCGCCTCTCGACCATCGCCGACGCCGACCAGATCCTCGTGCTGCGCCGCGGCCGGATCGTCGAGCGGGGGACCCACGCCGAACTTTTGGCCAACCAGGGTGAGTACGCCGCGCTCTGGCGGCGGCAGACGCGGGAAGCCTGAGCTCCTCCGCGACCAGGACGCTTCCGCTCAGCCGACCGCGGCGGCGCTCAGCGCCTCGGCGACGCGGCGCGCGAGGGTCTGGGAGTCGAACGGCTTGCGCAGCAGGGACGTGGGCCGGCCCATGGCTGCGTCGAGCGCCTCGGATTCCGCGTAGCCGCTGGCGAAGATGATCGGGAGGTCGGGGCGCGTCGCCAGCGCCGCGGCCGCGAACTCGGCCCCGGTCATTCCGGGCATGGCGTAGTCGACGATCAGCAGGTCCACGGGCTCTTCCGCCAGCTGTTCCAGGCCGCTCTGGCCGTCGCGAGCGGCGATGCAGCGATAGCCCATCGCCGTGAGCGCCTCGCACACGAACGTGCGGACGCCATCGTCGTCGTCGACCACGAGGATCCGTGCGCCGGCCACGGCCTCAGGCGTCGGCACAGCCGCTTCGCCCTCGGCCCGCGGCGCGTCGGGCGCCAGGGGCAGCAGCATCGTCACCGTGGCGCCCTGGCCCGTGGCGCTTTCGAGCCGCGCCGTGCCGCCGGCCTGCCGGGCGATGCCGTACACCTGGGCCAGGCCAAGTCCGGTGCCCTTGCCCACGCCCTTGGTGGTGAAGAACGGGTCGAAGGCCCGGGCCCGCACGTCCTGCGGCATCCCCACCCCGGTGTCGGCCACCGAAAGCCGCAAGTAGGTCCCGGCCGGCAGCTCCGGATCGCCTTCGACCGAGATCCGGGCGGTGGAGACGACCACGTCGCCGCCGTTGGGCATGGCGTCGCGGGCGTTGATGCACAGGTTCAGGACCGCCAGCTCCAGCTGCGTCTCGTCCGCCATCACCGTCTGCTCGCCGTCCCCCACCTCGAAGTGAAGGGAGACCGCCGTCCCCAGCGCGTTCGGAAGCAGTTCCCTCAGCCGCGCGATGACGGCGCGGACGTCCACCGCCCGGATCTCGAGCTTCTGGGCGCGGGAGAAGGCCAGGAGCTGCGCGGTGACCCGTGCGCCACGCTGGGCTGCCTCCTGGCCCAGCCGGGACCAGCGGGCGACCCGCTCGGCGTCCCCCGGATTGCGCGAGATGATGTCCAGCGCGCCCTGCACGGTCTGCAACAGATTGTTGAAATCGTGCGCGATTCCGCCAGTGAGCTGGCCCAGGGTCTCCATCTTCTGGGCCTGTCGCAGCGCTTCCTCGGCGGTCTCGCGCCGCTCGATCTGCTGCTGAAGCCGCGCGTTCAGCTCGGCGAGTTCGGCGGCGCGCGCGCGGGACTCCCGGGCCGCCCGGGCTTGCTCCGCCTGCGCGGCCTGCGCCAGCACCACGATCAGGATGGCGGTCAGCAGCAGCAGCGCGACACCGGCATGCCGCTGGACCACGGCAAGCGGCGGCTGGACGGCGCTGCGGACATAGACGCGACCGATCTCGCGCCCCTCGTGGGTCACCGGAGCGACCGCCGCGGCGCTGCGCCCGCCTTGGCGGGGCACGGCGTCGGCGCCGCGCCTGGGCATGGGCTGGGCGCCCGGCGTCTCGAGCATCGCGATCGGGGCGCCCCGGCCATCGTAGACGGCCGCCGCCGACACCTGAGGATCGGCCGCGAGGGCCCCGACGAGTTCCCGCGCCGCGATGGCGTCGGCGAAGACCACGGCCGGCTCGACCGTGGCGGCCAGGACCCGCGCCTGGGCCTGCAGGACCTGTGCGCGCGAGGCCTGGAACGTCCGCTCGTTGAACACGCCGATCACGAGACCGGCGATCAGGAGCGCGATCGCGCCCCACATGGAGGCCACCGGACCGCGGAGGGGCAGGGCGCTGGTCATGCCCCCGGGTCCACCGAGAGATTGAGCAGCTTGGAGCTGACCGTCAGCCGCGACTGTTCGGCGGCGCGCCGGTCGATGTGGAACCGCACGCGGTTGCCGCGGAGCACGAACTGGATCACCACGCCGGGCTCGTGGACCTCCGCCACCGTCAGCACGGGGGCCGTCAGGACGGCGCGCGCCGCGGCGGCGACCGACTGGGCCGGAGAGCCGCCGAGGTAGGCGATGTCGCAGCCCGAGCCGGGCGAGATGACCGACAGGCGCCGTACGGCGATCGGGCGGCCGTTGATCGTCTGGCCCTGCACGGCCCGGTCCAACGTCGGGCCGAACGGGTCGCGACCCACCACACAGATCTGGACCGGAGCGCGCGGCGCCGCGGAGCCTTCGGGCCAGGATACGAACGAGCCGAACCGGTGCAGGAAGGCGGCCTTCACGGCGTACTCCAGCGACCCCTCTTCGCCCGCCGCCCGTTCTGCGAGGCCGGCGAATGTGGCGGCGACCGCGATGGCGAGGCGCCCGATCACCGTCACCAGCCGTAGCGGAGCGAAACCTGGAAGTTGCGCCTCATCTCCGTTCGCCGGGGCTCGGTGGCTTCGGGGTGCGACGCGTCCAGCAGATTGAGCCCGGCGAGGGCGACCTCGACCCGGTCGGTGATGCGCCAGTTGATCCGGGCGTCCGCCTCGGCATAGGCCGGCGCCCGCAGATATCCGGGTGTGCGCTCGGCCGGCACGTCGTCCACGTATCGCAGGCGGACGTCCACATCGATGCGGTCGGTAGGCTGGTACTGCGAGCGGAGCAGGACCTGGAAGTCCGGGTCGTGGCCCGCCGCAGCCAGGTTGGAGCGATCCAGGGAGCCGCGGGCGACGCGGAAGTCCTTTCCCAGCGTCGAGCCGCCGAGGCTCAGCCGCCAGCGCTCGGTGACATCGAAGTCGCCCCAGGCCTCCACGCCCCAGGTCTCGCCCTCGAGACCGTTGCCGATCCGGATCGGGAACACCGTGACCGGCGTCGTCTCGTTCGAGCGGATGCCGCGATAGTCATGGTAGAAGACCGTCGCCGAGACC
>NZ_JAEUMN010000065.1 GCF_016793225.1 Phenylobacterium sp.
TGATGTTCGACGGCCTGGCCCGGGGCGACCGCGACTGGCGCGCGGCCCTGGAAGCGTTCCAGCGCGAAGCCGACGCGATCCTGGACCTGATCGCCGACGCCCTGCCGCAGGCCGAGCGCCTGGGCGACGGCGCCTTGCTCACCTGGCTGCACGCCTGCGCATCCACCCGAAGCCATCCGCTCACGCCGCTGGATACCCCCGCGTTCCTCGACGCGGTGCTGGCCGACGAGCCGTTGACCGGGGGCGTCAGCCCGCGGCTGGGCGCGCAGTGGCTGAAGGTGGTCTCCGTGCGCACCTTGCCGGCCGCCACGCGGCCGGGCCTGCTGGATGCGCTCTCTTCTCTGCCGTTCGAGTACCGTTGGACCGCCCGCTGGATCGGCTTGGACAAGGCCGACGGCGAGCGGGAGATCACGCGGCTGCGCAAGCGCTGGTTCGCCAAGCGCAAGGGCGTCGGCGTCCTGCTGCGCGAAGCGATCACCAAGGAAGAGGTCCCGCTCCTCGACACCGACGCGGCCGGCAAGACCGAGGAATGCGACGGAGCTCTGGCGGCGCTCGGCGCCGAGGCCTGCGCCTTCGGCTACCTCACGCTCACGGTCACCATCCTCGACGGCGATCCCGAGCGCGCCGCGGCGAAGGCGCGTGCGGTGGAGATGGCGCTGAACGCCCAGGGCCTTGTGGCTCGGACCGAGGACCTCAATGCGGTGGACGCCTGGCTGGGCTCGCTCCCGGGCGAGCCCTATGCCGACGTCCGCCGCCCCCTCGTCAGCACCCTGAACCTGGCCGACCTCCTGCCGGTGTCGGCCGTCTGGGCCGGACTCGTGCGCGACGCCTGCCTGGGCGGCCCGCCGCTGGCGGTGGCGCGGACCACGGGTTCGACGCCGTTCCGGCTGGTCCTGCACGTCGGCGACGTCGGCCACGCCATGGTCGTCGGCCCCACGGGAGCCGGCAAGAGCGCCCTGCTGTCCTTCCTGGCGCTGCAGTGGTTCCGATATCCCGACGCCCGCGTCGTCTTCCTCGACAAGGGCCGCAGCGCGCGGGCCGCCACTCTGGCCTGCGGCGGCGCCTGGCGGGCGCTGGAACCGGGTGCGGAGATCGCGTTGCAGCCGCTCGCCCGCGTGGATCAGCCGGTGGAGCGCGCCTGGGCGGCAGAGTGGATCGAGGACGCGACGGCCAAGGCCGGCGTGGAGATTACGCCGCGGCTGCGCGAGGAGGTCTGGACCGCTCTGGGCGCCTTGGCCGACGCCCCTCTTGAACAGCGCTCGATGACCGTGTTCTGCGCGCTCGTGCAGGATCGGGCCGTCGCCGCGGCGCTGGAACCGCTGACCTTGAAGGGTCCGCACGGCAGCCTGCTAGACGGCGCCGGGACCGCGTTGCGCGAAACCTGCTTCGACACCTTCGAGCTCGAGACCCTGATGGCGACGCGCTCGGCGCTGGCGCCAGTGCTCGCCGCCCTCTTCCACGAACTCGAACGCGGCTTCGACGGCCGCCCCACGCTGCTCGTGCTCGATGAGGCCTGGCTGTTCCTGGACGACACCGCCTTCGCCGCGAAGATCCGCGAGTGGCTGAAGACGCTGCGCAAGAAGCGCGTGGCGGTGGTGTTCGCCACGCAGTCCCTGGAGGACGTCGCGGCCTCCTCGATCGCCGCCAGCCTGATCGAGTCCTGTCCGACCCAGGTGTTCCTGCCGAACCCGCGGGCGCTCGAGCCCGCCTCCGCGCCGCTCTACCAGGGCTTCGGTTTGAACCGCCGCCAGCTCGAGCTCATCGCGTTCGCGACGCCCAAGCGCGCCTACTACTGGCGACAGCCTCAGGGGCGGCGGCTCTTCGACCTGAAGCTCTCCGGCGTCGGGCTCGCCCTCTGCGGCGCCTCCTCGCCCAACGACCAGGCGCTCATCGACCAAGTTCTCGCCCGCGTCGGACCGGAGGGGTTCGTGCGCGCCTTCCTCGCAGCCAAGGGATTCAACCATGTGGATTCGCTCTTCGATGCGCTCGCCGAGCCGCCGCTCGCGGCGGAATAGCTGGGTGGCGGCCATCGCCCCGCTCATCCTCGGACTGGCCGCCTGCTCCGAGCCGAAGCCCGCCCAGGCCCAGCAGGTGGTCTTCGATCCCAAGAACCATCTGGAGAACGCGCTGCAGGCGGCCCGCCAGCTGGAGAGCCTCGCCAACGAGGCGCGCAGCCTGGCCAACGAGGCCCGCCAACTGGCGAGGTCGCCGTACAGCCACCTCACCGAGACGTCCGACACGCTGCGCGACATCGGCGACCTGGCCCGCTCGGTGCGGGGCGTGGCCGGCGACGTGCAGGGCCTGCAACGCGATTTCGAGAAGATCTATCCCACGGCCGTCGATGGCCTCGATCCGCGCCGCGCCCTCGAACAGGCCACGGCGCGCAACACTCAAGCCCGCGAGACCGCCCAGGACCTGGCGCGCACGGCGGCCGAGCTCGAGCGGCTGAGCCGCGGCCGCAACGGGCGTCTCGCTGGCGCGATTACGGCCAGCCAGGGCGCCGACGGCCAGACCGCCGCGATCCAGTCCTCCACCCAGGTGCTGGCGGTCCTGGCCGAAGACCTGGGTTCGATGCGCACGCTGCTGATGGCGCAGTCACGGCTGCTGGCCGCCGAGAGCGCGCGCCGCGCCGCCGAACGCGCCGCCGGGGCCGAGGCGCGCCGGCAGTTCTGGGGCCGCCAGGGCGCGGCCCCGGCGAACCCGGACTTCGATCCGTACTCCCCCGCCCGCCGGTGAGCGCTCGCTATGGCCGATGCCAGCATGCAAACCCCGAACGACCTGATGGTCGTGTTCTCGAACACGATCTCGTCGGGCTTCGCGGCGCTTCAGGGTCCGGTCAACGGCGTCTTCGGCCTGATGATCGCCCTCGTGGTGGCTCTCACCGGCATTCAGTGGGCGCTTTCGTCCAACCGTGAGGTCCTCGCCGCGGGCTTCGGCAAGGTGCTGCTGATCGGGGCGTTCGCCTACATGATCAACGATTGGGAGCGGCTCAGCCTGGTCGTCCAATCAGGCTTCGTGGACCTCGGCCTCACCGCCGGCGGCGGCAGCCTCTCCCGCGCCGATTTCCTGAACCCTGGCGCCATTCTCCAGCAGGGCTGGGAGATCGTGAAGGCGCTGGGCGAGACGCCGGCGCCGATCAACAACCCTCTCGACGTCGCGGGCAACCTCACCGACGCCCTGATCCTAGGCCTCGCAATGATCGGCATCATGCTCGCGTTCGCGGTGCTGGCGCTGCAGATCATCGTCACCCTGCTCGAGTTCAAGATCGTGACGCTCGGCGGCTTCGTGCTGCTGCCCTTCGGGATCTGGTCGAAGTCGTCCTTCCTCGCCGAACGGCCGCTGGGCTTCGTGGTCTCCTCGGGCCTGAAGGTCCTGGCGCTGGCCATCGTGGTGTCGGGCGCGCGGTCGGTGTTCGATCAGCTGCAGCCCTCCGCCAACCCGGACCTCTACGAGGCGCTGGCGATCCTGGCGGCCTCGCTGCTGCTGGCGATGCTGGCGCTGTTCATCCCGAACCTCGCCTCGGCGCTCGTCACCGGCGGACCCGCCCTCGCCGCCGGTTCGGCCGCGGCCGGCGCCCTGGCGGTCGGCGGCGCCGCCGCAGCGGCCGTTGCGGGAGTCACCGGGCTCGGCGCCGCGGCGGCGCGCTTCGCGGGTCCCAGCCGCGCGGCTGCCGGCGCGAGCCAGGGCCGGGCGCCCAACGCCCCAGGGTCCGGACCGCCCCGGCCCTCCAACGACAACCCACCGCGCGGCCCAGGTCCGGGCCTCGGCGGTGGCCGCACGCCTCCGGGTATGGGGGAAAGCGCCGCGCGGCGGACGCCGCAGGGCTCCGGTTCCTCGCCCCCGTCCGATGCCCCGCGGGACGAGGGCGTGCCGCCGGCCCCATCGGCAGCCACCGCCGGTGAGGGCGAAGCCGCCCGCCGCGACTTTCATCGGGCGCTGGAAGCCGAGCGCCGTCCTGCCGTGCGTCCGGCGCGATCTGGGCGGGCCGCGGCGCTGCAGGCCTTCTTCGTCGCCAACGCGGGCCGCGCCCTGCTGCCTGGCAACGAGTCGTCCGGCGCGCTCGCCCCGCAACTGAAGGACGAGGAGCCTTAGACCCCATGCATCCCTTCTTCCGTCCGAAACGCGCCCTGTCGGCGACCCCTGAAGCCACGCCCTACCAGCGCGCGGGCCAGGTCTGGGACGATCGCATGGGCCTCAGCCTGGCGCATGCCCGCAACTGGCGGCGCATGGCCTTCGCGAACCTCGTCATCGCCGCCGCCCTCGGCGCCGGCTGGTGGATGCAGGCGCAGCAGGCGGTGGTGAAACCGTTCGTGGTCGAGGTGAGCCAATGGGGCCAGACCCAGCGGATCACCGCGCTCGACGGACACTACGAGCCGACGCAGGCCCAGATCGGCCATGCGCTCGCCGGCTGGGTCCGCGATGTGCGCGCCAAATCCGTCGACCCGGTGGTGATCCGCCAGAACTGGCTCGCCGCCTACGACCTGGTGACGCCGAAGGCGGCGGGCTTCCTGAACGCCTGGGCCCAGGCCCACGACCCGTTCGCCGAGGTCGGCCGCGAGGCGGTCAACGTCGAGATCCTCAACGTCGTGCGCCGCAGCGGCCGCACGTATGACCTACAATGGCGAGAGACCCGCTTCGTCAATGGACAGCAGGCCGGCCAGACCCGCTGGCGCGCGTTGATCACCTTCAAGCTGCAGCCTCCCAAGACCGAAGCAGAGCTGCTCAAGAACCCCCTCGGCATCCGCATAGAGGACGTGTCATGGACGCCCGACGCCTCCTGATCCTGGCCGCCGCCGGCCTGTCCCTGGCCGCCTGCAGCACCTTGCCGCACCTTGCCCTGCGGCCCGCAGCGCCGGGGCCCATCGAGCCCGCGAAGACGGCCGAGGCGCGTTCCGAGCCGACCGCGCTCACGAGCCCGACAGCCCCGCTGACGTCGCTGCAAGTCGAGGCCCGCGCGTTCGCGACCATGGACCCGATCCCGAACCCGCAGCGGCGGCGCCCGGCGCGCCCCGCGACGGCGGTACGGACCATCCCGCAGTCCGAACCGGGCCGTTCCGGTCGCGCCGCCATCGCCGCCGCCAATGCCTCGGCGCTGGCGACCTCGCGATCGCGGGCCTTCCTCGGGGGCGTCCAGGTCTTCGTCTATGACCCCGGCCGCGTGTACGAGGTGTGGACCGCGCCCCTGCGCGTCACGACGCTCACGCTTTCGCCAGGCGAGACGATCATCTCGAAGGCCGCCGGGGACACGGTCCGGTGGCAGATCGGGGAGACGCAGTCGGGGGAAGGCCCCGGACAGCGGGCCCACGTCATGATCAAGCCGCTGCAGCGGGGCCTCGAGACGAACCTCGTCCTC
>NZ_JAEUMN010000078.1 GCF_016793225.1 Phenylobacterium sp.
ACCGGGATGACAGGGGGTTGGGGTTGGGAGCGGGGTGAAGGAGCCCCCTCTCGCTTCGCGAGCTCCCCCAGGGGGGGAGCATCATGTCCCCACGGCTGTCATCCCGGTTTCGCCGCAGGCGAAGACCGGGACCCATACGCGCCCTAGGTGGGGTGCGGCCCGCGGGCGGCGCGCCGCGCTTCATCTGGAACGGCGGAGGGTCAGCAGGGCGGCGCGCGGGGGGCGAGGAGCTTGGCCAGGGCGCGGTTGAGCTCCGGCAGGCGGTAGGGCTTGCGCAGGATGGGGAACTCGTCGCCGATCCGCTCGGCGGCCTCGGAGTAGCCCGTGGCCAGCAGCACGGGCAGGCCGGGGCGGGCGTGGCGCAGTCGCCGGGCCATGTCGAGGCCGTCGATTTCGCCCGCCATGACGATGTCGCTGAAGACCAGGTCGATGGGCTCGCCCGTCTCGAGCGCCTGCAGCCCCGCGGCGCCGCTGCCGGTGAGGCGGACCTCGTGGCCGAGCTCCTCCAGCATCCGCGCGGCCACGTCGGCCACCTCGGGGTTGTCCTCCACGAGCAGGATGCGGGCGCTGCCGAGGTGCGGCGTGGGTTCGTCGTCGACCCGCGGCTGCGGCGGACCCCCGGCGCGCGGCAGGTAGAGCGTGAACCGCGCGCCCCGGCCGAGCTCGCTCTCCACGGTGACGAGGCCCCCCGACTGGCGCGCGAAGCCGAAGACCTGCGAGAGGCCGAGCCCCGTGCCCTTGTCCGGCGGCTTGGTGGTGAAGAACGGGTCGAAGATCTTCGGCAGGATGTCGGGGGCGATGCCGGCGCCGGTGTCGGCCACCGTGAGCGCCACGAAGTCGCCCTCGAGCGCGTCGGGCCCGCGGCCGTCGCAGGTGCGGTTCTCGGCGGTGAGGGTGAGCCGGCCGCCCTCGGCCATTGCGTCGCGGGCGTTGACCGCCAGGTTCAGCACCGCCAGCTCGAATTCGCTGGGATCGACCGTCACCGGCCACAGCGTGTCGGGCAGCCGCACGTCGAGGCGGATGGTGTTCGGCAGGCTGGCGGCGATCAGGTCGCGCATGCCGGGCGCGCGCTCGCTGAGCGAGGTGGCGGTGGGCGTCAGGCGCTGCCGGCGCGAGAAGGTGAGGAGGTGCCGCGTCAGGTCCTCGCCCCGGCGGGCGGCCGCCTCGATGGCGTCCAGGGCCCGCAGCGCCCGGGGATCGTCGCCGACCTTGCGACGCAGCAGCTGCGCCTGGCCCGCGACCACCATGAGCAGGTTGTTGAAGTCGTGGGCGACGCCGCCGGTCAGCTTGCCCAGGGCCTCCATCTTCTGGCTCTGCGCCAGCTGGTCGTGGGCCCGCTGGAGTTCGAGTTGCGCCTGCCGCTTCTCGGTGATGTCGCGCGTGATCTTGGCGAACCCGATCAGGGCGCCGTTCTCCTCGCGGATCGCATCGATGATCACCGAGGCCCAGAAGAGGCTGCCGTCCTTGCGCTGCCGCCAGCCCTCGGCCTCGTAGCGGCCCTGGTCCGCGGCGGTCCTGAGGGCCCGGGCGGGGACGCCCGCGGCCCGGTCCTCGTCCGTGTAGAACGTGGAGAAGTGCCGGCCGACGATCTCGTCGGCCGAGTAGCCCTTGATATGCTGGGCGCCGGTGTTCCAGTTGGCGACGACCCCGCCCGGATCCAGCATGAAGATGGCGTAGTCGACGACGCCCGAGACCAGGGTGCGGAACTGCCGCTCGCTGGCGGCCAGGCGCTCCTCGGCCTCGCGCCGCGCGGTCACGTCGCGGCTCACCTTGGCGTAGCCCACGAGGGCCCCCGTCTCGCCGCGGACCGCGTGCAGCGTGCCGAGCGACCAGAAGCGCGCCCCGTCCTTGCGAAGACGCCACCCCTCGACCTCGGCCCGCCCTTCGCGGGCGGCGGTCTCGAGGATCTCGCCGGGCGCGCCCGAGGCGCGGTCCTGCGGCGTGAAGAACTGGGAGAAATGACGCCCGCGGATCTCGTCCTCGGCGTACCCGAGCAGCCGTTCCGCGCCGGGGTTCCAGCTGGTCACGCAGCCCTGGACGTCGAGCATGTAGATGGCCTGGTCGCTGACCGAGTCGATCAGGCGACGGGCGGCGTGGTCTCTGTCCTGCACGTCACCCATCCGATAGTCCGAGCCGCCCGGCGCCCCTGTGTCGCGGCCCGCCGACGCTTCCCCCCGCCCTTGATCCAGGGCCAACGCGGGACGGGCGTTCCGGTTCCGCGTTGCGCCGGGGCCGGCGCCTCGCTATCTCCCGCCGCGACTTTCCCACACAAGACCTTCAGCGAGCCCGACGCCCCATGGCGCAGCAGTACATATTCCAGATGCAAGGCCTGACGAAGGCCTATCCCGGAAGCCCGAAGAAGCTATTCGAGAACATCTGGCTGAGCTTCTATCCCGACGCCAAGATCGGCGTCGTCGGCGTCAACGGCTCGGGCAAGTCGACGCTGCTGAAGATCATGGCGGGCATAGACAAGGACTTCTCGGGCGAGGCCATGGCCGCCGACGGCGTCAAGCGCGGCTACCTGGAGCAGGAGCCGCAGCTGGACGAGAAGCTCGACGTCTGGGGCAACGTCATCGCCTGGTGCGAAGAGAAGCAGATCTTCGACAAGTACAACGAGGTCGCCAACAAGCTGGGCGAGGACTACTCGGACGAGCTGATGGAGGAGATGACCGCGCTCCAGGAGAAGCTGGACGCGGGCGACCTCTGGGACATCGACAGCCGCATCGAGATGGCGATGGACGCGCTGCGCTGCCCGCCGAACGACTGGCCGGTGGACAAGCTGTCGGGCGGCGAGAAGCGCCGGGTGGCGCTGGCGCGCCTGCTGCTGTCGAAGCCCGACATGCTGCTGCTGGACGAGCCGACCAACCACCTGGACGCCGAGAGCGTGGCCTGGCTGCAGCATCACCTGGAGGCCTTCCCGGGCTGCGTGATCCTGGTCACCCACGACCGCTACTTCCTGGACCAGGTCACCAAGTGGACGCTGGAGCTCGATCGCGGCAAGGGCATCCCCTACGAGGGCAACTACTCGAGCTGGCTGGAGCAGAAGGCCAAGCGCGTCGCCCAGGAAGAGCGCGAGGAGGCGGGCAAGAAGCGCATCATGGAGCGCGAACTCGCCTGGGTGCACACCTCGCCCAGCGCGCGGCGCAGCAAGTCCAAGGCCCGCCTGGCCGCCTTCGAGCAGCTGCAGAACGAGGCCGAGCGGCAGAAGCAGACCTTCGCCCAGATCCAGATCCCGCCGGGCCCGCGCCTGGGCAACGTGGTCATCGAGGTGGAGAACCTGGAGAAGGCCTACGGCGACAAGCTGCTGTTCAAGGACCTGACCTTCAAGCTGCCGCCCGGCGGCATCGTCGGCGTGATCGGCCCGAACGGCGCCGGCAAGTCGACCATGTTCAAGATCATCACCGGCCAGGAGCAGCCCGACGAGGGCAAGGTGCGCCTGGGCGAGACCGTGCAGCTGGCCTATGTGGACCAGAGCCGCGACAGCCTGGACCCGAACAAGAACGTCTGGGAGGAGATCTCGGGCGGCCTGGACGTGATGAAGGTGGGGACCCGCGAGATCCCCAGCCGCGCCTACGTCGGCAGCTTCAACTTCAAGGGCGGCGACCAGCAGAAGAAGGTGGGCCTGCTCTCGGGCGGCGAGCGCAACCGCGTGCACCTGGCCAAGACGCTGGCCTCGGGCGGCAACGTCATCCTGCTCGACGAGCCCACCAACGACCTGGACGTGGAGACGCTGCAGTCGCTGGAGGCGGCGCTGGAGGACTTCCCGGGCTGCGCGGTGGTGATCAGCCACGACCGCTGGTTCCTGGACCGCCTGGCCACCCACATCCTGGCCTTCGAGGGCGACAGCCACGTGGAGTGGTTCGAGGGCAACTTCGAAGCCTACGAGGACGACAAGAAGCGCCGCCTGGGCGCCGACAGCCTGATCCCCCACCGCATCAAGTTCCAGAAGTTCACCCGGTAGGCGGCCGCAGCCGCCCTTGACCCTGAGCGCGGGGTGGAGGGGGCGCAGGCGCTGCGGCCGGGCCTCCTCCCGCTTCGCGAGCTCCCCCAGGGGGGAGAGCATTCCGCCTGGGGGTGGAGAGGCCCGATTCACCAAACCTAAAGCCCGCCCGCGGCAGCCTGTCGCATCGGCTCAGAACGAGCGGACGGGGACGGGACCATGGCCGAGTTCATCGGCACGGATGATGCGGACACCCTGACGGGCGGCGCGGGGGCCGATACGATCCGGGGCGGCGCCGGCGGCGACCTGCTGCAGGGCGGCGCGGGCGAGGACCTGTTCGTCGTCGGGGACGGCGACAGCGTGGCCACCGACGGACTGGCCGATATCGAGGGCGTCGACGTGGTCGCCGACTTCGAGCCGGCGGACCGCCTGTCGTTCGTGGGCGCGGGCGCGCCGGACGCCGACACCCTCTTCGCGGGCGTCGCGGCCGACTACGAGGCGGCCTACCTCGCCGCGCTGGAGGCGTTCGACGAGGGGTTCGCGTTCGCCTCGATCAAGGTGGGCTCGGACGTCTTCGTGTTCGCGAGCGCGACGGCCTCGGTGGTCAGGCTGCAGGGCGTGGACCCGGACGTCGTGACCGAGGCGAGCTTCGCAGCCGACGACGACGGACCGTCCCAGCAGGGCGGCGGCGCGGGCGAGACGCAGGCGCTCTCGATCCAGGACGACCTGTACGACGGCGGCGGCGGCGACGACACGGTGCTGGGCGCCGCGGGGGCCGACACGCTGATGGGCGGCCAGGGCGACGACGCCGTCTACGGCGGCGACGACGACGACCGGATCGAAGGCGGCGAGGGCCGCAACTACCTGCGCGGCGACGCCGGGGACGACACCGTGGCCGGCGGCGAGGCGTTCGACGACATCAACGGCAACATGGGTCGCGACACGCTGGAGGCGGGCGCCGGAAACGACTGGGTGCGCGGGGGCAAGGACGAGGACGTGGTCTTCGGCGGCGCCGGCGACGACCTGGCGTTCGGCGACATCGGCGCGGACACGGTGGGCGGCGGCCTGGGCGACGACAGCATCCACGGCGGCGACGACAGCGACATCCTGCGCGGGGACGACGGCGACGACACGCTGTCGGGCGACGCGGGCAACGACACGATGGACGGCGGCCTCGGGGCCGACGCGTTCATGTTCGCCGGGGGCGAGGGCCGCGACAGGATCATGTGGTTCAGCGCCGACGAAGGCGACACCGTCCGGCTCGAGGCCGGGGTGTCGTACGAGGTCTACCAGGACGGCGACGACACGGTGATCGCCACGGCCGGCGGCGGCCAGGTGGTGCTCGCCGGCGTGAACATGGCGACGCTGCCGCAGGGCTGGCTGGTGGCGGGCTGAGCGTCGCCGGATCCGCCCTCCGCGAGGGGGCCGCTGACGCGCGCCGGGCGAGTGAAGTTGACCGCCCGCAACGTGCACGTCAGCTTGGCCGTCAGTACCGGGGGGTGTTCCAGTGGCGGCTTATTCGTTCGACTCGATCACGGGCGCGCAGGCGCTCGCCTTCAATTCCGCCACCGACACGGTGAGCTTTCCGAGCGGGGTGACGGCCGCCTCGCTCACCATCTTCTCGGGCGGCGGGCAGACGGTCGTCACCTCGGGCGGGATGACCGTGACGTTCGGCGCCGGCTTCACCGGCCAGACGGGCGCCCTGTTCAGCGACGGATCGCGCCTGTTCCTGGGCGGCGGCGGCGCAGACGCCTTCACGGGCGGCGCGGGTCGGGACCTGGCGATCGGCGGGGACGGCGCAGACAACCTCGGGGGCGGCGAGGGGAACGATTCCCTCCGCGGCGGCTTCGGCGACGACCAGTTGCAGGGCGGCCGGGGCGCCGACACGATCGAGGGCGGGGCCGGCGCCGACACCTTCGTCGTCAACCAGGGCGACAGCTCGCCGGCCAGCCCCGACGTCATCTCGGACTGGTCGAGCGACGACCGGATCACGATCAACAACAGCGCCGGCGCCTACCAGGAGACCTCGGCGCCGGACGCTGGGCGCACCCACGCCAACGGCCTGATCGCCGCGGGGGCCCGCTACGTCGCGGTGCAGACCCCGCAGGGCGTCATCGTCTACATCGACACCGCCGGCGACGGCGGAACGGCGGAAGATGCGGTGTTGCTCGCGGGCCGCGGGCTGGACGACATCTCGGGCGCGAACCTGGGCGCGGCCTCGACGCTTCCCACCGCGCCGATGGGGCCGGCCGAACCCACGGCCCCGCCGCCGACGACGCCCCCCACGACGCCTACCTCCCCGACCGCCGCGGTCCCGGCCACGCCCACCCTGCCCGCCCCGGTCCCGATCGCCGCCTTCTCCACCAGCGCCGAGATCCGCGGCAACATGGACGTGGCGCGGCTTTCGAACCTGCTGGGCGCGGACATCGTCGCCGCCACCTCGACCCACCTGCGCATCGAAGGCGACATCTTCACGGGCGAGTTCTACCTCCCGATCCTGGACCTCGTGGGCTCCGGCTTCGTGTACGATTCCAACTCGCAGATCCTCGACGGCTCGGTCACCCAGATCATCTTCGTCCAGGAGGATTTCGCGACGCAGATGTTCGCCAGCCCCGGAATCTCGGCGACGCAGTTCGGGCGCTGGGTCCAGACCAACGCCACCCAGGAGGCCTTCTCGACGATCCTGGCCGGCAGCGACCGGCTCGGCGGCTTCGTGGGCCCGGACCTGATCCGCGGCTACGCGGGCGCTGACCTGCTCGCCGGGAGCAGCGGCAACGACACCATCTTCGGCGGCCTCGGCAACGACCAGATCTATGCCTTCCTGGCCCAGCCGGGGATCAACCTCGACACGGCCACCAGCTATCTGCGAGGCGACGAAGGCGACGACTACATCGTGGGCTTCAACGGCTTCGACGACATCAACGGGAACATGGGCAACGACACCGCCTCGGGCGGCGCCGACGCGGACTGGGTGGTCGGCGGCAAGGACAACGACCTCCTGTTCGGCGACGCGGCCGACGACCTCGTCTACGGGAACCTCGGCAACGACACCTGCGTGGGCGGGACCGGTAACGACATCGTCCGCGGCGGCCAGGACGGCGATCTCATCTTCGGGGGCGACGGCGCCGACTACATGTCGGGCGACAAGGGCGACGACACCGTGATCGGCGGGGCGGGCGCCGACAACTTCCACACCTTCGGCGACGCCGGCCTCGACCGCGTGCTGGACTTCAGCCTCGCCGAGGGCGACCGCGTGCAGCTCGATCCGGGCACGCAGTACACGGTGACCCAGGTCGGAGCCGACACGGTGATCGACATGACGGGCGGCGGGAGGATGGTCCTGGTCGGCGTCCAGATGTCGAGCCTCACGCCCGGCTGGATCTTCGGGGCCTGATCCACCCGCGCGGCCGGAGGGCCCGCGGGCCGCCCCCGCTTCATCCGGAGTGACGGAGTCCAAGGGCCCGGTGTTCCGCTGCGCGGAAAGCGGATGACGGGGGTCCGGGCGTCGTGGCGGTTGTTCACCCGCGGTTGACGGCGTGCGGGGCATTGTCCAGCTTCGCAGCGCACCCAGGGGGGCTTCGCCGTGGCTGAGATCACCGGGACCAACGACAACGATGTGCTGATCGGCGGCGCCGAGGGCGACACGATGTCGGGCGGCGGGGGCGCCGACACGCTGACGGGCGGCGGGGGCGTGGACATCTACCGCCTGTCGGGCTCGGACAGTTCGGACGTGGCGGGCCTCACCAGCATCGCCAACCTGGACGTGATCACCGACTGGACGGCGGCCGACCGGTTTCTGGTGGCGGGAGGCAATCCGCCGGGGTTCTCGGCGCTGTTCCAGGGCGTCGACGACACCTACGAGGGCGCCTACAACCAGGCCCTGGCCGCCTATGGCCGCAGCTTCGACTACGCCTCGATCAAGGTGGGGAACGACGTGTTCCTGTTCTCCAAGATCGGCGGGCACGCGGTGCGCCTGGTGGGCGCCAGCCAGTCGGACATCACCCGCTTCAGCTTCATGTCGGGCACGCTTGACGGCGGCCTGCAGGAGACGGGGTCCTCGGGCGCCGACGTGCGCACGCTGGGCGCCGGGGCGGACCGCTACGACGGCGGGGCTGGCGACGACTGCATCACCGGGGGCGCGGGCGCCGACACGGTGTTCGGCAGCTTCGGCGACGACCAGGTCTACGGCGGCGCCGACAACGACTCCATCGCCGGCGGCGACGGCCGCAACTACCTGCGCGGCGAGGACGGCGACGACGTGGTCCAGGGCGGCGCCGGCTTCGACGACATCAACGGCAACATGGGCCGCGACAGCCTCTACGGCGGCGAGGGCAACGACTGGGTGGTCGGCGGCAAGGACGACGACATCGTGTTCGGGGACGCCGGCAACGACATCGTCTACGGCAACATCGGCTCGGACTCGATCGGCGGGGGGCTGGGCGCGGACACCGTGCGCGGCGGGCAGGGCGACGACCTGGTGCGCGGCGACGACGGCAATGACATCGTCGCGGGCGACCTGGGGACCGACACCCTGGAGGGCGGCCTGGGCGCCGACATCTTCATCGCCTTCGCCGCGGCGGGCGTCGACCGGGTGACCGACTTCAACGCCGGCGAGGGCGACCGGGTGCTGGTGGACGGCGGCGGATCGTACACCGTGAGCCAGATCGACGCCGACACGGTCATCGACTTCGGCGGCGGCAACCGCATGGTGCTGGTGGGGGTGACGCTGTCGTCGCTACCCAGCGGGTGGATCTTCGGGACCTGACGGCGTCTTCCGGGCGCGGTCTGGAACCGCCTCCCGGCCCCGGGGTTAGGAAGCTCCCGTCCGCCAAACCGCCAGGAGACTCCCCATGGCCGAAACCCGCCTTGAAGGCTGCCGCATCGCGATCCTCGCGACCGACGGCTTCGAAGAGGTCGAACTCACCCGGCCGCTGGAGGCGCTGCGCGACGCCGGCGCGTTGCCCGAGGTCATCTCGCCGAAGGACGGCGAGATCCAGGGCTACCGGCATCACGACAAGGGCGGGACGGTCGCGGTCGACCGCGGGCTGTCGCAGGCCAGCCCCGAGGACTACGACGGGCTGGTGCTGCCGGGCGGGGTGATCAATCCCGACCAGCTGCGGCTCTCCGAGGAGGCCATCGCCTTCGTCCGGGCCTTCGTGGACGCCGACAAGCCGATCGCCGCGATCTGCCACGGTCCGTGGACGCTGATCGACGCCGGCGGCGTCGACGGGCGGCGCGTGACGTCCTGGCCGTCGCTGAAGACCGACCTGCGCAACGCCGGCGCCGAATGGGTGGACCAGGAGGTGGTGGTGGATCAGGGGCTGGTCACGTCCCGCAAGCCCGACGACCTGCCGGCGTTCTGCGCCCGGATGATCGAGGCCTTCGCCGAAGCCCGCGCCGCGGACCGCGACCAGCCGCCGAGCGGCGACACCGTCGAGGCGGCGCGGATCTAGGAGCCTGCGCGCCCGAAGGTCGGGTGACGGCGCGGCCGCTCGGCCGGGGTGGCGCGGAATCTATGCCGTCCGGTGTTCCGCGGGCGGCGAAGCCGGGGTCTGGAGGAAGGCTTCGATTTCGCGGTCGCTGCGCAGGCGCACGAGGCGGGCGTGGGCGCCGTGGTCGGCGAGGGCGCGCTCCAGGCGCGGGCGGACCTTGCGGTTGTAGGTCAGGATGAAGCCGTAGAACTTGAGGTCGATCTTCTCGCGGCAGCCCTCGGCCATGTCGGGCCGTGAGCCGTCGCGGTACTGGAAGACGCGCCGGATCGCGCGGACGAGGCACAGCCAGACGGGCTGGTCGATCCAGACGATGGTGTCGGCGGCGGGCATGCGCAGCCTCCACGAGCCGCCGAAGTTGCCGTCGGCGATCCAGGCGTCCTCCTGCTGGTAGGCTGCGATCCGGGCCTCGAACTCGGCGTCGTCGCTTTCGACCCAGCCCGGTTTCCAGAACAGCACGTCGAGGTGGATGACGGGCAGGCCCAGCTTCGCGCCCAGCCGGCGCGCCAGGGTCGACTTGCCGCCGCCCGAGTTGCCGATCACGAGGATGCGCCGCATCCCGACCTCCCGCCGCCACGCCTAGCCCGGGCCCGAGCGCGCGACAAGGCTTGACCCGATCACATATAAAGATATCTTTATGTGCGATGCTGCTCTCGGCGAAACAGACGGTCGACGTGCTCCGCGCCGCGGGCGAGCCGACCCGGCTGCGCATCCTGGCGCTGCTCGAGCGCGAGGAGCTTGCGGTGCTCGAACTGTGCCGCGTCCTCGACCAGAGCCAGCCGCGCGTGTCCCGGCACCTGAAGCTGCTGGGCGAGGCCGGGCTGGTCGAACGGTTCCCGGACGGGGCCTGGGTGTTCTACCGCCTGACCGGCTCGGGCCGGCAGCGCGAGGTGATCGGCGAGGTGCTGGCGCGGGTCAACCCCGACGATCCGGGCCTGGCGCGCGACCGGCGCAAGCTGCACGACGTGCAGGCCGAGCGCGCCGAGGCCGCGCAGGCCTACTTCGCCGAGAACGCCGCCCGCTGGGACGAGATCCGCTCGCTGTACGTGTCGGACGCCGACGTCGAGGCGCGGGTGCTGAAGGCGGCCGGCCGGGGCCGCCTGCGCCGCCTGGTCGACCTGGGCAGCGGCACCGGGCGGATGCTGACCCTGCTGGCGCCGCAGGCCGAGCAGGCGATCGGCCTGGACCTGTCGCAGCAGATGCTGAACATCGCGCGCCGCAACGTGGCCGAGGCGGGCCTGGCCAACGTCGAGCTGCGCCACGGCGACATCCTGGACACCCGGCTTCCCGAGCATTCGGCCGACCTCGTGGTCGTCCACCAGGTGCTCCACTATCTGGGCGATCCCGCCTCGGCGGTGAAGGAGGCGGGCCGCATCGTCGCCCCCGGCGGCAAGCTGATCATCGTGGACTTCGCGCCCCACAAGCACGAGTTCCTCCGCGAGCAGCATCAACACCGCCGGTTAGGATTTTCCGACGAAGAGATGGGCCGCTGGCTGGCCGAAGCCGACCTGCCGAACGCCGACCTGACCGCCCTGCCGCCCAATCGGGCCGACGGGCTGACCGTGAAGATCTGGGCCGCCCGCCGCGCGCCCACCCAGCTGCGGAGCGCCGCATGATCATCCCGAACCGCAGACGCACCGACGGGACGGCGCTGGGGCCCGTGGCGCGCGCCGGCGCCGGCATCGGCCCGCGCCCGCGGGTCTCGTTCGAGTTCTCCCCGCCGAAGGGGCCGAAGAGCGAGGAGAGCCTGTGGGAGGCGATCCGCCGGCTCGAGCCCCTGAACCCCGAGTTCGTCTCGGTGACCTACGGCGCCGGCGGCTCCACCCGCGAGCGCACGCACCGCACGGTCGTCCGCATCCTGAAGGAGACGACGCTGAAGCCCGCCGCGCACCTGACGTGCGTCGAGGCCAGCCGGGCCGAGGTGGACGAGGTGATCCGCGACTACTGGGACGCCGGCATCCGCCACATCGTGGCCCTGCGCGGGGATCCGCCCGGCTCGCTCGGCGGCGCCTACACGCCGCGGGCGGACGGCTACCAGAACGCCACCGAGCTGACGGCGGGGATCCGGGCCATCGCCGACTTCGAGGTCAGCGTGGGCGTCTATCCGCAGATCCACCCCGAGAGCCCGTCAGTCGAGCACGACATCGAGGTGCTGAAGGCCAAGGTGGACGCCGGCGCCACGCGCGCGATCACCAACTTCTTCTTCGACATCGACGGCTACCTGAGGTTCGTCGACCGCATCCGGCGCGCCGGCGTCGAGGTCCCGATCCTGCCCGGGATCATGCCCGTCTCGAGCTTCGAGGGGCTGGCCAACATGTCGGCCCGGATCGGGGTGGAGATCCCCGCCTGGCTCGCCAACCACTTCGAGGGCCTGGACGCCGACCCCGAGACCCGGAAGCTGGTGGCCGCCTCGGTGGCGTCCGAGATGTGCGCCCGCCTCGCCGAGGAGGGCTTCAACGACTTCCACTTCTACACGCTGAACCGCGCCGACCTGGTCTATGCGATCTGCCGGGTCCTGGGCGTGCGCGAGGCGCCCCCCGCCGAACCCAAGGAAGCCGCCGCATGACGTCCCCGAGCTCGAGAGCCGACCGCATCGCGGCCCTGAAGGCCGCCGCCCGGGAGCGGGTGCTGATCCTGGACGGCTCGTGGGGCGTCATGATCCAGAAGCGCGGCCTGGACGAGGCCGACTACCGCGGCGAGCGCTTCAAGGCCGCGCCGGGGCAGCTGAAGGGCAACAACGACCTCCTGTGCGTGACCCGGCCCGACATCGTCGCCGACCTGCACGACCAGTACTTCGCCGCCGGCGCCGACATCTCGGAGACCAACACCTTCTCGGCCACCTCGATCGGCCAGGCCGAGTACGGGATGGAGGCCGCGGTGCGCGACATCAACCTCGAAGGGGCCCGGATCGCCCGCGAGGTCGCCGACCGCTGGACCACCAGGGAGCCGGGCAAGCCGCGGTTCGTAGCGGGCTCGATCGGGCCCCTGCCGGTGATGCTGTCCATGAGCTCGGACGTGAACGACCCGGGCGCGCGCAAGGTGACCTTCGACCAGGTCTACGAGGCCTACGCCGAGCAGGTGCGCGCGCTGCACGAGGGCGGCGTGGACCTGTTCCTGGTGGAGACGATCACCGACACGCTGAACTGCAAGGCCGCGATCAAGGCGATCCTGGACCTGCAGGACGAGGGCTACGAGCCGCTGCCGATCTGGATCTCCGGGACGATCACCGACCGCTCGGGCCGGACGCTGTCGGGGCAGACGGTCGAGGCGTTCTGGAACTCGGTGCGCCACGCCAAGCCGTTCGCCATCGGCCTGAACTGCGCCCTGGGCGCCGACCTGATGCGGCCGCACATCGCCGAGCTGGCCCGGGTGGCGGACACGCTGGTGTCGGCCTATCCGAACGCCGGGCTGCCGAACGCCATGGGCGAGTACGACGAGGAGCCCCACCAGACGGGCCACCAGCTGCACGAATGGGCCGAGCACGGGCTGGTCAACATCCTGGGCGGCTGCTGCGGCACGACGCCCGACCACATCCGCCACGTGGCCGACGCCGTCAGGGGCCTGAAGCCGCGCGCCGTGCCGGAACGCCCGAAGGCCATGCGGCTGGCGGGCCTGGAGCCCTTCGAGCTCGCCTGATGAAAGCGCCAGACTGGTACGACGCCTGGTGCGAGGAGGCGTTCGCCGCCTTCACGTCCCGACAGCAGCGCATGGACGAGGCCTACCGGCTGGGCTCGTGGCTGCGCTACGACTACGACACCGCCGCAGGCACGCTGACGTTCTCGGACGCCGAGGGGCCGCGGGTGGTCGCCGACATCCAGGTGGTGGGCACGATCTCGGCCCGGAACTGGCTGTGGGGCTGGGCCAACGTCCAATGGCCTGACTCCAGCGTCGCGGCCATGCGGCAGGTGCGCGACTTCGGCGCCCAGAACGGGATCGAGGAGCTGACCACCGAAGTGCTGCTGAGCGACGACCTGCCCGGCCTGGGCTGGATGCTGACGGCCATCGCCGCGCGCGTGCTGGAGGCGGAGGGCGGCTACTCGGCGCCGGCCCCGAACGGCGCCACCTACTTCCTGATCCGATCCCTCAAGTCTGTGAGCTGATGCGCCCCACCTTCATCAACGTCGGCGAGCGGACGAACGTCACCGGCTCGGCGAAATTCCGCAAGCTCGTGGCGGAGGGGAACTATCCCGAGGCGCTGAGCGTCGCGCGCCAGCAGGTCGAGGCGGGCGCGCAGGTCATCGACGTCAACATGGACGAGGGCCTGCTCGATTCCGTGGCGGCCATGCGGACGTTTCTCAACCTGGTCGCCGCCGAGCCCGACATCGCCCGCGTGCCGGTGATGATCGACTCCTCGAAGTGGGAGGTCATCGAGGCCGGCCTGAAGTGCGTCCAGGGCAAGGCGATCGTGAACTCGATCAGCCTCAAGGAGGGCGAGGCCAAGTTCCTGGAGCAGGCGCGCGCGTGCCTGCGCTACGGCGCCGCCGTGGTGGTGATGGCCTTCGACGAGGTGGGCCAGGCCGACACCGCCGACCGCAAGGTCGAGATCTGCAAGCGGGCCTACGACCTCCTGCTCGAGAAGGTGGGCTTCCCGCCCGAGGACATCATCTTCGACCCCAACATCTTCGCCGTCGCCACGGGGATCGAGGAGCACGACAACTACGCGGTCGACTTCATCGAGGCGACGCGGCGGATCAAGACGCAGTGTCCGTACGCGCGGATCTCGGGCGGCGTGTCGAACGTCAGCTTCTCGTTCCGCGGCAACGAGCCGGTGCGGCGCGCGATCCACTCGGTGTTCCTGTACCACGCGATCGCCGCGGGCATGGACATGGGCATCGTCAACGCCGGCGACCTGCCGGTCTACGACGACATCCCGGCCGAGCTGCGGGAGGCGGTGGAGGACGTGATCCTGAACCGTCCGCATCGCCTGCCCGACGTCAGCAACACAGAGCGGCTGGTCGAGCTGGCGCCGAAGTACAAGGGCGGCAAGTCCGAGGCCAAGGGCCCGGACCTCACCTGGCGCGAACAGCCGGTGGCGGGGCGGCTCAGCCACGCCCTGGTGCACGGCATCACCGAGTTCATCGAGGCCGACACCGAAGAGGCGCGCCAGGCGGCCGAGCGCCCGCTGCACGTCATCGAAGGCCCGCTGATGGACGGGATGAACGTCGTCGGCGACCTGTTCGGCGCGGGCAAGATGTTCCTGCCACAGGTGGTGAAGTCGGCGCGGGTGATGAAGCAGGCCGTGGCCTACCTGATGCCCTTCATGGAGGCCGAGAAGGAGGGCAAGCCGCGCGAGCAGGCGGGCCGCATCCTGATGGCGACCGTCAAGGGCGACGTCCACGACATCGGCAAGAACATCGTGGGCGTGGTCCTGCAGTGCAACAACTACGAGGTCATCGACCTGGGCGTCATGGTCCCGGCCGACCGCATCCTCGACGAGGCCGAGAAGCACAAGGTCGACATCGTCGGCCTCTCGGGCCTGATCACGCCCAGCCTCGACGAGATGGTGTTCGTGGCCTCCGAGATGGAGCGCCGCGGCATGACCATGCCGCTGCTGATCGGCGGCGCGACGACCTCGAAGACCCACACGGCGGTGAAGATCTCGCCGCGCTATCCGTCGGGGTCGACCACCTATGTGCTGGACGCCAGCCGGGCGGTGGGCGTGGTCTCGAACCTGCTGTCGCCCACCGAGAAGTCGCGGTTCCTGGCCGAGACCGCCGCCGACTACGAGAAGGTGCGCGAGCAGTTCGCGCGCGGGCAGGGCGCCCGCGCCCGGGCGACGATCCAGGAGGCGCGCGACAACGCCTTCACGCCGGACTGGAGCGCCTATTCCGCGCCGAAGCCGGCCTTCCTGGGAACGCGGACCTTCGCGCCCTATGACCTGGGCGAGCTGGTGCGCCACATCGACTGGACGCCCTTCTTCGCGAGCTGGGAGCTGGTGGGCCGCTTCCCGGCGATCCTGGAGGACGACGTGGTGGGCAAGGCCGCCAGCGACCTCTACGCCGATGCGCGCCGGATGCTGGACCGCATCGTCCAGGAGGGCCTCCTGGAGGCGCGCGGCGTGGTGGGCTTCTGGCCGGCGAACGCCGACGGGGACGACGTGGTGGTGTACGCCGACGAGGGCCGCAGCACCGAGCTCGCCCGGCTGCACACGCTGCGCCAGCAGATGCTGAAGTCGGGCGACCAGCGCAACGTGGCGCTCTCCGACTTCGTCGCCCCGGTGGGGACGCGGCCCGACTGGATCGGCGGCTTCGCGGTCACCGCCGGCCACGGCGAGCTGGCCCAGGCCAAGGCGTTCAAGGACGCGGGCGACGACTATTCGGCCATCCTGTTCACGGCGCTGGCCGACCGCCTGGCCGAAGCCTTCGCCGAGGCGCTGCACCGGCGCGTGCGCACCGAACTCTGGGGCTACGCGCCGGACGAGCCGTTCGACATCGACGCCCTGGTGGCCGAGCAGTACCGCGGCATCCGCCCGGCGCCCGGCTATCCGGCCCAGCCCGACCACACCGAGAAGGCCACGCTGTTCCGGCTGCTGGACGCGACCTCGGCCACGGGGATCGAGCTGACCGAGAGCTTCGCCATGAACCCGCCCGCGGCGGTGAGCGGCCTCTACTTCGCCCACCCCGAAGCGCACTACTTCGGCGTGGGGCGGATCGAGAAGGACCAGGTCGCCGACTACGCCCGGCGCAAGGGCTGGGACCTGGCCACGGCCGAGCGCTGGCTGGCCCCGATCCTCAACTACGAGCCGGCCTGATGGAGCCGGCATCGCGCAACAGGCTGGCGGGCCGGGCCATCATCATCGTGCTGGGGCTGCTGCTGGCGGCCTATGTGGCGGCGACGTTCCTCCGCTAGCCGCCGACGGCCCGCGCGATCCGCCGCTCAGGGGACGGCGTCGGCGGGAAGCGGCTGGACGACGACCCTGGCCGCGCCGTCGGCCTTCATGCCGAGGCGCTCGGCGGCCTTGGGCGTGACGTCGATGATGCGGTTCTTCGCATAGGGCCCGCGGTCGTTGACCTCCACGACGACCGAGCGGCCCGTCTCGGTGTTGGTCACCCTGGCGTCCGTGCCCAGCGGCAGCGACCGGCTGGCGGCGGTCATGGCTTCGGGCTTCAGCGGCTCGCCGCTGGCCGTCGGCCGCCCGGCGAGCTCGGACGCATAGTAGGAGGCCTCGCCTACCTGCACGGGGCCGGGCGCCGCGGCGTCGGCCGCGCGCGCCGGCTCCGGTCCGCTCGGGGCCGACGTCTGTCCGCAGGCGGCGATCCCGAGGGCCAGCGGCAGCGCGGCGAGGGCCGTGAGGCGGGGCATGGAGCCCCAACGCCCCAGCCGGCCGGACGATCCGCGTTCCGCGAAACGCCACGAGGGGCCTCCCGCCGCGGCCTCGGATGAGGCAGGATCATGCCGAGGAGGACGCGCGATGCCCCAGCTCACCCACCTGCCGGCCGATGCGCCGGCCGACGACGTCTTCGCCGTGCTGGCGCGCGACGGGGCCCTGATCCTGGACGACGCGCTGCCCGCCGCCGCCGTGGACGCGCTGGTGGCCGAGCTGAAGCCGTACGTGGACGCGACGCCGCCGGGCCGGGACAGCTTCACCGGGGCGCGCACGACGCGCACCGGGGCGCTGGTGGCGCGTTCGCCCCGCATCCGGCCGCTGGTGATGGACCCGCGGATCCTGGCGCAGTGCGACGCCCTGCTGAAGCCGAACTGCCACCGCTACCACCTGCATCTGGCGCAGCTGATCCGGATCATGCCGGGCCAGCCGGGGCAGGCGATCCACCGCGACCGCTGGGCGTGGGGCCAGCACCTGCCGCTGGCCATCGAGCCGCAGCTCAACACCATCTGGGCCCTGACCGACTTCACCGAGGCGAACGGGGCGACGCAGGTGTGCCCGGGCTCGCAGGCCTGGCCGGACGACCGCGTGGCGGCCCCGGAGGAGATCGGGCGGGCGACGATGCGCAAGGGATCGGTGCTCGTCTACACCGGCACCGTGTTCCACGCGGGCGGCGCGAACGTCCTGGACGATCCGGGCGACGGCGGCGCCGACCGCTGGGGCCTGAACATCACCTATTCGCTGGGCTGGCTGCGGCAGGAGGAGAACATGTACCTCTCGTGCCCGCCGCAGGTCGCCGCGGGGCTGGAGCCCGAGCTGGCGGCCCTGGTCGGCTACGCGATGAGCAACTACGCCCTTGGCTACTACACCCCGCCGCTGCCGCCGGGCGAAGGCCCCGAGACCGTGCCGCCGGAGTACGCGCTGGGCGGCGCGCAGGCGGACGCCGAGGGCAGCCTGGGCGGGGCCGAGCTGCTGGACGCGGTGCGCGCGGCGGCGCGGAAGCGGCGCGAGGCCGCCGAGGCCCTGAAGCCGCCGGCTACGGCCTGACGTCGCCCAGGCCGGCGTCGGTCAGGGGGAAGGGGGCGCCGGGCCGGAAGAGCACGATCGGGCGGACCTCGTAGGCGGCGCTGGGATTGGCGGCCTTCAGGTCGCGGGCGAGCTCGACCGCGGCCGCGAGGCTCTCGGCCTCGACGACGTAGAAGCCCAGCAGGGCTTCCTTGGTCTCCGCGAAGGGGCCGTCCGTGACGAAGCCGCGCCCCTGCCCCCGAACGGTGGCGGCGCGCGTAGTCGCGCCCAGGCGGGCGGCCGGCCCCAGGGTCCCGGCGGCCGTCCACCGGCCGTGGACGGCCTCGAGGTTCGCCATCAGGGCGTTGTCGGCCGCCTCGTCCATCGCCTGGACGACGTGTTCCTCATGGTAGGCCAGCAGCGCGTAGAGCATCGGGCTCCCTTCTCATGCGTCCCGGAGGACGCACGATGGACCCCGATTCCCGACAAAAGCGCGGCGGAAAGGTCCTACTTGCCCTGGCCGGTCCAGAGGCTGACGCCGCCGAGGACGACCATGAAGGTGACGAACATCGCGACGATGCCGCCGATGATGGGAACGACTTCCGTCGGCATGGGGCTCTCCTTCTGCTTCGGCGGAAGGACTAGCGTCGGGCGCGGCCCCGCGAATTGATCATGGTCAAGCTTTCCCGCCCGCCCGCTCAGCGGACGCGGTACTCGCGGCTGACCTGCAGGTCGTAGGTCTGGGCCACCCAGTTCGGCACGTCCTCGTCCAGGTCCAGCGCGGCGCCCCGGTCACGGCGGCTGGCGCCCTCGTCGCCGCGCAGGGCGTGGCTGAGGCTTCGCCCGTAGAGGGCGGTGGCGTTCTTCGGATCGGCGGCGAGCACGCGCGCGAACTCGGCGTCGGATTCGGCCTTTCGCCCGATCTTGAGCAGGATGTACGCCCGGTCGAGGCGCGTGGCGTGGTCGTCGGGGCGCAGCGTCAGCGCATGCGCGCAGTCGGCGGGCGTGCGGCTCCGCCACCGGTTGCGCACCCCGGCCGCGCAGAGCCAGGCCCAGGCGTCGGCGTCGCGCCGGTCGGCCTCGGCGCGGGCCGCGACGGCGTCGGGCAGGGCCTGCACCTCGCGCTGGGCCTGCCGCCAGGTGGCGACGATCCGACCCTTCGCCTGCTCGCACAGGACCGGGACCTCGTAGTCGCCGGGCTCGGCGGGACGGCCCCCGGGATAGCCGTTGGTCGCGGTCTTCAGCCGGCCTTCGGCGTCGAACGCGCCGATACGTCCCTCGTAGATGCGCCGCGCGCCGCAATCGACGCTCTCGCGGCGGGTCAGCATCGCCGAGCCCTCGACGCCGTCAGGCTTGCGGCCCACCTTCAGGACGGTGGCCGACACGGCGCCGTCGGCGGTCCGGCGGACGTCATCGAGCGAGACGTAGACCGCCTCCTGCATGGTGGAGCTGACGAGTTGCAGGCGACCGGCCGGGAGGGTCGGGACGATCCGGGCCGCCGCCTCGGCCTCCCGGCGGGCGCGCTCGACGTCCTTCATGATCCAGAGGGCGCCGCCCGCGAGGGCCGCCAGGGCGAGGCCGCCGAAGACGAGCAGCGGCGTGCGGTTGGCCGCCTTGCGGCGTGACGTGGTCATGGCGGAAGCATCCCCCAGGTTGCGTCCGGCGGCGCCGGCGCGCCTACCGCGTCCAGGAATAGGGGCGAGTCGGACGCGCGTCCACGGCGGCCCGGAGCGCGCGCCTAGCGCAAGGTCGGCGCGCGGGCGTCGTCCTGGATCTTGCGGGTGAACTCGCGGTTGTCGCGCTGGCGGCGCTCGAACTCCTCGCGGTCCATGCAGCGCTTCGTGGGGATCTTCGAGCCGAGCATGGCGTCGTTGAAGCAGACGCGCTTGGACTTCGCCTGCCCCTTGCCCTCGACGAGGCCGTAGACGATCTGGGCGCCCTCGGACGTCACCGGCGCGACCGTGACGGGAGCCGCGGGCGACGCGTCGGCCTGGAGCAGCGCGGCCGCCAGGATCAGCGACAACATCGTGGGACTCTCTCCTCGCAGGTCACGGGGGCGCCGCGTCGCGCGTCGCGGCCATCATGGGCCCGCCGCCGGGGCAGGCCAACCCAAAACCGGCGCGCGCCCACGCCGCGGACGGAACGGTTGCCCTCCGCAGGGGCGCCGCCGGATAATGCGCGCTGCAGCAGTGGGAGCCTTGGCGTTGCGCGACGGGATCGAACAAGCGGCCTGGGAAAGCCACAGGCCGAAGCTGACCTATCCGTTCGAACATGCGCCCAAGCTTGGCGAGGCGGTGGACATCGCCCCGGGCGTGAAGTGGCTGCGCATGCCGCTGGGCGGCGCGCTGGCCTGGATCAACGTCTGGGCGATCGAGGACCATTTCGCCGACGGGCGTCCCGGCTGGGCGATCGCCGACACCGGCATCAGCGGGCTCGAGACCCGCAACGCGTGGCGGTCGGCGCTGAAGGGGCCGCTGGAGGGCCGGCCGGTGACCCGGGTGTTCGTGACCCACATGCACCCGGACCATATCGGCATGTCCGGCTACCTCACGCGCAAGTTCGACGCGCGGCTGTGGATCACGCGGCTGGAGTACATCACCTGCCGCTCGCTGGCGGCGGACACGGGGCGCGAGGCGCCCGAAGACGCCATCCGGTTCTTCCGCGCGGCGGGCTGGGACGAGGAGGCGCTGGAGAACTACCGCGCCAAGTTCGGCGGCTTCGGCCGGGGGCTCTACGCGCTGCCCGACAGCTTCCACCGGCTGAACGACGGCGACGAGATCCGCATCGGCGACCACGTCTGGCGCGTGGTGGTGGGCTCGGGCCACAGCCCCGAGCACGCCTGCCTCTACTGTCCCGACCTCAAGCTGATGATCTCGGGCGACCAGGTGCTGCCGAAGATCTCCTCGAACGTGTCGGTCTTCCCCACCGAGCCGGACGGCGACCCTCTGACCGACTGGCTGACCTCGCTGAAGCGGATCAAGAGCCAGGTGCCGGACGACGTGCTGGTGCTGCCGGCGCACAACGACCCGTTCCGCGGCCTGCACGCGCGGATCGATCACCTGGTGGGCGGCCACGAGCGGGGGCTGACGCGCCTGCTCGACCTGCTGAAGGAGCCGAAGCGGGCGGTGGACGTCTTCCACGTCCTGTTCCGCCGGCGGATCGACGAATACCTGCTGGGGATGGCCACGGGCGAGAGCCTGGCTCACCTCAACTGCCTGATGAGCCGGGGCCAGGTCGTGCGCGAGCGCGACGCGTCCGGCGTGGACTGGTACCGCGCGGCGACCGCTTAGGCCCGAAGTCACCATGGCGGCCGATATCGAGAAGTTCAGGGCGGGGCTCGACCGCGAGACTCGCGAGACGGTCGACGCCATTCGGTCCGTCGTCGCGGCCTGCCACTCTGGCCTCACCGAAAGCGTGAAGTGGAATGCGCCAAGCTTTGCGCTGGGCGGTGATGACCGGATAACCCTCGGGCTCGAGCGCAAGGGCGGTGTCCGGGTGGTCGTCCATCGCGGCGCCAGGTCCAGGGAACCGGGCGGCTTCAAGTTCGACGACAGACATGGCCTGGCGCGCTGGCCCGCGTCCGACCGAGGCGTCATCGTCTTCCAGGACCGGGCCGACGTCGAGCAGCGCGCGGACGCCCTGGGCGACCTGTGTTCCCGGTGGCTCAGGGCGACCAGCTGAGAGCCGGTCCCATCGCGAACCCCGCTGCGTCGCGGGGAGGTGACCACGCTCGCCGGATGTTGGCTTGGGGGGCGCGGGTCGCTAGCGTGCGCGGCCACGCTTCCGGGAGGACCGCCATGACCGAACATGTGATCGTCGACAAGTCCGGCGGCGTGCTGACGCTCACGCTGAACCGGCCCGACAAGAAGAACGCGCTGACGGGCGAGATGTACGCGGCGCTGGGGGACGCGATCGACGCGTCCGGCGACGACCCGTCGGTGCGCTGCATCCTGATCCAGGCGAACGGCGACATGTTCACCGCCGGCAACGACCTGGGCGCCTTCGCGGCCGTGAACTCGGGCGAGACGCCGGCGGGCGAGCGGCGCGGCGGCAGCGCGCTGATCATGGCGCTGGCCCGCGCGAAGACGCCGATCGTCGCCGCCGTGAACGGCCGAGCGGTGGGCGTGGGCACGACCATGCTGCTGCACTGCGACCTGGTGTTCCTGGCCGAGGACGCGCTGCTGACGACGCCGTTCGTGAACCTGGCGCTGGTGCCCGAGGCGGCCTCGTCGATGCTGCTGCCCACGCGGATCGGGCACGCGCGGGCGTTCTCGATGTTCGTGCTGGGCGAGGCGGTGGACGCGCGCAAGGCCGAGGCCTGGGGGATCGCCAACGCGGTGGTTCCCGCGGCCGAGCTGCGGGCGCGGGCCCGGGCCGCCGCCGACGCCATCGCCGCCAAGCCGCCGGCCTCGGTGGCCATCACCAAGGCGCTGATGCGGGACGCCCAGGCCTACCTGGACCGCATCCAGGAGGAGGGCGGCCACTTCACCAACCAGCTGAAGAGCCCGGAGGCCCGCGAGGCCTTCGCCGCCTTCCGCGAGAAGCGCGCGCCCGACTTCGGCAAGGTCTCCTGACGTGGCCGACGCGTCCGGCGCGAGGCCGGCGGTGAAGGTGCGGGTCGCCACCGTCGCCGACACGCCGCTGATCCTGCAGTTCATCCGCGATCTGGCCGAGTACGAGCGGCTGCTGCACGAGGTGGAGGCCACCGAGGCCGACATCCGCCGGGATCTGTTCGGGGAGAATCCGCGGTGCTTCTGCGACATCGCCGAGCATCAGGGCCAGGCCGTGGGCTTCGCGCTGTGGTTCTACAACTACTCGACCTTCCGGGGCCGGGCCGGGATCTACCTGGAAGACCTGTTCGTGCGGCCCGAGGCCCGCGGCGTCGGGGCCGGGAAGGCGCTCCTGCGCCGCCTGGCGCAGCGCTGCATGGAGGCCGACCTGGGGCGGCTGGAATGGGCGGTGCTGAACTGGAACGCGCCCTCGATCGCCTTCTACGACTCGCTGGGCGCGGGCGCGATGACCGACTGGACCGTTCGACGGCTGGACGGCGCGGCGCTCGAGCGCCTGGCGGCGTCGTGAGCGCGCCCCCGAAGACCGTCATCCACGCCTCCCGCGAGGAGGCCGAGGCCATCCGGCAGGCCGTGCGGACCGCCGACGTGGCGGCGCTGCCCGGCCGGCGCGAGCGGGCCGAGATGAAGCACGTGCCGGGCTTGGTGGCCCTGCTCGCGGACGAGCGCGTGTCGGGCTGGATCTACGACCTGCCGAAGCCCGTGACGCCGGAGAGCGTCACCCGCTGGGTGGCGGAGAACCAGGCGCGCATGCAGGCCGGCGAGGCGCTGCTGATCGTCAACCTGGACGAGGCCGGGCAGGTGGCGGGCTACTCGCACGTGGCCGTGTGGCCCGAGCACGCCTCGGCGGAACTGGCGGGCGGCGTGCGGGCCGACCTGCAGAACAGCGGGACGGGCAGCGCGGGCATGGCGCGGATGTTCGGGTGGATCTTCGAGACGCTGGGCGTGCGGCTGATGTGCCTGACGGCGGCGCTGGACAACCTGCGCGTCCAGAAGGGCATCGACGCGGCCGGCTTCGTCAGGATGGGCGAGCGCGACGCGGTGCGCCCCGACGGCACGATCCGCCGCTCGGTCTACTGGGAGATGACCCGCGACCAGTGGCGCCGGCGCCACGTGCTCTGACGGGGGCCGGACTCGATCCAGTCGGCGAACGCGGCGACGCGTATCGCGCCCCGGCTCAGGGCGCGGGCTTGGGCGGCGTGGATGACGGCTGGTTGCCCTGCCGCGCGGCGGCCAGGATGCTGGTCAGCGCGTAGTTCCCCTCGTGGCAGGCGTACTCGAAGATGCGCCCGGGCGCCGGCGTCAGCACGGCCTCGCCCCGCCACGGCCGGCTGTAGAGCGCCGGATCCTCGACCGTGAACGCATAGTGGATCTCGGCCGGGCCGGTGCGGGTGAAGCGCTCGACCACCACGGCGGCGTCGGACAGGAACACGTCGTCGGTGCGGCGCGTGACGCCCGGGCGGAATCCCCGCGTGACCACCACGAGCGTGTCGCCCTCCCAGCGACCCTGCGAGTGGCCGAACCAGCCGGGCTTCGCGGTGGGCGCGTCGGGCCCCAGCCTGACGATGCGGACGTCGTGGTAGCGCTCGGCCACCAGGGCGATCTCGTCGCGGGTCTGCACGATCTGGATGAGGTTGGCGTCCTGCTCGGCGATGAGCGGCGCCCCGGCGTTGCCGGCGGTGAGGCACCGCTCGTTCTCGGGCCGCTGCTCCACGTGATCGTAGGACCAGCGGCGGTAGTGCTTGCGGATGCCGAGCCGGGCCATGCCCTCGTCGCTGTAGGGCAGCTGGCCGTCCTCGGGGTCGACGATGACGGAGCTGCGGATCTCGCCGCGCACGCGCATCAGGCCCGTGCCCACCTCGGGGAACTCGGACTGGGCCTGGCCCACCGGGTCGTTCGGGACATTGACCCCGCCGGTGGGCGCCAGGCGAGCCTCCCAGGCGCGCGCCTCGTCCGGCGGGACGACGAGGGTCTTCAGCTCTCGCGGCCGCTCGAACTCGGTGTAGGTGCCGTTGGTCCAGGTCCCGTCCAGCTCGGGATGGCCGTGGCGGGTGCGCGGCGGGCGATAGCGCGGCTGAGCCGCGGCCGGGCCGGCCAGGGCGGCGGCCAGCGCCGGGACCAGAAGCTGACGTCGGTGAATCAAGATCGCCTCCCCGCTGAAGCTTCAGCCTCGCGCAGGATGCGCTACGGCCGCAACGGCGGCGATGGATGCGGACGTCAGGCGGCCCGCGCCTGTTCGGCGTCGCGGCGGATGCGGGCCACCATCGAGGCAAGGCCGTTGGAGCGCTGCGAGGAGAGGGCGCCCGAGAGGCCCAGCTTGTCGAACGCCGCCCGCGCGTCGAAGGCCAGGATCTCGGAGGCGCTGCGGCCGGAATAGAGGCGCAGCAGGATGGCGATGAGCCCGCGCACGATGTGGGCGTCGGAATCGCCCCGGAAGCGCAGGGTCCCGTCGGCCTGCGGCTCGGTGACGAGCCAGACCTGGCTGGCGCAGCCGCGGACCTTGGTCTCGTCGCTGCGCTCGGCGTCCGAAAGCGGGGCCAGGTCCCTGCCCATCTCGATCACGTAGCGGTACCGCTCCTCCCAGTCGCCCAGGAGGTCGAACTCGTCGGCGAGTTCGGAAAGGGCGTCGTCGATGGCGGCCATGGGCGCGGCAGTTAAGGGGCCCGGGGCCGCGGCGCAACCTCAGCCGGCCGGCAGGCGCACCATGGCGCTGAGGCCGCGGCCGGGTTGCGAGGCGAGCTTGAGCCGCCCGCCCATGGCCCGGCACGTCAGGTCGGCGATCGGCAGGCCAAGCCCCGCGCCCTCGGACTTTCGCGTCAGCGCGTTCTCCCCCTGCTCGAAGGGCGCCATCAGCCGGTGGATCTCGGCGGCGTCGACGCCGTCGCCCTCGTCGCAGATCCGGATCTCGACCATGTCGCCGATGCGCGCGGTCGAGACGCGCACGACCCCGCCCTCGGGGGAGAAGGCGACGGCGTTGTGCAGCAGCTGCGAGAGCACCTGCCGCAGGCCCCGATGGTCGGCCATGACCGAAGGCAGAGCGTCGGGCTGAGCGACCTCCAGCGTCACGCCCCGCGCCGCCATCTCGGCGGAGAGGGCCGGAAGCACGTCCTCGAGCGCGGTCTCCAGAGGCTCGACCGCCGGGTCGAAGTCGATCGTGCGCCCTTCCAGGCGGGCGATCTCGAGAACCTGGTTGACCAGCTTCAGCAGCCGCTGGCCGCTCTGGTGGATGATCTCGGCATATTCCTTGTACTGCGGAGCCCCGAGAGGCCCATACAGTTCCGCATTGAGAATTTCCGAGAAGCCGAGGATCGAGTTCAGAGGCGTGCGAAGCTCATGACTCACCACGCGCAGGAACGATCGCTTCTGCTCGTCCATGGCCGCTTCGAGGCGGGCGCGGGCGCGAACGCGGGCGGGGATGTCGGCCGTTTCAGCCATCGAACGGCGATGCGCCTGGTGGTCAGTCGAGGCCCGCAACTTCGCCCAAGGCGTTTACGAAAGTCTTGCGGGAACGGCGTTGTCCCGGCGGCCCTCGTGCGAATCTGCGTCCGCGGCTACTTTCGCGGGCCGGACCTGACGGGGCCGTATAGGGTCAGGGCATGAGCGGGGCGCGTTCGACATCGGCGAAGCCAGCGGGGCGCGGCGGCGCGGCGCCGGGCATGCTCTGGCATGCGGCCTGGGCGCTCGCGACGGCGGCCGCCATGGCCGGACTCTCGCTCCAGGGCCTGCGCATCGGCCCCGAACTGCTGGCTCTGGCCGCGGGCGGCGCGGCCGCGATCGCCGGCGCGCTCCTCTCCACGCTCGGGCCTGCAGGCCGGACTGCGGCGATCCTCATGTGGGGCGCGGCGGGCGCGGTCGCGGCGCACCTCACGGGGGGGACCGCCGGCCCGCTGGCGGCCTGGTGCCTCGCCCCCGCCGCCGCGGCCACGGCGTTCCGCGCCCGCGAGACCCTGGCCCTCGGCGCGGCCGTATCCCTCGCCGCCGCGGCCGTGACCGCCCTGGACGGCGCGCTCATGACCCTGCCGCAGGCGGACGCCGCCGCGGCCCCCTGGCTGGGCCTGCTGAGCCTCGGCACGGTCACCCTCGGCTTCGCCTGGGGGCTGGTGGACCTGCAGGGCTCGGTCGCCCGCGACCAGCGGCGGACGGCCCGCGCGGCCGACATCATCGCGATCCTCGAGGCGCAGCCGCTGCTGCTGGCGGTCCTGGACCGCGCCGGGCGGGTGCTGACGGCGGCCGGGGCGCCCGTGGGCGGCCACGAGCCTCGATCGCTCGAAGGACGCAGCCTGGGCCACCTGGTGGCCGAGGCGGACCTGCCCGCCCTGGCCGGCGCCCTTCACGAGGCGGCGCGCGACGGCCGCGCCAGCGTCTATCTCGCCCGGGCCGACGATGCGGACAGCCCCTTCGAGCTGACGGTGCGCCAGGCGGGCGACGGGCGGCTGGTGGCGGCCCTGCGGGACGCGCGTGAGCAGTTCGCCCGCGAACGGCGGCTGGAGGCCGAGCGCGTAACCGCCGAGCAGCAGAACGCCGGCAAGTCGCGCTTCCTGGCCAACATGAGCCACGAGCTGCGCACGCCGCTCAACGCCATCATGGGCTTCTCCGACATCATGCGGCAGCGGCTGTTCGGGCCCCTGGGCGACCGCTACGCCGAGTACGCCGAGCTGATCCACGAGAGCGGCACGCACCTGCTGGAGCTGATCAACGACGTCCTCGACATGTCGAAGATCGAGGCCGAGCGGTTCGAACTGCACATCGAGACCTTCGATGCGCGGGACGCCATCTCGGCGGTGCTGCGGCTGATGCGGGGCCAGGCCGATCGCGCCGGCGTCCACCTGCGCGGGGTCCTGCCGATCGCCGCGCTGCCCGCCGACGCCGACAAGCGCGCCGTCAAGCAGATCGCCCTGAACCTGATCTCCAACTCGCTGAAGTTCACCCCCCGCGGCGGCTCGGTGACGGTGACGGTGCAGGGCGACGGGGACACGCTGGAGCTGGTGGTCGCCGACACCGGCGTGGGCATCGCCCGCGACGACCTGGCGCGGCTGGGCCGGCCCTTCGAGCAGGTGGGAGAGGCCGAGAAGCGGACCGAGGGCACCGGCCTCGGCCTGTCGCTGGTGCGGGCCTTCGCGCGGCTGCACGGCGGCGAGATGAGCGTCGAGAGCGAGGTCGGCCAGGGCACCACCGTGACCGTCCGTCTGCCCGTTCTGGTTGAGAAGCCGGCGGGACAACAACCCCTGCGGCGGAAGGTCTAGGGCCGCACGCTGCGGGTCGCTATCGGCCCGTGGGACGCCGCCTAGCCGCTAGCGGCTCGCCAGCTGCAGGAAGGCGCGGCCGGCGGCGAAGTCTCCGACTTCCACATAGGCGGTGCGCGTGCGGCCGCCCGCGAACAGGAACTCCACGGCCACGGCCTCGCGCGGATCGAGTTCGCTGAGCGCCTGGACGGCGGTGTTCGGGAACCGGAAGGCCCAGCCCCCGCCGTAGCCCTTGGGCAGCAGCTCGGCCTCGGCGCCGCCGCGGGCCTCGGCGAACCAGGCGCGCGTCGCCGAGGCGGGCGGCAGCTTGCGCGACAGGGGCTGGCGTCCGCCCAGCAGGTAGGGGCCCAGCGTCCGCTGCGTGTCGCGCATCACGAGGCGGGCCGAGTAGGGCGTCGCCTTGTCGGAGAAGCCGGCCACGGCCACCAGGGCGCTCTGGACGTCCTGCCGGCCCGCGAGGCCGAAGATCATGCGGTTGGAGCCGAAGTCCGCGCTCTGCGACAGCCGCCAGCGGGCGCTGCGGCCGACGCCGCGGTCGGCGCGCCACTCGGTCAGGTCGCCGGGATAGACCATCCGCGTCACCCGCTGGTACCCGGCGAAGGCCATGCGGATGCGGGCGGCCTGGCTGGCGACCAACGGACTTGCGCAGTCGATCTGGGCGGCGCGGGCGCGCGCGTTGCGTTCGACGACCTGCAGGGACCGGGGGTCGGAGCCGGCGCGGAGCGCCGCGCCGCGGGCCTGGGCCGCGCCGGCGGCGAGGGCGGAGGACACCTCGGGCGTGAAGAGGCCGCAACGGCTGTCCGCCGCGGTCATCACCGTCCGCTCGAAGAAGAGGTCCGCCGGCTGCGCCAGCGCGATCGCGGGGGCCGCGATCGCCGCGGCGAGCCCTGCAAACCCCATCCGAAACGTCGGCCCAGCGCTTCTGCGCGAGCTCATGCGTTTTGCCGTCCACCATCGTTCCGCGGCCTTGAGAACGGCCGTCTGGATAGGCGGAGGCTTAGCCGTACAGGGTTGAGGTCCTATGGACGGAGACGGTTAACGCCCGTTCGTCTTTGCGGCGCCCGCGTGACAGCATGCTGCGGCTCGCGCATATGGCGGGCGATGCTGCTTTCCACCGACATCTGGGTCGGCGCGCTCATCCGCCGGGTCGAGATCGGCGGGGGCTTCGCCGTCGTGGCGCGCAAGGGCGATCCCCGGGCGGGCGCGGTCCTGGTGAAGGTGCTGAACCGGTCGGACGGGACGGCGCGGCTGCTGGCGGAGGCGACGCGCGGCGACGGCGACCGGGTCTGGATGGAGCCCGCCGCGAGCCGGGCCGAGGCCGACCTCGACCGCTACATCGAGCGCGCGGTCCGTATCGACCCAGACATATGGATCGTCGAGATCGAAGATAAGGAAGGCCGCCATTTCCTCGTTGAGCCTGTCGAAAAAGGCTAGCTAGGTTGGCGGCGACCGGCGCGGTAGACGCCGGCAGAGTTCTCAGGGGATGGAGCGGGAATGCACTACGCCGAACTGAACAAGGCCTGGGCCGAGCTGACGGGGCCCGGCGCGCCGATGGAAGTGGTCGAGGTCGAGGTGCGCGGCGTGACGATCCGCGCCTTCAAGAACGCGCCGCCGAACGTGCGCGCGCTCTGGCTCTCGACGGCGCAGTTCGCGGACCGCGACTATCTCGTGTTCGGCGACGAGCGCATCACCTACGCCGAGGCGCACAGGCTGGTCGCCTCGACCGCCAACTGGCTGCTGGCCCAGGGCGTGAAGCCGGGCGACCGCGTCGCGATCGCGATGCGGAACTACCCCGAATGGATGCTGATCTACTGGGCCTGCGCCTGCATCGGCGTGGCCTGCGTCGGCATGAACGCCTGGTGGACGGCTCCCGAGATGGCCTACGGCATGAAGGACGCGCAGCCCAAGGTGCTGTTCGCCGACGCCGAACGCATCGGCCGCCTCATGGAGCAGCCCGAGATGCTGGGCGGGGCCACGCTGGTGGCGGTGCGGGCGGATCCGCCGGCCGGCGCCGTTCCCTGGTCGCAGGTGGTCGCCCACGGCGGGGCGATGCCCGAGGTGGCGATCGATCCGGACGAGGACGTCTGCATCTTCTACACCTCCGGGACCACGGGCTTCCCGAAGGGCGCGCAGCTCACGCACCGCAGCTGCATCAACAACCTGATGAACATGATGTTCGCCGGACAGGTGACCGCGCTGGCGACGCAGCGGGCGACGGGCGTGGTTCCCGACCCCAATGCGCCGGTCCCGATCCCGTCGGGCCTGGTGACCACGCCGCTGTTCCACGTGACGGCCAACAACTGCGGCGCCTACGCGGCCACCGCGGCCGGCGGCAAGATGGTGCTGATGTACAAGTGGGACGTGGTCGAGGCGCTGAAGCTGATCGAGCGCGAGCGCTGCACCTCGGCGGGCGGCGTGCCCGTGATGGCCCGCGAGCTGGTCACCCATCCGGACTTCCACAAGTACGACACCTCGAGCCTGCTCAGCGTGGGCGGCGGCGGGGCGCAGCTGCAGCCGGACCTCGTGGGCAAGATCGACAAGACGGTGGCGACCGCCCGGCCGAACACCGGCTACGGCATGACCGAGACGTCGGGGATCATCACCTCGATCTCGGGCGACTTCTTCGTGGACAAGCCGGCGAGCTGCGGGCGCGCGATGCCGACCTTCGAGGTCAAGGTCGTGGGCGACGACGGCCAGGCGCTGCCGCCCGGCCAGCCCGGCGAGCTGTGGGTGCGCGGGGCCTCGGTCATCAAGGGCTACATCAACCGCCCCGAGGCCACGGCCGACTCGATCACCGACGGATGGCTGCACACCGGCGACGTGGCCTACCTGGACGACGACGGGTTCATCTTCCTGGTGGACCGCAAGAAGGACATGGTCCTGCGCGGCGGCGAGAACATCTACTGCGCCGAGGTCGAATCGGCGGTTCACCACCTGCCGCAGGTGGCGGAGTGCTGCGTCTTCGGCGTGCCGGACGACCGCCTGGGCGAGGAGGTCGGCGCCGCCGTGGTGGTGCAGCCGGGCAAGTCGCTCACGGCCGAGGAGGTGCGCGAGGCCGTCGGCGCGCAGATCGCCAAGCACAAGGTGCCCCGCTACATCTGGCTGCTGGGCGACCCGATCCCGCGCAACGCCAACGGCAAGTTCCTGAAGCGCGAACTGCGCGAGACCCTGAAGGTCGAGGACGCCGTCTGACGATCACCGCCGCCTGCCGCAAGGTCAGAGTGGCCAAGTGATCGGTCGTCACTTACGACTCCCGTGAAAGACTGGGAGGGGATCACCATGGCCCGCATGAAGTTCGGCGCGTTCCTGGCTCCGCATCACCCCATCGGGGAGCACCCGATGCTGCAGATGCGCAACGACATCAAGTTCGCGGCGCACCTGGACGCCCTGGGCTACGACGAGTTCTGGGTGGGCGAGCACCACTCGACCGGCTGGGAGGTGATCGCCTCGCCCGAGATGTTCCTGGCGGGCGTGGCCGAGCACACGCACCGCATCCGGCTGGGCACGGGCGTGGTTTCGCTGCCGTACCACCACCCCTTCAACGTGGCCCAGCGGATGGTCCAGCTGGACCACATGAGCGGTGGCCGGGTGATCTTCGGCACGGGCCCCGGGGCGTTGCCGTCCGACGCGCACATGCTCGGCATCGACCCGATGACCCAGCGCGACCGCCAGGACGAGGCCATCGGCGTGATCCAGCGCCTGTTCGCCGGCGAGCGTGTCAGCCACAAGAGCGACTGGTTCACCCTGCAGGACGCCCGCCTGCAGCTCTTCCCGTTGCAGGAGGAGATGCCGATCGTCGCGGCGTCGTCGATCAGCCCCTCCGGGATGACGCTGGCGGGCAAGTACGGCCTGGGCGTGCTCTCGATCGGCTCCAACTCGGACGCCGGCCTGGCGGCGCTGCCGACGCAGTGGGGCTTCGCCGAGGAGGCGGCCCGGAAGTCCGGCAAGACGGTCGACCGCAAGAACTGGCGCGTGCTGATGAGCTGGCACATCGCCGAGACGCGGGAGCAGGCCATCGCCGAGTCGGCCCAGGGCCTGATGCACTGGCACAACGAGTACACCGTCGGCACGCTGATGCGGCCCGGCGCCGCGGCGTTCAAGACGCCGGAGGAGGCCGTGGAGCAGACCGCCTTCTCGCCCGGCGCGGCGGCGGTGATCGGCACGCCCGACGACCTGGTGGCCGCGATCCGCAAGCTGCACGACTCGGCCGGCGGCTTCGGCGTGGTGCTGGGCTTCGTCCACGACTGGGCCAACCGCGAGAACACCAACCGCAGCTGGGAACTGGTGGCGCGCTACGTCATCCCCGAGGTGCAGGGCCTGCTCGAGGGCTATCGGACCTCGCGCCAGTACGTGATCGACAACCGCGAATGGTTCGAGCGCGCGGGGCAGGCGGTGCTGGCCAAGATCATGTCCCACGAGGGCGCCGCCAAGGCGCTGCAGGAGGGCATGCAGGCCGGCGTGGCCATGCGCTCCCCCAATGCGCCCGACCTGAACAAGGCCGCCGCCGAGGTGAAGGCCGGCGAATAGCCACGCGGCGGCGCGCACGGGGAACGCGGAGCGCGCGGCGGCCTTTCACCGGCATGCCGCTCGCCGACCTGCCCGTGCCGCTGGATCTCGCCACCATGGAAGCGAAGCTGGTCGACGAGGCCCCGACGGGGCCCGGCTGGCGGTTCGAGCCGAAGTGGGACGGGTTCCGGTGCCTGGCCTTCCGCGACGGTGACGAGGTGCTGCTGAAGGCCAAGTCGGGCAAGCCGCTGAACCGGTTCTTTCCGGACATGGTCGAGGCGCTGAAGGCGCTGCCGGTCCCCCGGTTCGTGGTGGACGGCGAACTGACCATCGACGTGGACGGGACGCCCAGCTTCGAAGCGCTGCAGATGCGGCTGCACCCGGCGGAGAGCCGCGTGCGGAAACTGGCGGCGGAACAGCCGGCCTCGCTGACGCTGTTCGACTGCCTGATGGACAAGGCCGGCCGCTCGCTGGTGTCGGCGCCCCTGTCCGAGCGCCGCAAGGCCCTGGAGGCGCTGGTGCAGCGGTTCGGGAAGGCGGCGGTGATCCGGCTGTCGCCGGGCACGACGGATCGCGAGAAGGCCTGCGGCTGGCTGAAGGACCTGTCGGCGGAACTGGACGGCGTGGTCGCCAAGCGCCTGGACGGGCCGTACGCGCCCGGCGAGCGGGCGATGCTGAAGATCAAGACCATCCGCACGGCCGACTGCGTGGTGGGCGGCTTCCGCTACGCGGAGGGGACAAAGGCGGTCGGCTCGCTGCTCCTGGGGCTGTACGACGGCCAGGGGCGGCTGAACCATGTGGGCTTCACCTCGACGATCCGGCATGCGGACCGGCCCGAGCTCACGGCGCGGCTGCTGGCGTTGCAGGGCGAGGGGTTCACCGGCGACGCGCCGGGCGGTCCCAGCCGCTGGAGCACCGGGCGAAGCGGCGACTGGGTCCCGCTGCGGCCTGAACTGGTGGTCGAGGTGGCCTACGACCAGGTGACGGGCGGCCGCTTCCGGCATGGCGCGCGGCTGGTCCGCTGGCGCCCCGACAAGGCGCCGGCGCAGTGCAGATGCGAGCAGATCCGCCGCTGAGGCCATCCGCCAGCTTTGCCGCAGCAAGGCGGCAATGCGGCGTGGTCAAGCCGCAGGAATGCCGCACGACTCGGTGCGGATAGCCGCCTCCAGGGCGCGCCGGGGCGCGCCCGATCCCGACACTCAGGAAGGGCGGCCATGGACGGCGATGCGCTGGCGCTCCCGACGATCCGCGTCCGGGGACGGAGCTTCATGGCGATCGTGGTCGCGCCGGAGTTCCCCTTCGGCGACTGGTTCGCCGCGCTGGACCGCCAGCTCGAGGGCGCGCCCGGCTTCTTCGAGGGCCGCCCGGTGGTGGCCGACCTGGCCGGCGTCGCCGAAGCCGTCGGCCCCCAGTCGCTGCCGATCGTCCTGGACGGGCTGGCCGCCCGGAACCTGCGCCTCGTCGGCGTCGAGGGCGTGCCGCCGGGCCTGCTTCGCGGCACCCGCTGGGGCGACATGCCGACCAGCCTGCACGGCCGCGACACGACCCTTGAGGCGCGGAGCGCGGCCCCTGCGCCCGCGCCGGGTGCGCTGCTCATCGACCGCCCGGTGCGGTCGGGCCAGTCCATCGTCTTCGACGAGGGCGACGTCGTCGTGGTCGGGCCTGTCGCCTCCGGCGCCGAAGTGATCGCGGCCGGCAACGTGCACATCTACGGCCGCCTCCGCGGCCGCGCGATCGCCGGGCTCAAGGCCGAGGAGTCGCGGATCTTCTGCCGCCAGTTCGAAGCCGAGATGGTGGGCGTCGGCCGCCTCTACCGCACGGCAGAGAACTGGGGTCCCGACCTGCACGGCCGCGCCGTCCAGGTGCGCTGCGACCGTGGGGCGCTCTCGTTCTCGGCCCTCGACTGAACCCGCGCCAGGAGTCACCGCCATGTCCAACGTCGTCGTCGTCACCTCCGGCAAGGGCGGGGTCGGCAAGACCACATCGTCGGCCGCCATAGCGGCGTCGCTGGCGCGCGCGGGGCAGAAGACCGTCGTCATCGATTTCGACGTGGGCCTGCGCAACCTCGACCTGGTGATGGGGGCCGAGCGTCGCGTGGTCTTCGACCTGGTCAACGTGGTGCAGGGCGACGCCAAGCTTCCGCAGGCGCTGATCCGGGACAAGCGGCTGGACAACCTGGCGCTGCTGCCGGCCTCCCAGACGCGCGACAAGGACGCGCTCACCGAGGAGGGCGTCGGCCGGGTCATCGAAGAGCTGCGCGAGAGCTTCGACTGGATCGTGTGCGACAGCCCGGCGGGCATCGAGAAGGGCGCCACCCTGGCCATGCGCTTCGCCGACACCGCCGTGGTCGTCACCAACCCCGAGGTCTCCTCGGTGCGCGACTCCGACCGGATCATCGGGATGCTGGACTCCAAGACCCGGCGCGCGGAAACGGGCGGAAAGGTGGAGAAACAGCTCCTGCTCACCCGCTTCGACCCGGCGCGCGCGGCGCGCGGCGACATGATGAGCGTCGACGACGTGCTGGAGATCCTGGCGATCCCGCTGCTCGGGATCGTGCAGGAGAGCCCGGACGTGCTGACCGCCTCGAACCTCGGCTGCCCGGTGACGCTGCACAATCCCGACTCGCCGGCGGCGCGGGCCTACGACGAGGCGGCCCGGCGGCTCATGGGCGAGACGATCCCGCTCCGCATGCCGCGCCAGGAGAAGCCCGGCCTCCTCAGCCGCCTCTTCGGCAAGAGGGCCGCCGCATGAGCCTGCTGGACCTCTTCAGCCGGCGGCGGCAGACGGCGCCGGTCGCGCGGGAGCGGCTGCAGGTGCTGCTGGCCCACGAGCGCGCGCTCTCGGGCGGCGCGGACCTCGCCGCGGTGCTCAAGCAGGAGATCCTGGAGGTGATCGCGCGCCACATCCCCATCGACCGGGATCATGTGGAGGTGAAGCTGGATCGCGGCACGCAGGTCTCGACCCTGGCGATCGACATCGAGGTGCCCGCCGCGGCCCTCGCGGCCCCGGCGCCGCCGCCCAAGGCCCGCCGCCGGCGCGCGGCGGCCACCTGAACGGGCTCGTCCGAATCCGTCCCCGGGCCGTAGATGGGGTTCCTGGCCATCATCGGAGCCCCCGCCTTGCGCGTCCTGTCCCTCGCCCTGACCGCCGCCCTCTGCCTTCCTGCCGCGGCCCAGGCCCAGAGCACCGCCCAGCAGATGCTGGACATGGCCGCGCGGATCCGCGCCAGCGCTCAGGCGACGCCGGGCCTCGGGCCCGACGATCGCGCGCAGATGATCCGGCAGGCCGAGGAGGTCGAGAAGGCGGTGCGCGAGGGCGCTTACGGGCCGGTGGACGCGGCGCCGCCGAAGAAGGAGCCGACGCTCGAAGAGGCGCTGATGGCCAGGCACGGTCGCCTCGACTGGCTGACGCCGCTGGCCGCGTGCGCCGGCTACACCCAGGAGAACTACCTGACCTTCCGCTATTCGGCGGCGATCAACGACCGCGACTCCCATTGCCGCAACGCCTACGGGCACTGGGCGACCTATCTGCGGGTGACGCGCGCCGGCGATGCGGAGGCGGCGGGCCAGGCGCTCTTCTACTACAACGCCGCCGCCGAACGGGCCGCCGGGCTGTCCGGGGGCAAGTGATCCCGGCGCGCCTCAGCCGATCCGCGGTCGCAGGTGCTCGTGGGCCCCGTGCTGGTGCGCCCCGTGGTCGTGGCGACCCTCGTGGGCGTGGCTGCCGTTCGGCTCCACGGCGATCAGGTTGAGCTGGCCGAACCTGACGCCGCGTTCGGCGCGGATGGCGTCGGCCAGCGCGCGGACGCGGGCGGTCCGGCCCTTCAGCATCATGCTCTCCAGACAGTGATCGTGGTCGAGATGGACGTGGAAGGTGGCGACCACCTGGTCATGATGCGCGTGGCTGATCTCGGTCAGGCGTTGGGCCAGCGCCCGGACGTGATGATTGTAGACGTAGCTGAGGTTCGCCACGCAGTCGCCGTCGGCGGCCTCGTCGCGCCGCTCGGCGATCGCACGCCTCACCAGGTCGCGGACGGCCTCGGACCGGCTGCCGTAGCCCTGCTCCGCCGCCAGGGCGTCAAAGGCCTCGGCGAGGTCCTCTTCGAGCGAAACGGTCACACGCTGCATGGGAATCTCCTGACCGCCGCATCATAGGCGCGGGGCATGGGCCCAGTCCTCCCCGTCGGCTGGACCCACCGCCACATCGTATGAAAGATGGATCGAAAGTTCCTACGCGGGGGAAGGCCTTGAATCGTGTCCGGCTGCTATGCGCGCTGGCGGGCGGCGTCCTGGGGGCGGCGCCCCTGTACGCCGACGAGGCCATCCCCACCGCCGGCCCCGAGATCGACGAGGTCTATGTGTGGGGCAAGCGGGAGGGCCGCGTCGGGGTGGCGGCCAGCGCGAGCGAGGGCGAGGTCTCGTACGGCGCCTACGCCGACCGCCCTCTGCTGCGCCCGGGCGAGCTGGCCGAGGTCATCCCGGGCCTGGCGGCCACCCAGCACTCGGGGTCGGGCAAGGCCAACCAGTTCTTCCTGCGCGGCTTCAACCTGGACCACGGCACCGACTTCTCGATCTCGCTGGACGGCGTGCCCCTGAACCTGCGCACGCACGCCCACGGCCAGGGCTATCTGGACGTGAACGGCGTGACGCCCGAGTTCGTCCAGACGATCGACTACCGAAAGGGCCCGTACTTCGCGGACGCCGGCGACTTCTCGGCGGCGGGGACGGCCGCCTTCCGGACCTTCGAGCGGCTGCCGGCGAGCTTCGTGGAAACCCAGGTCGGCGAGCACCGCTTCGGCCGGGCGGTCGTCGGCGTCGACCTCGGGGCCGGCCTGCTGGGGCTGGACCTGACCACCGCCGACGGGCCCTGGGCGCGTGACGAGAACCTGCGCAAGGTGAGCGCCCTCGGCCGCGTCGCCGCCGGCGGGTGGTCGCTGACCGCGCTGGCCTACGACGCAAGCTGGGACTCCACCGACCAGATCCCGCGACGGGCGGTGGAGGCGGGGACTCTGTCGCGCTTCGGCCTCATCGACGACACCGACGGCGGCAAGACCAGCCGCTTCATCCTCTCGGCGCGTCGCCGTCCCGACGCCGACAGCGACCTGGTGATCTATGCCCAGCGCTACACGCTGAACCTCTGGTCGAACTTCACCTACTTCCTCGACGACCCGGTGAACGGCGACCAGTTCGAGCAGGCCGAGAAGCGCTGGATCGCGGGCGCGTCGGGCTTCACCACGTGGCGGCCGTCCGGGACCCTGACGCTGCGGGCGGGCGCGGAGACGCGGCTGGACGACATCGGCTCGGTCGGACTCTACCGGACGAAGGCGCGCCGCCGCCTCTCCACCGATCGGCGCGACGAGGTGCGCGAACTGTCAGCCGGCGTCTGGGGCGCGGCGACGTGGGCGGACGGACCGCTGCGCGCGACGCTGGGCCTCCGCGCCGACGCGATCCACGTGGATGTCGACTCGGACAATCCGCTGAATTCGGGCCGCGCCACCGACGCGCAGGTGAGCCCGAAGCTGACGCTGGCCTGGCGGATCTCGCCGGCCGTCGAGGTCTACGCCGACGCCGGGCGCGGCTTCCATTCCAACGATGCGCGCGGGGCGGTGCAGCGCGTGGTCCCTTCGACCGGCGACCCGGCCGACAAGGCGCCGCTCTTCGCGGCCGCCGACGGGGCCGAGCTGGGGGCCCGCTATGAGACGCCCGGCTTCGCGGCGAGCCTGGCGCTGTGGGCGCTGCGGCTGGAGTCCGAGCTCGTCTATGTGGGCGACGCGGGCGAGACCGAGAGCACCGACGGCACGAAGCGCCTGGGCGTGGAGGCGCTGATGACCTGGTCGCCGCGGCCCGGCGTCAACCTCGACCTCTCGGCGGCGGCGACCCGCGCCCGCTACCGGGGCGACCCGCCCGGCGGCGCGCGGATTCCGAACGCGCTCGAGTATGCGGTGACGGCCGGCGCGACGGTGCGCCTCACGCCCCGGGACATCGCCCAGCTGACCCTGCGCCGCCTGGGGCCGGCGCCCCTGGTCGAGGACGACAGCGCCCGATCGCGGTCCTCGACCGTGGTCAACCTCGCCTACACGCGCACGTTCGGGCGGCTCGCGGCGCGCGTCGACGTGCTCAATCTCTTCGACAGCAAGGACAACGACATCACCTACTTCTACGCCTCGCGCCTGCCGGGCGAGCCGGACGAAGGCGTCGAGGATTTCCACTTCCACCCGATGGAGCCGCGGCAGGTCCGCGTGGGCCTGCGCTACACCTTCTAGAGGCATCGGGCGGCCCGTCGCTTTCGCGCGGCGCGTGCGCGTGGTAGGCGCGGCGCCCCATGAGCACTTCTCCCGAGGCCGCCAACTCCCGCACCGGGATCGCCGCACAGGCGGCGAGGCGGCGCACCTTCGCCATCATCTCCCACCCGGACGCCGGCAAGACGACGCTGACCGAGAACCTCCTGCTGGCCGGCGGGGCGATCCGGGCGGCGGGGCAGGTGCGCGCCCGCGGCGAGAACCGCCGCACCCGGTCGGACTGGATGAAGATCGAGCGCGAGCGCGGGATCTCGGTCTCGGCCAGCGTCATGACGTTCGACCACGACGGGCTGATGTTCAACCTGCTGGACACCCCCGGCCACGAGGACTTTTCCGAGGACACCTACCGCACGCTCACGGCCGCCGACGCGGCGGTGATGGTGCTCGACGCGGCCAAGGGCATCGAGCCCCAGACCCTGAAGCTGTTCGAGGTGTGCCGCATGCGGGACATCCCGATCGTCACCTTCATCAACAAGATGGACCGCGAGGCGCAGGACCCGTTCGAGCTCCTGGACGAGGTCGCCTCGAAGCTCGCGCTGGACCCCGCGCCGCTCTACTGGCCCGCGGGGTCGGGCGGGCGGTTCAAGGGGATGCTGGACCTGCGGCGCGACAGGTTCCTGCCGTTCGCCAGCAAGCGCGGCGGCAAGGACGAGGAGGAAGGCCACCCCGACCCCATCGCCTTCCGCGGCAACGCGGTGGTCAGCTACCTCGACCCCGACGAGCAGGAGGAACTGTCCGAAAACGCCGAACTGGCCCAGGGCGGACTGAAGACGTTCGACCCGCAGTCGTTCCTCGAAGGGCACATGACGCCGGTTTTCTTCGGCTCGGCGCTGCGCCACTTCGGGGTCGACCAGCTGCTGGAGGGCCTGGGCGCCTATGCGCCGCCGCCCAAGCCCGTGGCGGCCCGCAAGGGCGGCGACGAGACCCATGTGGCCCCCGGCGATCGCGAGGTCACGGGCTTCGTCTTCAAGGTGCAGGCGAACATGGACCCCAACCACCGGGACCGCATCGCCTTCCTGAAGCTGTGCTCGGGCCGCTTCACGCGCGGCATGAAGCTGAAGGTGCAGAACACCGGCAAGCAGCTGAGCGTGAACGCGCCGATGATGTTCTTCGCCTCGGACCGCGAGCTGGCCGAGGACGCCTATGCGGGCGATGTGATCGGCATCCCGAACCACGGCGTGCTGCGGGTGGGCGACAGCCTGTCGGAGAGCGGGACCCTGCGTTTCGCCGGCCTGCCGAACTTCGCGCCGGAAATCCTGCAGCGGGTGCGCGTGAAGGATCCGCTCAAGGCCAAGCACCTGAAGAAGGCGCTGGAGAGCCTGGCCGAGGAGGGCGTGACGCAGCTGTTCCGGCCGAACATCGGGGCCGACTTCATCGTGGGCGCCGTCGGCCAGCTGCAGTTCGAGGTGATGGCCGACCGGCTGCGCGAGGAATACCAGCTCGAGGTGATCTTCGAGCCCAGCCCCTATGCCGAGGCGCGGTGGATCGTCGGGGACGAGGCCGACCTCGAGGACTTCGCCGGCAAGCACCGCGGCGCCATGGCGAGCGACATCGACGCGCAGCCGGTCTTCCTCGCGAAGTCGGCCTGGGAGGTCGGCTACGTGGGCGAGCGCTTCCCGAAGGTGCGGTTCGAGCGCTCCAAGGAGCGGGCCTAGCGCCGTGAGCGGCGCCGTCCTCTACGGCGCGCCGGCGCCGGGGCTCGTGGAGGTTCCGGCCGGGGCGCTCCAGGTGTCGCCGCTGACGCCCGGCTCTGCGGATCTCGCCGGCATGGCGGACGGGTCGATCGACGCGGCGGTGGTGCTGGCCCCCGGCGGGACGCTGGAGCGCGACGCCGTGCTGGCGCAGGCGCTGCGCGTGCTGCGGCCGGGCGGCGTCCTGACCGCGCTGGCGCCCAAGGACAAGGGCGGCTCGCGTCTGCGCAAGAGCCTGGAGGCCTTCGGCGTGACGGTGGCGGAGGACGCGCGTCGGCACCATCGCTTCTGCCGGGTCGTGCGCCCGCAGGCGGTGGTGGGCCTGGAGGCGGCGATCGCCGCCGGGGCTCCGCGGATCGTGCCGGCCCTGGGGTTCTGGTCGCAGCCGGGGGTCTTCAGCTGGGACCGCCTCGATCCGGGCTCGGCGCTTCTGCTCCAGGCGCTGCCGCCGCTGGCCGGGGAGGGCGCGGACCTGGGCTGTGGTGTGGGCGTGCTTGCCGCGCGGGTGCTGGCTTCGCCGGCCGTCACGCGGCTGACGGGGGTGGAGCTGGATCGCCGCGCGGTGGAGTGCGCACGGCGCAACCTGGACGATCCGCGGGTGACGCTGCGATGGGCCGATGCGCGTCAGGCCGGGCTGGAGGGACTGGACTTCGTGGTGATGAACCCGCCGTTCCACGACGGCGGCGCCGAGGACCGCGACCTGGGCGTGGCCTTCGTCCGCGCCGCAGCGGCCATGCTGCGCAAGGGCGGGACCTGCTGGCTGGTGGCCAACCGGCACCTGCCGTACGAAGCGCCGCTGCGCGAGGCGTTCGCGTCGGTGGACGTGCGCGCCGAGGGCGGCGGCTACAAGGTCTTCGAGGCGCGCCGATGAGCAAGACGCCCATGGCCAGGCTGGACCGGCTGCTCGCCAACCTGGGCTACGGCTCCCGGCGGGAGATCGCCGACCTCGTGCGGCACAGGCAGGTGGTCCTGGACGGCGAGGTGCTGAAGGACCCCGGCGCGAAAGTGCCCGTGACCGCCGACCTCCCGCAGCGGATGACGGTCGTGGACCGCCCGGTCGATCCGCCGGCGCCGCTGACACTGGTCATGCACAAGCCGCTGGACGTGGTCTGCTCGCACAAGGAGCCCGGGCGCAGCGTCTACGAGCTCCTGCCGCGCCGCTGGCGGGCGCGGATGCCGGGCCTGTCCACCATCGGGCGACTGGACAAGGACACCACCGGGCTGCTGCTGATCACCGACGACGGCGCGTTCCTGCACCGGGTGATCTCGCCCAGGAGCCACGTGGCCAAGCGCTACCGCGCCACCCTGGACCGGCCGCTGGAAGGCTGGGAGGCCGAGACGTTCGCAGGCGGGCGGCTGGTGCTGGACGGCGACACCGATCCGCTGGCGCCGGCGATCCTGGAGCCCATTGGCCCGCAGGAGGCCTACCTGACGATCACCGAGGGCCGCTATCACCAGGTCCGCCGGATGTTCGCCGCCGTGGGCAACCACGTCGTCGCCCTGCACCGCGACCGCATCGGCGGCCTGGCGCTGCCCGAGGACCTCGCCCCGGGCGCGTGGCGCCCCGTCACGGCGTCCGAACAGGCGGCGATCCTCGCGTGAAGGATTGCGGGCCGCGCCGCGCCCCGCGCCAAAGCAAGAAGCGTGCCAGAAATTAACGATCCCAAAGCATCAGGGCTTTGTTTTTCTGACGTTTCTTTGAAGCCACATTAACCATATCTGCGGAATTAACGGCTTGTTAAACCCTTCGGCTCCGGCTTTGCTTGAGACCTGACGAAGCCTGTGAGGGGCGTTCCATCGTGGGACGCCGGGGGGCCGGAGCGGGTCAATGTTCGAGCTGGGTCGAGAGCTTCGACGCTTCTTCGCGTCCGACCGCGCCAAGGGCGCGCCCCAGGACGGGCTGACGGGCGGCGACTCCTCGCTCCTGGAACTGCTGGACTGCCAGTTGCTGGCGCAGGAAGCCAAGGCCTGCGACGTGGCCGCCGGCCGCATCAGCGCCAAGGACAAGCCGCGCCGCCGCCTGGAAGCCGCGATCGTCTGGCGCGAGGTCGCCCGGCGCACCGGCGACGCGGTGGCGTTGCGCAAGGCCGCCGCGGGCGCGGAGACCGCCGCCGCCGGCTTCGAGCAGGCCCATCGCCGCGACGGCTGGGCCCGGGCGCGTTGCGAGCAGGCCTTCGCCGCCCTCCTGGGCGCAGAGATCTTCGGCGACCCCGGGCTGAACGCCGCCGCCGAGGTGGCTTTCCGCGAGGCGCGCACGAGCGTGAAGGGCGGGCTCGCCGCGCCGCTGGCCGATGTGGGACTGCTCGCCATCGAAGGCCGCCGGGTGCTGGACAAGCTCGACGCGCGCGGGGCCGCCGCGTTCTCGCAGCGGTTCACGATGCCGATCTCGGCCCTCGACAACATCGCCAAGCGGGTGACCGCCGCCCGGGCGCTGGCCGCCGAGGCGCGCCTGATCCGCGCCGACCTGCTCTGCGGGTTCGGCGCGCGGCTGAAGGACGCCGACCTGCTGGACGCTGCGGCGGGCGAGGCGGCCATCGCCGGCGAGCGCCTGGATCCCGCCTACGAGCCGCTCACCTGGGCCCGCGCGAAGATCGCGCACGGTCAGGCGCTGGCCCTGAAGGGCGAAGCGGTCGGCGACGTCGACGCCTTGGCCGCAGGCGCGGGGGCGCTGGCCCTGGCGCTCGACAACCTGACGCGTGAGCACAGCCCCCTCGACTGGGCCCGCACCCAGATCGCCCTCGCCCAGGCGCTGCAGGCGCTGGGCGAAGCCTCCAGCGATCCTCGGGCCTTCGAGCACGCCGTCTCCTGCTACGACCGCGCCGGCCTCGTGCTCCGCGAGGCGCCGACGCTGCCCCTCCGCGGGGTCGCCGCCGGATCGCGGGCCGTCTGCCTGGCCCGGCAGGCGGAGCTGACCGGCGACGCCGCGGTGCTGGACGCCGCAGAGGCGGCGATGAAGATCGAGCTCTCGAACCTCTCGCCGCGGCGCGATCCGGTGGGCTGGGCGCTGGCGCAGCTTCACCTGGCGCGGCTCTACGAGGCCCGCATGGGCATGACCGGCCGCGACGCCGGAGAGCGGGCGGCCGCGATGATGGCCCTCGACGCGGCCCTCGACGTGTTCGGCGACCATGGCCTGCGCTCGCTCTCGGTGCTGGCGAACGACGCCATGGAGCGGCTCGGGGAACCCCCGCGCCGCGGCTAGCCCGGCTTCACAGGCGCGGCGGTCGGGCGCATCCTTCCGCCCGGAGGATCCGCGCCATGTCCCGCAAGCTTGCATTCCTCGTCACCCTCGCGACGGCCGCCGGGGGTGCGGCGCGCGCCGAGACCAACTGGATCGCCGCGCCGACCGCCCAGCAGATGGCCGCGGTCTTCCCCGAGAAGGCCAGGGCGGCGGGCGTCGGCGGCGGGGTCGAACTGGTCTGCACGTCCAACCGCTCGGGCGAGATGACGGACTGCGACGTGCTGGGCGAGACCCCGAGGGGCTACGGCTTCGGCGCCGCGGCGCGGAAGCTCGCGCACGGGATGCGCGCCGAGGGCCTGCGCAAGGACACCGAAGTGCGCGTCTCGATGTCCTTCCCGGCCGAGCTGGCGAGGGCCACGAGCCACAACGTGAAGACGCCTCGGTGGACCGCCCTGCCGAGCGTCGAGGACATGCAGGCGGCCGCGCCGAAAGGCGACGCCGGCGGCCCCAACAACATCCGCGTCACGCTCGTCTGCGAGGTGCAGGCCGGCGGCGTGCTGACGGGCTGCGTCGTGGACCGCGAGGAGCCCGCGGGACAGGGGTTCGGCCCGGCGATCCTGGCGCTCGCGCCGAAGTTCCGCGTGGCGCTGATGAGCGCGGAGGGAATGCCGACCGTGGGCGGCAAGGTCCGGGTGCCGGTGCGTTTCGACCTCAAGCCGGTGCAGCAGGCGACCAACTAGACCCGCGGGGCGCGGTCAGCGGCCCCGCCACCAGCGGAGACCGGCGCGCTCCGCGGCCTGCAGGAGGGCATAGAGCGCGACGCCCATGGCCCCCAGGACGACGAGGGCGGCGAACATCTTGGCCGTCTGCAGGCGGTTGCCGGCGTCCAGGATCCGCCAGGCGAGGCCCTGGACCTTGCCCGAGCCGGAAACGAACTCGGCGACCACGGCCCCCACGATCGCAAGGCCGGCCGCCACCTTGTGGCCTTCCAGCAGGAACGGCACGGCCGAGGGGAGCCGCAGGCGAAGCAGCTTCTGCAGCCGGCCGGCGTCGTAGAGGTCGAACAGGCGCACGAGGTCGGGGTCGGCAGAGCGCAGGCCGGTGACGGCGCCCGAGTAGACGGGGAAGAACGCCACGATGCTGGCCAGCCCGATCAGCGCCCGCTCGGGATGGTCCACGCCGGCCCAGATGTTGACGATCGGGGCGATGGCGATGACCGGCGTCACCTGCAGGACCACCGCGATGGGCTGGACGGTGCGCTCCAGGACCCCGCTGACCACGACGGCCAGGGCGAGGATCTGGGCGACGACCGAGGCGATGACCAGGGCGACCAGCGCCTTGGAGAGGGTGTACCAGGCCGCGGCGGCGAGGCTGGGCAGATCCGTGACGAGGCTGTCGGCGATCGCGCTGGGCGGCGGCAGGAAATAGACGGGGATGTCCCGCAGACGACAGGCGGCCTCCCAGACGGCCAGCAGCACCGCGATCAGCAGCCAGGGCGCCAGCAGGTTCACGGCGCGGTTCATCCGGTGCTCCCCTCCGCCAGCGCGGCCGAAACCGTCTCGACGGTGGCGCGGAACGCCGCCCCGGTGCGGAAGCCCGGCGGTCGGGGCAGGGGTCCCTCCACCTCGACGTCCGCGGCGATGCGGCCGGGGCCGCGGGTCAGCACCACCACGCGGGAGGCCATGTAGACGGCCTCTTCCACGTTGTGGGTGACGAACACGATGGCGGGCCGGGTGGCCGCCCAGAGGGCCAGGACGTCGTCGGCCAGCGTGCGCCGCGTGATCTCGTCGAGCGCGGCGAAGGGCTCGTCGAGCAGCAGCAGCCTGGGCGCGGTGACGAGCGCGCGTGCGAGGCTGACGCGCATCGCCATGCCTCCGGAGAGCTGGACCGGCCGTGCGGCCTCCGCGCCGGCCAGCCCGACGCGGCCGAGGGCCTCGTCGGCGCGCGCGCAGGCCTCGTCGCGGCGGACGCCGGCCAGCTCGAGCGGCAGAGCGACGTTGGCGCGCGCCGACAGCCAGGGGGCGAGGGTGGGCGCCTGGAACACGACCGCGGTTTCGCCCCGGCCGGCGGCGCGGACGACCTGTCCGCGCGTGGGCGCCTCCAGCCCGGCGAGCAGCCGCAGCGCCGTGGACTTGCCGCAGCCGGACGGGCCCACGATCGCCACAGTCTCGCCCGCGCCGACGGCCAGATCGAGCGGTCCGAGCGCTCGCCCCCGGTCGTAGTCGACCTCGACAGCGGTGAGGGCGACGACACTCATCCTCTCCCCCCGCGGGGTATCGGGTCGCTCCCGGCGCCATGGGATCGGCCGAGCCACCCTCGCCCGGCCCTCTCCCTCTCGCCGCGCCCGCGGCGCGCGGGGCAGAGGAGACCGCGACCTCGCCTTGCGACACTCACTTCGGGACGAACTGCAGGGTGTAGGCGCGCTTGTAGTCCAGGGTCCCGGGATACACGCCCTGGGCCGAGGCGACGTCGAAGAAGGCCTTCCAGCGGGCGTCGCTCATGGCCCCGACGGGCGCGCCCTCGTCCCCGTCGACGATCCTGTAGCTCTTCAGCTTCTCGCGGGCCTGGTCGAGGACGTCCTGGGTCATTTCCGGATTGTCCTTGCGGATCAGCGCATCGGCGGCGGACGGATCGCCGCCGAGGTAATCGCGCCAGCCCTTGGCCGAGGCCTCGACGAAGGCCTGCACCGCCTTGGGGTTCTTCGCGATCAGACTGTCGGGCGCGAGGACCATCGTCGCGTAGCCGGGGTAGCCCTCGTCGGCGAGCAGGAAGACCTTGGGCTTCAGGCCGGCCTGCTTCTCGATCGTGTAGGGCTCGGAGGTCACATAGCCCTGCTGCGCGGAGCGCTTGTCGGCCAGGAACGGCGCGGCGTTGAACGTGTACTTGCGCACCTGGTCGTCGGAGAAGCCGTACTTCGCCTTCAGCCAGACCCAGAAGGCCGTGATGGAGGCGTCCGAAAGGAGGATCGGGCGGCCCTTCAGGTCCGCGATCTTCTCCACGCCGGTGTCCGGGTGGGCGATCAGGACCTGGGGATCCTTCTGCATGAAGGCGGCGACGGCCTTCACCGGCACGCCCTCCTGGGCGAGGTTCATGACGATGAAGCTGTTGGAGCCCATGCCGAGGTCGACGGCGCCGGCGGCGAGCAGCTGAGGCACGTTCACGCCCGGCCCGCCCTGCACGATCTGCACATTGAGACCTCGCCGGGCGTACTCGCCGGAGGCCAACGCCTGGTAGAAGCCGCCGTGCTCGGCCTGGGCGCGCCAGTCGGTGGCGAACCGGATTGTGACCGGCGCTCCGGCGGCGGGCGCGGCCTCGTCCTTCTTCGCGGGCGAACAGGCGGCGATCAGGGCGGCGGCCGCCAGGACCAGGCTACGCAACGCTTTCATGAAGTCCCCTCGACTGACCGTCGAAAGGGTAGGGCGCTGCGGCGGAGGTTCCAAGGGGCGAGTGCCGGCCCCGCATAGCAAGAGGGCGGCGCTTCGGTCGCCCGGAGCGTCGCCCTCTCATACAGATCCGTTGGGGGATCTGCGCCTCAGGCCAACCGCCAGTTCGGTTGCGGGTCGCCCCGCGGTTTTCCCTGGCCGCCGGCGCCAGACCTTCCGGTTCCGGTTCCGGGTCGCCCCGGTTCCTTGTCCCTTCGACCTGCCGCTCCGCCCGCTTGCTCGGGGTCCTGCTGTCGCCAGCTCTTCCCTCCGCCGCGCCGCAGTTCCTGTCGGCAAGAGGACGGTGCGCCCGATCCCGGGCGCCCGCAAGCGGGCGTCGTCACCGATGTGTCGCCGCACTGTCGGAAACCGGTGACTAACCGGTGGACAACCGTTCGACGACCCGCGGTTTCCGCAGCGAAATCAGTCGCTCCGGGTCGTCCACAGGAAAGCGCTCAGCGGCCGGCTTCCAGGGCCTCCCGGCGCTCCTCCAGCTCGAGCCATTCCTCCTCGGCGGCGGCGAGTTGCGCCTGGGCCGCCTGCAGGGCGCGGGTGAACCGGTCGAAGGCCCCGGGGTCGCGCGAATAGAGGTCCGGGTCGGCCAGCGCGGTCTCCAGCGTCGCGATCTTGCCCGGCAGGTCGTGGATGAGCCCGTCGAGCTCCTGCAGCCGGCGCTGGTCCTTGAACGACAGCTTGGCGGCCGGCTTGGGCGCGGCTGGGCGGGGCGCGGCCGGCGCGGCCTTGGGGGCGGTCACCCGCGGCGCGCCGAAGAAGCCGGGATTCTGGGCCACGAAGTCCTGCCACCCGCCCGGCGTCTCCACCGCGCGGCCCGTTCCGTCGAGCCCGATGGTGGAGGTGGCGAGCCGGTCCACGAAGTCGCGGTCGTGGCTCACCAGGATCAGCGTGCCCTCGTAGTCGGCCAGGAGGTCCTCGAGCAGGTCCAGCGTGTCCATGTCGAGGTCGTTGGTGGGCTCGTCCAGCACCATGACGTTGGCGGCGTTGGCCAGCGCGCGGGCCAGCAGCAGGCGGTTGCGCTCGCCGCCGGACAGCGTGCGGACCGGCTGGCGGAACTGGCTCTCGCGGAACAGGAAGTCCTTGGCGTAGCCGGCGTAGTGCATGGGCCGGCCGCGCACCATGACCTGGTCGCCGCCGCCGGGCGTCAGCACGTCCTTCAGGGTCATCTCGGGGTCCAGCGCCGCGCGGCTCTGGTCGATGTAGGTGACCTCCAGGTTGGTCCCGAGCTTCACCTCCCCGGCGTCGGGCGGAAGCTCGCCCAGGAGCAGCTTCACCAGCGTGGTCTTGCCGGCGCCGTTGGGGCCGACGATGGCGATCCGGTCGCCGCGCAGGATGCGGGTCGAGAAGGGCTTCAGGACGACCCGGTCGCCGAACGCCTTTGAGATCCCCTTCACCTCGGCGACGCGCTGGCCCGAGACGCCCGAACTGGCGAGGCCCATGTTGAGCTGGCCGCGCTGGTCCTTCATCCACTGGGCCTTGGCCTCGCGCATGGCGTTCAGGCGGCGCAGGCGGCCCTCGTTGCGGGTGCGCCGGGCGGTGACGCCGCGGGCCAGCCAGTGCATCTCCTGCTTGATGGTGACGGCGAGGCGGCGGGCCTCCTCGGCCTCCTGCGCCTCGATCTTCTCGGCCCAGGCGTCGAAGGCGAAAAAGCCCTGGTCGAGCCGGCGCACCTTGCGGTGCTCGAGCCAGAAGCAGCGGCCGGTCACGCGGTCCAGGAAGGCGCGGTCATGGCTGACGATCAGCGTCGCGGCCCGGGCGGCGGCGATCTCGGCCTCGAGCACCTCGATGGCCAGGATATCGAGGTGGTTGGTGGGCTCGTCCAGCAGCAGGACATCCGGGTCCTCGGCGAAGGCCTTGGCCAGCGCCGCGCGCCGGATCTCGCCGCCCGACAGCCCCTGGGTGGACTTCGCGGGGTCGAGGCCGAAGTCCGTCAGCGCCGCCTCGGCCTGGTGCGCCGGCGCGCCGCCGGAGATCGCGTAGTCCAGAACGGTTGCGCCGACGATGGCCGGCTCCTGGGCGACGAAGGCGATGCGCGTCCCGGGCGTGACCGTGCGCTCCCCGGCGTCGGCCTGGACCTCGCCGGCCAGGATCCGCAGCAGCGTCGACTTGCCCGCGCCGTTGCGGCCGACCAGGCAGGCCCGGACCCGCGGCTCCAGGCCCAGGTCGACGCCGTCGAACAGCATCGCCGGCCCGTCGGCGAGACGGACGTCCTTCAGGGCCAGGATGGGCGCGCGGCTCATGGGGGGCGGGAGATAGCGGGGCCGGGCCAGGGAGGCCACCCCAAAGCGCGCGAAGGCCCGGCGCGCGTGGCCGAAGGCGCGAAGTTCGCGCTTCTGTTGCCGGCGCGTGCGGCCTAAACCCCTGCGGATGGCCGGCGAACCCTTCTGGCGGCGCAAGACGCTCGAACAGATGACGGTCGCGGAGTGGGAGAGCCTCTGCGACGGCTGCGGTCTCTGCTGCCTCGTGCGCTTCGAGGACGAGGAGACGGGCGAGGTCATCCCAACGCGCGTGCACTGCAAGCTCTTCGACGCGCAGATCTGCCGCTGCTCCGACTACGCCCACCGCCACAGGACGGTGCCCGACTGCATCAAGCTGACGCCGCACAACATCGAGGCGCTGGAGTGGATGCCGAAGAGCTGCGCCTACCGTCGGCTGCACGAGGGGCGCGACCTCGCCGACTGGCATCCGCTGATCTCGGGCGATCCCGAGAGCGTGCACCGCGCCGGCATCTCGGTGCGCGGGCAGACCGTCAACGAGACCGCGCTGGCGGACCCGGAGGACGCGCTGGACTTCGCCGCCTGGGACCTCGTGGTGGAGCGGGGCGACGAATAGCCCTGTGGCAAATCCGCCACAGTCACCCTTGCGGGCTGGAACCCACAGCCCAATCTAGTACTCACACCGTGAGCGTGGACTTTCAGCAGGGATTCTGACGAGCTTGGCGCGCGACCCCTATCAGGAACTGGGCGTGGCCCGCACCGCGAGTGCGGACGAGATCCGCAAGGCGTTCCGCAAGCTCGCCAAGGAAAACCACCCCGACCAGAACCCCGGCAACAAGGCGGCCGAGGAGCGGTTCAAGAAGGTCTCGGCGGCCTTCGACATCGTGGGCGATCCCGAAAAGCGCAAGAAGTTTGACCGCGGCGAGATCGACGCCGACGGCCGCGAGGTCCACATGGGCGGCTTCGGCGCGGGCGGCCCGTGGGGCGGCGGCCAGCCCGGCGGCGGGTTCGGCGGCCGGCAGGGCGGCTTCCGGACCGAGACGTTCGAGGGCGCCGACCTCGGCGACATCCTGGGCGAGATGTTCGGCGGCGCCCGCCAGGGTCGGCCCGGGGGCATGGGCGGCGGCTTCGGCGGCTTCTCCCAGCGCGGCGCCGACACCCGCGCCCGGCTGGAGATCGACCTTGTGGACGCCATCCGTGGTGGCAAGCAGCGCATCGCGTTCTCGGACGGACGCACCATCGACGTCACCATCCCCAAGGGCGCCCAGGACGGCCAGACGCTGCGGCTGAAGGGCCAGGGCCAGCCGGGGCGCAGCGGGCCCGGCGACGCCTTCATCGAGATCGCCATCGCGCCCCATCCGATCTACCGGCGCGAGGGGGACGTGCTCGTCATGGACCTGCCCGTGACCGTCTACGACGCCGTGCTCGGCGGCAAGGTCGAGGCGCCCACGCCGGACGGGCCGGTGAACATCTCGGTGCCGAAGGGCTCCAACACCGGGGCCCGCCTGCGCCTGAAGGGGAAAGGCCTGTCCGACTCGAAGGGCCAGCGCGGCGACCTCTTCGCGCGCCTCGTGGTCATGCTGCCCGAGACCCCGGATCCCGCGCTGGAGAAGGCCGCCGAGGAGATCCAGGCCAAGCGGCCCTATTCGCCCCGCCGGCGCTGAAGCGTCGGGCGGGCCTATCTCGGGACGCGGCAGCGCCTCGACGGCTAGGCTTCCACCTAACAGGGGGTTAGAGGTGCGTTCAGGCCGGGTTCAGTCCGGCTCCCGTAACAGGGGTCGCATGAAACGCCTCTTCGCCCTTGCCCTCCTGGGCGCGGTCACGACGACGGTCCCGTCCGTCGCCCTCGGGCAGGACTACGGCCGGCCCGTGCTGGGGGCCGAGGACCAGGGCCGCGAGGCCCGCGGGCGCCAAGCGCCGCTTTCGCGCGTTCTGGCCATGCTGAGCGCCCGCTATCCGGGCCGTCACCTGAACACCACCCGGGGCGAGGCGGGCGGGCGAGCCGCCTACTTCGTCCAGTGGCAGATGGAGAGCGGTCGGGTGGTGGTTTTCGTCGTGGACGCCGAGTCCGGGCAGGTCATCGCCCGGCAGGGCGGGTAGGGACCGGGGCTCAAAAACCCAGAGGAGAGGGACGCCGACGTGCGCATCCTGCTTGTTGAAGACGATCCGGACCTGTCGCGGCAGCTGAAGCTGGCGCTGGCCGACGCCGGCTATGCGGTGGATCACGCGCCGGACGGCGAGGAGGCCCAGTTCCTGGGCGAGACCGAGCCCTACGACGCCGTCATCCTCGACCTTGGCCTGCCCAAGGTGGACGGGGTGTCGGTCCTCGAGCGCTGGCGGCGGGACAACATGACCACGCCGGTGCTGATCCTGACCGCGCGGGGCGCCTGGAGCGAGAAGGTGGCGGGCTTCGACGCCGGCGCAGACGACTACCTGACCAAGCCGTTCCATACCGAGGAACTGCTGGCGCGGCTGCGCGCGCTGCTGCGGCGCTCGGCCGGCCACGCCACGCCGAACCTCTCGTGCGGCGGCCTGCGGCTGGATCCCCGCGCCGCGCGCGCCAGCGTGAACGGCGAGCCGCTGCGCCTGACGTCGCTGGAGTACCGGCTGCTGCACTACCTGATGATGCACCAGGGCCGCGTGATCAGCCGCACCGAGCTGGTCGAGCACCTGTACGACCAGGACTTCGACCGCGACTCCAACACCATCGAGGTGTTCATCGGGCGGGTCCGCAAGAAGATCGGCGCCGACCGCATCGAGACGGTCCGCGGGCTGGGCTATCGCCTGATCTGCCCGGCCGACGAGGTCGACGCGGAGACCGCGAGAACGTGACCGCCGCCGGGGGCGTGATGGCGCGCCTCGGGCGCCCGTCCCTCGCACGCCGGCTGGTGATCCTGGCCGTCGGCTGGAGCTTCGCCGCCCTGGTGATCTCGGCCGTCGTGCTGGCGCTGCTCTTCCAGCAGGCGGCCCTGCGCCGCTTCGACGCCCAGCTCTCGGACCTGATCGACAACCTGATCTCGGGCTCGACGGTCGAGGGCGGCGAGGTGCTGGCGCCGGCGCTGACGGACCTGCGGGCGCTGCGGGCCTATTCAGGACGGTACTGGGCGATCACCGAGCCCAAGCCCGGCGGCGGGGTGCGGACGCTGGTGCCTTCGCGGTCGCTCTGGGACTCCGAGCTCACCGTGCCGTCGGACCTGCCCGCGCGCCTGAGGGCCCAGCCTTCGAAGCCCATCGCGTTCGACGGCCCGGGGCCGCAGCCGGGCGAACGGCTGCGCCTGGTGGCGCGCTGGACGACCATCCCGGGACGCGAGACGCCGCTCATCTTCGTGGCGGCCGAGAACCGGCTGCCCATCGACCGCGAGGTGCGCAACTTCCTCACGGCCACGGCCATCTTCTTCGCCCTGCTCTCGGGCGGCCTGATCGTGGCGGTGTTCGTGCAGGTCCGGGTGGGGCTGGAGCCGCTGTTCCGGCTGCGCAGCGAGGTCGCCGAGGTGCGCCGGGGCAAGGCCGAGCGGCTGCAGGGCGCCTATCCCACCGAGCTGGCGCCGCTGACCGACGAGCTGAACGCCCTGGTGGCGCACAACCAGGAGACCGTGGAGCGCCAGCGGACCCACGTGGGCAATCTGGCGCACGCGCTGAAGACGCCGATCTCGGTGATGATCACCGAGGCGAGCCAGCGCCCCGGGGCGCTCGCCGATGTGGTGACGCGGCAGGCCGACGTGATGCGCCAGCAGGTGGACCACCATCTTCGCCGCGCCCGCGCCGCCGCCCGCAGCCAGGGGCAGGGCGAGCGGACCCCCGTGGCCGAGGTGCTGGACGAGCTCTCGCGCACCCTGGAGAAGATCTTCCGGTCCAAGGGCGTGGAGATCGACTGGGACGCGCCGGACGACCTCTGCTTCCTGGGCGAGCGGCAGGACTTCATGGAGATCGCCGGCAACGCCATGGAGAACGCCGGCAAGTTCGGCCGCCGCCGCGTGCGGGTGCGCGCCGAGGCCGCCGGTCCGGAGCGCATGCGCCTCACGGTGGAGGACGACGGGCCCGGCCTCACGCCCGAACAGCGCGAGGCGATGGTCCAGCGCGGCGCGCGCCTGGACGAGAACGCCCCGGGGTCCGGCCTCGGCCTTTCCATCATCGACGAGCTGGCGAGGGCGTACCGGGGCGAGCTCATGCTGGGGGAATCGCGCCTGGGCGGCCTGCTGGTGAGCGTCGACCTCCCGCGGGCGGAAGCGTGAAAATCCTGTTTTCGTAAAGCCTTAACTGAGGTCGGGCCAGTCTCGCGGCAAGACGCTTCCGTCGGAGGCCGTTGACGATGCCCGGGCTGTCCGAGCGCAAAATCCAGATCGTCCGCACGCTGGTCGAGACCGCGCCGGACTCGGTGGTGGGCAGCCTGCAGGCGGCCCTTTCCGAGACGGCCGCCGACAGCGCGCTCGGCACCGTGCGTCGGCTCGTCGAGTCCGAGTACCGCGAGCGCGCGCTGCGGAACCTGATCCTGCAGCCGGTCGCGCCGATGTGCGTGGGATCCGGCCAAGACCCCAAGAAGCTCACCTTCCCGGCGCGGGCGCTGGCGCAGCTCTGGCGCGGCCTGCGGCTGCACCACGGCCCGACCATCGACGAGGTGCGCGCGGCGTTCGAGGAACAGCTCGCGCCGCATGAGGTCCAGAAGCTCACCGACGCGCTCACCGCGGCGGCGGCGGCCGGCCTGCGCGCTGCGGATCTGCCGGAGTTCGCCGCGGCCGGCGACGCCTGCGAGCAGGCCCGACCCGGCGGCCGCGACACCCTCGCCACCTGCCTCGACGTGGCCCCGGTCGTGCGGCGGGCCACCGAGCGCCTGCATGGATGGCTGACGCACCCGGGCGCCGACGCCTCGGCCGCCGCCCGGCTGGCCTACCGGGACGCGGTGGCCGTGTCGGACGACGCGGGCCCGCTGTTCTTCGAGATGCTGGCGGCCCAGATGGCGCAGCCGTGGATGGTGCTGCGGGTGATCTCGGCGGTGATGGACAAGCCCACCGAGCGGTACCTGCGCGATTCCGAACTGGCGGGCTTCGCCGAGACCCTGCTGGACGAGATCGACGCGGGCCTCGGCCATATCGCGGGCCTGAAGGCCGACGATGGGCCGGCCGCCGGCCGTGACGCCGCGCGACGGGCCGAGCTGATCGTGCAGCAGATCGTCGAGCTCGAGACCTGCATCGACCTGACGCGCGACACGGGCTGGGGGCGCCGGATCCACCAGCAGCGCGCCAGCCTCGCCAGCGTGGTTGAGGGCCGCCTGCACGAGGCCGAGAAGGCGGTCGTCGAGGCGCTGCCCATGCACGTGCCGCGGCAGCGCGCGCGACGGGCGGTTCCGCAACTGGCCGACCCGCCGCAGGAGCGCCTGGTGAACCGCGCCATCACGCTGCTGTCGTTCTCCGAAGACCTGCGCGCCACGGCCAACTACGGAGGCTTCTCCGCCACGCGGAACCGCCTGATCGAGACGCTGGGCGAGCACATCGACTACTACGTGGAGGAGGTGCTGGACCTGGTCCGCACCCACGAGGTCGAGAACCTGCACCAGGCCCAGGCCTTCCTGGAGCACGCGGCCGCATTCGATCGCCTGATCCGGGGCGCCCCCGCCGCCGAGCTCATCCACCGTCGGATCCACGCGACCATACATCCCGAACCCGCGGTCGCGCAGGGCTAGGCCCGTCCCGACCGGCCTCGACCGGGCGCGATCGCACGGCCCGCGGCGTTCGGACGGCTCGCGCACGCGAGCGGTTTCGGCTAGACGCTGCTGCCATGTTGCTCTTCTGGGTCGTGGCGGGCGTCCTGGCCGCCGCCGCGGCGGGCCTGATCCTGATGCGCGCCGCAGGCGCCGCCGACGCGGCGGCCGCCGCGGACCCCGCTCCTGTCCTCTATCGCCGCCAGCTCGCCGAGATCGGAGACCTCGTCGAGCGCGGGCTGATGGGCGAGGGCGAGCGCAAGGGCGCGGAGGCCGAGGCCGCGCGCCGTCTCCTGGCCGCGACCGACGCGCCGACGGCGCCCTGGACCGCCGATCCGAAGAGCCGCGGCGTGCTGCTTGCGGTGGTGTGCGCCGCGCCGGCGCTGGCCCTGGGGCTCTATCTGCAGCTCGGCGCGCCAGGGTTCGGCGACCAGCCCTTCGCCCGCCGCCTCGCCGAGTGGAAGGCCAGCGACCTTCGGACCTTGCCGCCGCCCGAACTCGCGGCGGTGCTGCGCGAGGCGACCGCCAAGCGTCCGAACGAGGCGCAGGGCTTCCGCTTCCTGGGCATGGTGGAGAACGCCGCGGGCAACCCCGCCGGCGCCGTCAGCGCGCTGCGCCGGGCGACGGTGCTTGAGCCCGGCGACGTCGACACCTGGCGCCAGCTCGGCGAGGCCCAGGTCATCGCCGCCGGCGGCAAGGTCGAGGCCGACGCCCAGGCGACCTTCCGGCAGGTGCTGGCGCTTGCGCCCGGCGACGCCGGGGCCCGCTTCTACCTCGCCCGCGCCAAGGCCGAGGCCGGCCAGGCGTCCCAGGCCGCGGCCGAGCTCCAGGCCCTGATCGCGGACCTGCCGGCGGGAGACGCGCGGCGCGCGTACGTGGAGACCGAACTGGCGCGCCTGCAGGGCCGCCCGGCTGCGGCGGCGGACCCGCAGCAGCTCGCCATGATCCGCGGCATGGTCGACGGCCTCGCCGCGCGCCTGAAGGCGGATCCGGAGAACCCGGAGGGCTGGGTGCGCCTGGTGCGCGCCTACGCCGTGCTGGGCGACGCCGGGAAGCGCGACGAGGCCTACGCCGCGGCGCGTGCGAAATACGCCGGACAACCGGCCGTGCTCAAACAGTTGGACGAGGCCGCCCGCGCGGAACAGATGCGATGAGCTTCCTTCCCAAATCCCGCAAGGCGCGCACGCGCCTCCTGCTCCTTTCTGTGATCTCGCCGGTGGTGATCGCCGCCGTGGCCCTGGCGCTCTGGGGCATGCGGGACTCGATCTCGCTGTTCTACACGCCGTCGCAGGCCGAGGCGGCCAACCCGCCGCCGGGGCGCGCCATCCAGCTTGGCGGGCTGGTGCAGGCCGGCTCGGTGCTGAAGCACCCCGACGGCCGGGTGGAGTTCACCGTGGCCGACAACACCGCCGCCGACCGGGTCGTCTACCAGGGCGACCTGCCGGACCTGTTCCGCGAGGGCCAGGGCATCGTCGCCGAAGGCTCGTACCGCCGCGACGGGGTCTTCGAGGCCAAGCGCGTGCTGGCCAAGCACGACGAGACCTACATGCCCAAGGCGCTCGCCGACGAACTGAAGGCCAAGGGCGAGTACCGGGGCGACGGACCCCCGAAGGACGCCGGCGGGCCTGCGGTGACCTCCGCCGCCGGCGGCCCCTCGCCGCCGCAGAGCGGGGGGCGTTAGTGATCGCAGAAGTCGGCGCGTTCGCGCTGATCCTGTCGCTGGCCCTGTCGCTGGCGCAGGCGGTGCTGTCGTACGCGGCCCGCGTGCGCCGCTCGGCGGTGCTGGCCGGCGCCGGAGAGGGCGCGGCCATTGCGGCCTTCCTCGGCGTGGCGGCCGCCTTCGCGGCCCTGATGTACGCCTTCGTGGTCTCGGACTTCTCGGTGGCCAACGTGGCGATGAACTCGCACACGGAGAAGCCGCTGCTCTACCGGATCGCCGGCACGTGGGGGAACCATGAGGGCTCGATGCTCCTGTGGTGCCTGGCGCTGACCGGCTTCGGCGCATCGGTCGCCGGTCTGGGCCGCACGCTGCCCCAGGGGCTCAGGACCCTGACGGTGGGGACGCAGGGCGTGCTGGGCACGGTGTTCCTCGCCTACACGGTCTTCGCCTCCAACCCGCTCGCGCGGGTCGCCCAGCCGCCGGTCGAGGGACGCTCGCTCAACCCGCTGCTCCAGGACCCTGCGCTCGCGGTCCATCCGCCGTTTCTCTACGCCGGCTATGTCGGCATGTCGGTGGTGTTCTCCCTGGCGGTCGCGGCGTTGATCGAAGGCCGCGTCGACGCGGCCTGGTCGCGCTGGGTCCGGCCCTGGACGCTGGCCGCGTGGAGCCTGCTCACCGTCGGCATCACCCTCGGGTCGTTCTGGGCCTACTACGAGCTGGGATGGGGCGGCTGGTGGTTCTGGGACCCCGTGGAGAACGCCAGCTTCATGCCCTGGCTGGTCGCCACCGCCCTGCTGCACTCGGCCATCGTCACCGAGAAGCGCGGCGCCCTGGCGGGCTGGACGGTGTTCCTGGCGCTGGCGGCGTTCAGTTTCTCGATGCTCGGCGGCTTCCTGGTGCGGTCGGGCGTGCTGACCAGCGTTCACGCCTTCGCCGTCGACCCCACGCGGGGCGTCCTGCTCTTGATCATCCTCGGCGTGACCGCCGGCCTGGGCTTCAGCCTCTTCGCCTGGCGCGCGCCCACCCTCGGCCGTGGCGGGATGTTCGCGCCGGTGAGCCGCGAGAGCGCCCTGGTGCTGAACAACATCCTGCTGGCGGCCGCCACGGCCACCGTCCTCCTGGGGACGCTCTACCCGCTCATCCGCGAAGCGATGTCCGGCGAGGCCATCTCGGTCGGCCCGCCCTACTTCAACCTGACCTTCACCCCGCTGATGGCGGCGCTGCTCGTCCTGCTGCCGATCGGCCCGCTGCTCGCGTGGAAGCGGGGCGACGGGGCGACGGCGCTGCGGCGGCTCGCCGTGGCCGCGGCGGTGGCGGTCGTCCTCACCTTGCTGGTCGGCGTGCTGGTCACGCCGCGCCACACCTGGGGCGCGCTGGGCGTCGGCCTGGGCGGCTGGCTGATCGCGGGCGCCCTGGCCGAGATCCTCGAGCGCACGCGGGTCTTCCGGGTCCCGCCGGCCGAGGCGTGGCGGCGGTTCACCGGCCTGCCGCGCGGCGCTTGGGGCATGACGCTGGCCCATCTTGGGCTGGGCGTGTTCGTGCTCGGCGCCGTGTTCGAGACGTCGTGGAAGCTCGAGGCCGCCGAGGCGCTGCCGGTGGGCCGCGCCATCGAGGTCGGCGGCTACAGCGTCCGCCTCGCCGCGGTCGAGCCGGTGAACGGGCCCAACTACGACGCCGACCGGGGCACGATCGTCGTGACCCGCGCCGGCCAGCCGGTGTGCCAGGTGACGCCCGAGCGCAGGTTCTACACTGCCGGCGGCCAGACCACTTCCGAGGTGGGCCTCTGCTACCGCGGGCTGTCGCACCTGTACCTGGTGCTGGGGGAGCGGCGCGAGGGCGGGACCTACCTGGTGCGCGCCTACTGGAACCCCTGGGCGAGCCTGATCTTCGTGGGGCCGGCCATCATGGCCGCGGGCGGCCTCGTGTCCCTCTCCGACCGGCGCCTTCGCCTGGCGGCGGGCCGTCGGCGCCGGGAGCAGGAGGCGTGAGGCTGAAGGCGCTCCTCGCCGGCCTGGCGGGCGTGCTCTGCCTGGCCGCCGCCTCGGACCCCGCCGAGCGTCTTCCCGATCCCGCGCAGGAGGCCAGGGCGCGCGAGATCTTCCGCGACGTGCGCTGCCTCGTCTGCCAGAACGAATCGATAGACGACAGCGAGGCCGAACTGGCGCGCGACCTGCGCGTCATCGTCCGCGAGCAGGTCAGCGCGGGCCGCAGCGAAGCCGAGATCAAGCGCTTCCTGACGGACCGGTACGGCGAGTTCGTCCTGCTGACGCCGTCGTGGTCGCCGGGCAACCTGCTGCTGTGGGCCGGGCCCTTCCTGGTGGTGGTCGCGGGGGCGGCGCTGCTCCTCGCGCGCCTGCGCAAGACGGCGCCGGAACCCGAGCTGAGCCCCTCGGAAAGCGAGCGGTTGCAGCAGGTTTCAAGGGACGACGGCGCCTGACACGTTCCCGCCCATAAATGGACGCGAAGCGGCGCCTAAGGGTGGATGCAAAGTAATTTGCGCGGACGTTGCACTTCGGTGCATCCCACCTAGGTTGTTTGGGCGCAGTATGTCTCTTGCGAGACGCGGGCTGCGCAGGGAAACGAAGGCTGATGACCTCCAAGAAGACCGGTTACATCCTGGGCGCCGTCGCCGGCGCCGGCGTCATGGCGGCCGCCGTCGCGGGCGCAGGCATGCGCCTGCCCGCAGCCCATGCCGAAATGCCTCCGGGGGGCCTGATCAAGGCCTCGACCGCCCCCATCTTCGCCCCGCCCCCGGGCGCTCCGATGTCGTTCGCCGACATCGTCGACCGCGTCTCGCCGGCGGTGGTTTCCATCAACGTGACCAGCCGGGTCGACACCTCGAACCTCCGTCAGTTCCCCGGGCTGCCCTTCGGGATCATCCCGCGCGGGCCGCAGGGCGGGCAGGACGACGACGACGGTCCTGGCGGCGGCGATCCGGGCGGCCGCACCGAGCGCGGCCAGCCGCGCCTGCCCACGCAGCAGTCGTCGGGCTCGGGCTTCTTCATCTCGGCGGACGGCTATGTGGTGACCAACAACCACGTCGTGGAGAACGCCGAGACCATCAAGGTCGTGCTCAAGGACGAGACCGAGCTCGAGGCCGAGGTCGTCGGCCGCGACGAGGCCACGGACCTGGCCGTGCTCAGGGTCAAGGGTCGGCGCGGCCCGTTCCCCTATGTGAACTTCGAGAACGCCGGCAAGCCGCGCGTGGGCGACTGGGTCATCACCCTGGGCAACCCGTTCGGCCTGGGCGGCACCGCCACGGCGGGCATCGTCTCGGCCTATGGTCGCGACATCGGCGAGACCTTCGTCGACTACATCCAGATCGACGCCCCCATCAACCGCGGCAACTCGGGCGGACCGACGTTCGACGTCTACGGCCGCGTGATCGGCGTCAACACGGCCATCTTCTCGCCCTCGGGCGGCTCCGTGGGCATCGGCTTCGCGATCCCGTCCGAGGTGGCCGAGGCGGTCACCAAGCAGCTGATCTCGGGCGGCAAGATCGAGCGCGGCTACATCGGCGCCACGATCCAGAACTTCACCGCCGAGATGGCCGAGGCCCAGGGTCTGGGCGACCAGAAGGGCGCCATCGTGTCCGACATCTCGCCCGGCGGACCGTCGCAGCGGGCCGGGGTGCAGATCGGGGACGTGGTGATCGCCGTGAACGGCAACACCGTGAAGAGCTCTTCGGACCTCACGCGCCAGGTCGCCCGGGTGCGCGCCGGCGACATCCTGCGTCTCGACGTGATCCGCGACGGCAAGCGCCGGACCGTGGAGATCCGCTCGGGCGTGCGTCCGTCCGAGCGCGAACTGGCGGCGAACGACAACCTCGGGCGCGGCGGCGGCGCGACGCCGCCGGGCGCCTCGCCCTCGCCGCGGGCGCCGGTCCTCGGCATGTCGCTGGGGCCCATCGACGAGGGCGCGCGCAACCGCCTCAACCTGCCCGCCGACGTCCGCGGCGCCCTGGTCGAGAACGTCGACCAGGCGTCCGACGCCGGCGCGAAGGGCCTGCGCCGGGGCGACGTGATCACGCTGGCCAATGGCCGGATCATCGCCGGGGCGACGGATCTCGCCGCGGTGGTGGACGCCGCCAAGAAGGCGGGCCGCACCAGCGTCGTCGTGGGCGTCTACCGCAACGGACGCACCGCCTTCCTCCCCATCAAGGTCGCCGGCTAGCCGCCGCGACCCCCGGGGGGGGCGGATCTCAGATCTTCGCCCCGAGGCGCGGCGAGGCCGCCGCCTCAAGCCTGCGCCGCAGCGGCCCGCCGCCGCTCAAGCGCCAGCGTGTCCGTCGCCGGGGAGGTTCGCACGCTCGCCGGCGTCCACCAGACGGATGTTCGGCAGCATCACGTGGATCCAGCCGAGCGCCAGCAGGTACGACACAGAGGCGAAGAGGAAGAGGGGCAGGTAGCCCAGCCCGGCGGCCAGGACCATGCCCGCCACCTTCAGGATCAGCATCCCGCCGATGTTGCCGCTGAAGACGCCGAAGCTCGTCATCCGTCCGATCTTCGCCTTGGGCGTGACGTCGGTGATGAGCGCGAAAAGATTGGTCGAGAACCCCTGGTGCGCCGCGAGGACCAGCGCCAGCACGCCGGCCGCGGCGAACGGGCTGGTGGCCTGGAGCGCCAGGGGCATGGGCAGGACCATCAGCGCGCTGACCAGCATGGCGACCTTGCGCACCCGGTTCACGGAAATGCCGCGGGCGAGGAAGCGCGTGGCCAGCGTGCCGCTGATCAGCGAGCCGGCCGCCGCGCCTGTATAGGCCAGCGCCAGGGGCGCCGCGATGTCGCCGCCCGACAGTCCGAACTGGCGGTTCAGGAAGTCGGGCATCCAGAACAGCAGCAGCCACCAGGTCGAATCGCTCAGGAACTTGGCCCCGGCGACGGCCCAGGCGGCGCGGTCGCGGAAGAAGGCGCCGCGCGGCGGGGTTTCCGCAGCGGCCGCGGGCGGCGGGGCGGCGTCGCCGAAGTTGACCTTCCGGGTCACCAGCAGCCAGCCGACCGCCCAGACAAGGCCGGCCGCGCCGGCCAGCAGGAAGGCGCCGCGCCAGCCGAAGGGGCCGGCGATCATGGGGATGATGAACGGCGCGCTGATCGCGCCGAAGCTGGCGATGGCGTTCTGGAGGCCCACCCCGGTGGAGCGCATGTGGGGTGGGAAGATCGTGGCGATGGTCTTCACCGCCGTCGGCGTCACGGCCGCTTCGGTGGCGCCGAGCCCGATGCGGCACAGGGTGAACTGGACCAGGGTGTGGGCCCAGCCGTGGAACAGGGCCGCCACGCTCCAGCTGATCACCGCGATCGGGTTGGCCCACTTCACGCCGAGCTTGTCGACCAGCGGCCCCGCGCCGAGCAGCGCCACGGCTGTCGCGCCCTGGAACCAGGCGCCCAGCGTGCCGTAGTCGTCGTCCGTCCAGCCGAGCTCTGCGGCCATCTCGGGCTTCAGCACCGAGATGATCTGCCGATCGACCAGCGCCAGGATGCCGGACGCGGCCAGGAAGGCGAAGAGCATCCAGCGGAGCCGCAGGCTGGGCTCGCCGCCGACCGGGTGCGTGGCGCTCGTCAAGTCAGGCCTCCCCCTCGATCCTGGCCGGCCGTCGTCTGCGCAACTTTTGGGCTTGCCCCGCCGAGCCGTCTGGGAGAATGCTCATAATAAGTCATCGTTGTCATATGGAATTCTGGAGAGGCGTTTGCCCGAGGTGGTTCGCTACGGCCTGGTGGGCACGGGCATGATGGGCGTCGAGCACATCCACAACCTGGCGGTCACGCCGGGGGCGGTCGTGACGGCCATCGCCGACCCCGTGGAAACCTCGCTCGGCTGGGCCCGCAAGGCCCTGGGCGACCGGGCCGACCTGGCGAAGGCCTACGCCGACAGCGCCGCCCTTGCCGCGGGCGGCGACGTCGATTGCGTCATCGTCTCCAGCCCCAACCACACGCACCGCGAGGTTCTCGAGCCGCTGTTCGACGCCGGGCTGCCGATCCTTTGCGAGAAGCCCCTGGCCACCACGCTCGAAGACGCGCGCTGGGTGGTGCGGCGGGCGGCCGAAAGCCCCGCGCCGTTCTGGACGGCGATGGAATACCGCTACATGCCGCCGGCCGCCGCCTTCATCGAGGAGGTGCACGGCGGGAGGATCGGGGACCTGCGGATGCTGTCCATCCGCGAGCACCGCTTCCCCTTCCTGCGGAAGGTGGGAGACTGGAACCGCTTCGCCGGCAACACCGGCGGCACGATGGTCGAAAAGTGTTGTCATTTCTTTGACTTGATGCGGCTGATCACGCGCTCCGAGGCGGTGCGCGTCTACTGCTCGGGCGCCATGGATGTGAACCATCGGGACGAGCGCTACGACGGCCGCACGCCCGACATCATCGACAACAGCTACACCACCGTCGACTTCGCGAACGGCGTCCGGGCCATGCTGGACCTCTGCATGTTCGCCGACGGGGCCGAGAACCAGGAGGAGATCACCGCGGTCGGGGATACGGGGCGGCTGGACGTCCTGATCCCGACCGGAGCGCTGGTCTTCTCGCCCCGCGTCGGATTCCGCAATCCGAAGCGGGTCGAGTCGCGGATCGTGGACGTGGACCGCACGGCGCTGGAAGCCGGCACGCACCACGGCTCGACCTTCTACGAGCACCAGCGGTTCAACGCCGCGGTGCGCGGCGCCGGCCCAGTCGAGGTGACCGCGCACGACGGACTGATGGCCGTCGCCATCGGGACCGCCGCCGAGATCAGCGCCCGCGAGAAGCGCGTGGTGGAGATGAGCGAACTGGGCTTCTGAAGCCGAGCCGGTCGCCCGAATGATCATGAACCTGCTGTCCGTATGACAGCGTCAGACAACGAACGAGAGAAGAAGGAACAAGGGGGGAGACACATGAAGAGGATCATCCTGATCACCAGCGCCGCCGTGGCCGCCATCGCGGCGGCCGGTCCGGCCGTGTCCCAGACCGACAGCGACGGCGTGACCGACGTTGGCGAGATCGTGGTCACCGCCCAGAAGCGCGAGGAGCGCCTGCAGGACGTCCCGGCCGCGGTCTCGGTGGTCTCGGGCGACGCCATCGCGGCGCGCGGCTCCGTCAACCTGGAGAGCGCCCAGTACCTCGTGCCGACGCTGAACTTCCGGAAGTCGGGCACCACCATCAACCAGACGCTGTTCCTCCGCGGCGTCGGCACCTCGACCTTCTCGATCGCCGGCGAGCCGTCGATCTCCACCGTTGTGGACGGGGTCGTCTACAGCCGGGCGGGCGAGGCGTTCAGCGACCTCATCGACGTCGAGCGGATCGAGGTCCTGCGCGGGCCCCAGGGCACGCTCTTCGGGAAGAACACCTCGGCCGGCGTGATCAACATCGTCACCCGCAGGCCCGGCGACGTGCTCGCGGGCTATGTGGACGGCGGAGCCTTCTCCAACGGCGGCGAGTACCGCGTGCGCGCGGGCGTGGACGTGCCGTTCAGCGAGACGGTCCAGGGCCGCTTCACCGCCTTCTACGGGACCTACGGCGGAAACATCCGCAACGTGACCCGTGACACGCGGGTCAACGGCTACGAGCACTGGGGCGTTCGCGGCATGATCGTGGCCGATCCCAGCGAGGCGCTGTCCCTGACGCTGATCGCCGACTACCGCGAGAGCGACGACGACTGCTGCGCCGAGTTGATCGGCACGGTTCCCACGAACCTCACCGCCACGGTGCTGCCGACCCCGCGGGGCGACCGCACCCGGCGCGTGGCCCAGGACCTGATCACCGCCACCACGGAGAAGAGCGGCGGCGTCTCGCTGCAGGCCGACTGGGACGTGGGCCAGCACGTGGTGACCTACATCGGCTCGTACCGCGAGTACGACAATACCGAGATCCGCGACGGCGACTGGCTGCCCCGCGCCTACGTCGGCTTCAACCAGCTGCACGACATCGGGCCGCAGACCAGCAACACCCTGACCCAGGAGCTGCGGGTCACGTCGCCGGCCGACCAGACCGTGAGCTACGTCCTGGGCGCCTACTACTCGCGCGCCGAGACCGACCGGACCTTCACCCGCAACGACATCGTCTGCACCCTGACGCCCGCCCCCACGGTCATCACGCCGTGCGCCACGCCGGGCACGGTGGTGACCACGCCCACGGGCACGGCGACGTTCGGGTCGGTGTTCAAGAACTACGCCCTGTTCGGCCAGGGCACGATCAACGTCAGCGAGCGCTTCCGCCTGATCGCAGGCGTGCGCTTCACCTCCGACAAGCTGTCGGTCTACCACCAGCGGGTCACCGCGTTGGCGGGGCCGGGCATCCAGCCCAGCTTCGGGCCCTTCGCGGATTCCACGTCCAACGAGAACCTGTCGGGGAAGGCCGGCGCCCAGTTCGACCTCTCGGAGGCGTCGACCGCCTACGCCACCTATTCCCGCGGCTACAAGGGACCGGCCTACAACGTCTTCTACAACCTGACCGCCACGGGCACGAACGTCATCGACGCCGAGACGGCCGACAGCTTCGAGGTGGGCCTGAAGAACACCCTCATGGGCGGGCGGCTCATGCTGAACCTCGCCGCCTACTATGCGAAGTACCACAACTTCCAGGCCAACAATCCCGACGTGGTCGCGGGCGTCCTGGTCACCCGCTTCACCAATGCGGGCACGATCTCCACGCGGGGCGGCGAACTCGACGTCCTGTTCCGGCCCCTGGAAGACCTCAGCATCTCGGGCGGCCTCGCCTACACCGACGCCAAGGTCGACCAGTTCAAGCTGCCCACCAACGGCGTGATCACCGGCGTCGTGCCGTCCGGCACTACCCTGGCGTACGCGCCCAAGTGGAAGGGGTCGGTCGCGGTGGACTATCGGATCCGCGGCGTGGGCCCGGCGGACGTTCTGCTGGGCGCGCAGGGCTCGTTCCAGTCCAAGCAGCTCAGCCAGTTCGACGCCTCGGCCGCCGTTCGCGCCGCCACCACCATCGACGGCTATGCGCTGGTCGACCTCTCGGCCGGCATCGCCGACCCCGAGGACCGGTATCGCGTGATGCTGCAGGTCAAGAACCTGTTCGACACCAGCTTCCCGTCGGCCATCACCTCCGGCGGTCCCGGCGGCAGCTTCCGCTACCTGATCCCGCGCGAGGCCGACCGCTACTATGGCGTGACGGCGCGCGTGAACTTCTGATTTCGGGAGAGGTCGCAGGGCCCGCCGCCATGCGGCTGCGAGCCCTAACGCTCCCGCGTATCCCGAGCCTTCCCGCGGCGCGAGCGTCCGGCGAAGGCGAGGAAGGCGCCCAGGGCCAGCAGGGCCGCGCCCACGGCCTGGGCCGCGTTCCAGCTCAACGGATGCCGCATCTCGGTGTCTCCTGCGCCGGGGGCGCCTTCCTGATGTCGGGGCCGCGCCTTCGCGCGCAAGGGCATTGCGCGGGCTGATCGCGCCGATCGCGCGCCGTCATCGTGCGGGGGCCGGCGCGCCGCTCACGCGCCGGCGGCGTGCAGCGCGTGGCGCCGGTCGAGCGCCGACAGCACGTACTCGCCCAGGCGGACCGCGGCGGTGGGGACGGCGGCGCGCGCCCGCAGCAGGGCGATCTCGGCGTCGGGAAGGGGCGGCAGGCCCTGGGCCTCGCCGAGCACGGTGAGGTCCGGCGGCGCCATGTCGCGGGGCAGCACGGTGATCCCCAGCCCGGCGCGCAAGGCCGCATGCTGGCCCGCCAGGGAGGGGCTGGTGTAGGCGCAGCGCCAGGCGCGCCCGGCCGCCTCCAGCGCCGCGATGGCGCGCTTGCGATAGACGCAGGGGGAGGGGGCCAGGATCAGCGGCGCCAACGGGGCGGCGTCGAGCACGCTCTTGTCCGCGGCGACCCAGACCAGCGGCTCGCGCCAGACCCGGACGCCCTGGTCGGGCCCCAGGGGTTCCCGCTTCACCAGGGCGAGGTCCAGTTGCCCTTCGCGCAGCTTGTCGAGCAGGTGCAGGGTCAGGTCGCAGGTGACCGTGAGCGAGACCTTCGGGTGGAGCCGGGCGAACTGCCCCAGGATCTCGGGCAGGTGAACCGTAGCGAAGTCCTCGGGCGCGCCCAGCCGCACCTCGCCCTCGATATCGTCGCCCCGCACCTCTGCGAGGATCTCGTCGTTGACGCGAAGCAGGCGGCGCGCCTGCGGCAGGAAGATCTCGCCCGCCTCGGTCAACACCACATGCCGCGGGTCGCGGGACAGGAGCACCGCGCCGACCTGGTCCTCCAGCCGTCGCATCTGTAGGCTGACCGCCGACTGGCTGCGGCCAAGCCTTTCGCCCGCGCGCGTGAAGTTCTGCGCTTCGACGATCGTGACGAACGTCCGGATCAGATCCAGATCAAGATTGATGTTTCGCTGCGCTCGGTTCGGCATGATTGCTCCAGCTAATCATCCCGATGTGCAGTATCAAGGTTGGCCGGTCGGCTCGGCGGGGTAGTGCGGCGCACTTCTTCGCTGGGGGCGGATCCATGGACCTGGGAATGGCGGCGGCGCTGGTGGCGCCGGGAACACTCTTCTTCGTGCTGGGAGCCATCGGCGGCTTCGTGCGGTCGGACCTCACGGTGCCGGAACAGGTGTCGCGGGGGCTGGCCCTCTACCTGATGCTCTGCATCGGCTTCAAGGGCGGGGTCGAAGCCCGGCTCCACGGGTTCGAGGCCGGCATGCTGACGGCCGGCGCGGCCGGCCTCCTTCTGAGCTTCGCGACGCCCCTGGCCCTGTTCCCGTTGCTGCGGACGCTCGGACGGCTGGATTCGCCCACGGCCGCGGCCGCGGCGGCCGCCTACGGCTCGGTCTCGGTGGTCACCTTTGCGGCGGCGAGCGAGTTCCTGACCGGGCTGGGGCGGCCGGCGGCCGGCTACATGGCCGCCGTGCTGGCCGTCATGGAGACGCCTGCGATCCTCACGGGCCTGCTGCTCGCGCGGCGCACGCCCGGCTCCGCGCCCGCCGCCACGCCCGGCCGCACCCTGCACGAGGTCTTCTGCAACGGGGCGCTGATGGTTCTCGTCGGCAGCTTCGTCATCGGCGCCCTGACCGGCGCGGCCGGGATGGCCAGGCTCGACACCTTCGTGAACGCCATCTTCCAGGGCGCGCTCTGCTTCTTCCTGCTCGACATGGGGCTGACCGCGTCGCGCAGCCTGCTCGGCGGCAAGGCGCTCCACCCGCGCCTGGTGGGGCTCGGCATCCTCATTCCGCTAACCGGCGCCGCTCTGGCGCTCGGGATCGGCGTTGCGCTCAATCTGCCGCTTGCCGAGGCCACGATGCTCATGGTCCTCGCGGGGTCTGCGTCCTACATCGCCGTCCCTGCCGCCATGCGCCTGGCGCTGCCGGAGGCGAACGCGGGGGTCTATGTGACCCTGCCCCTGGCGGTCACCTTCCCGTTCAACCTGCTGGTGGGCATCCCCCTCTATGCCTGGGCCGCCTCGCGGCTGCTCAGCTAGCATGAGCGTTGCTTCTCGCGACGATGGCGCTTCCTCATCGACCTTCGCCTTGCGGAGCGCCTGCCGCGGCCTGAAATCCACTCCGGGACCGGGCCCCTCTGGTGCGGCCGCCGACTTGGGGCGGCTTCACGATGTCGGTCCAGCAGCCGCGCCCGCGCCGCGTGATCGCGCCGGGCCACACCGGAGGGACGATGAAACGTACGCCGACAATCGAGCTCCGACAGGGAGAGGACCAATCCGCGCGGTTTGGCCGGCGGCAGACGATGGAGGGGCTGATCCTGGCCCAGATCTGGTGGACGCCCTACGTGGCGGCGGCCGACCTGTGGTGGGGCGCCGACCTCGGCGGGCTGATGCCGGCGCCGGCGCCCGACGCAAGGCCGGTTCAGCTCATGGCCGCCGAATGAGTTCGGTCCTCAGCTTGCGCCGCCCCATCCGCGCGACAGGTCGCGCCGAGCAGCCCCTTCGACGCACCCCGGAGTCCGGGCGCGCCCTGGCGGCGGCCTGCGCCATAGTGGCCGGCGCCGACGGCTGGCCGACCGACGACGAACGGCGGCAGATGGTCGAGCGGCTCCGGCTGCTCGCCGACTCCACCCGCCTCGACCTCGAGCACGTCGTCCGCGCCTTCGATCGGTTCCTCAACGCCCTGATCGAGGATCCCGAGACGGCGGAGCCCGTCTGCATGGCGCTGATCGCCCGTCTCCGCTCCGATCCCGGCCAGGCGCGCGCGCTGCTGCAGGCCTGCAACGCGGTGGCGATGGCCGATGGCGGCTACGACGAGGCCGAACGGCAGGCGGTGCGCCGCATCTGCCGTGCGGTCGGGGTGTCCGCCGAGGAAGTCGGCGTCGCCGACGCGCCCTGAGCCCGAGCCGGAGAACCAGTTCCAAGCGTTCGGCCCGAACGGGCGACCCGTCAGCCGGCGGGCGCGAAGACCCGGACGGCTTGCGGGGAGATGGTGAAGGTCACCGGCGTGTGGGTGAGGATCTCGCCGTCGAGGCTCACCGGCCAGCGGCGTCGAGTCTCCACCTCGAAGCGGGTGCAGGCCCCGACGCGGACCTGGGCGGACAGGCGCTGACGGCCCTGCCGCAGCCGCGGCGCCAGGGCAAGCAGGCGCAGCAGGTCCGAGACCTCGAGGCTGTAGAGGTCGAGCTGCCCGTCATCGATCTGCGCCTGGGCCTCGATGGGGGTTCCCCCGCCGTAGTAGCGCCCGTTGCCGACGGAGATCTGAAAGGTCTGCACCTCCACGTCCCAGCCGGCGCCGCGGATGCGGGCCGTGAACCGACGGGCCCGGCGGAGGGTTCGCAGGGCGGCGACGGGGTAGGCCAGGGGGCCCAGCCGGCGCTTCAGACCGGAGTCGAGGTTCTCCGTCACCAGCGCGCCCAGCCCGATATTGGCCACGTTGAAGAAGGGGCGGCCGTTGGCGAAGCCGACGTCGATCGTGCGGAGCTCGCCCGTCCGCGCCAGCCTCACCGCGTCGGGAAGCGCCGGCGGCACGCGGAGCGTACGGGCGAGGTCGTTGGCCGAACCGGTCGGCAGCACCAGGAGCGGCAGGCCCGTCTCCAGAAGCGCCGGCGCGATCGCGTTCAGCGTCCCGTCGCCGCCCGCGACGGCGACCGCGTCGACCATGTACCGCCGGCCGCGCACCCTCGCCGTCAGATCCTGGTCGGGCGACAGCGGCAGGGTATCGAAGCCGTAGCCTTCGCGCCGCAACGCCTCCTGCGCCTCGGCGAGGCCGCGCCGGCCCTTCCGCGAGCGCGTGTTTCCCACCAGCAGCAGGCGGCGCACCGGCGGCGCGGCCGCCGGGCGGGCGGACCGCGGGGGAAGCACCGCCAGCTCAGTCATGCGCCGGCCGTCGCCTGGGCGGCGCGCCCTCGCCCGCGGCGTAGGTCATGAGCTTCTCGAGCTCGCCGTGATCCAGCCAGACGCCCCGGCAATGGGGGCACAGGTCCAGTTCCACGCACTTGAAGTGCAGCGACTGCATCGGGACTCGGCAGCTCAGGCAGAGCGGGGCGATCACGGCTTCTCCTGACGGCGCGGCGACGCAGGACATTGGGGTTCGAGGGCTCCGTCGCCAGCGGGGGGCGATGAAAAGGCCTCATGACTGCCATCAGCGCCGGCCGTTCCGTCGCCTTTGGGCGGTAGGCGCCTCGACCGGCGGCCGCTAAGCTCGCGCGCGTGAAGACCCAGCTCGCCCTTGCCGCCCTCCTGATGACGGGCGCGCTGCTCCCCACCGCCGGTCACGCGCGCATCTACCATGTGATCCAGTCGGGGGCGGACTCCTGGACCGTGCTCGATCCCGCGGGCGTGGAGACGGTCGCGGGAAGCCCGGTCCGTCGCGCGTGGGAAGTGCGTGTCCAGCGCAACATCCTGTCGGGCACGCCGCCCCAGCCGGGCTATGTGCGGACGCTCAACGAATACGACTGCGCCGCCCAGCGGACGCGGTGGCGCGAGTTCTCCGCGTTCTCGCGCTCGGGCGCGCTGCTGGTCAGCAAGGTGAATCCCAACCCCGAGTGGGGGCCCGCCGCCGAGAGCTACGACACCCAGGCGGCCTTCAAGGTGGTCTGCGAAGGCTACGGCGGAGGCTCGGTCGTTTCCGCCGAGAGCGTCGCCAAGCTGGTGATCCGCCTCATGGGGTCGTGGGACCCGCCCAGCACGCCGATCGAGCCGGTTCTGCCGCCGGCGGCGGCGTCCGCGCCGGCCGGGAAGGCGGCCGCCGCCCCGGCGGCCAAGGCCGCGCCCGCGAAGACCGCCGCGACGAAAGCCCCGCCCGCGAAGCGGTAGGGCTCTCGCCGCGCCCTGTCCTTACTTGGAGAGCTGTCCGCGGATCGCGCCGCCCGGGTGGGGTCCGTTGTGGACGTTGACGTAGTAGCCGGCCGGGTTGGCCAGGATGTCCTTCACCACATCGGCGCCGACCGTGGCGCAGCCCTTCGACTTGCCGTCGGCGCCGGGCTTGTTCATCGGAACCACAGGCGGACCAGAGGCCCCGGCGGCGCCGCGGTGGACGTGGGCCGCCGTCGCCGTGTCGATCTTCTCGACCATCAGGTCGTAGCAGACCTCGTTCTTGGCGGTGTCGATCTGGAAGTTGGCGTGGCCGCCGCCGTCCGTGTCCGGCGAGCCCGCGCCGCCCAGGTGGGCGGACAGCTTGTCGGCCGCCTGCGCAGGCGCGCCCAGAAGCGCGGCCGCGGCAAGCGCCAGCATGCAGTTCTTGATCATCTCGTCCTCCATCCGCCCCCGACTT
>NZ_JAEUMN010000192.1 GCF_016793225.1 Phenylobacterium sp.
CCCTCATCCGCAAGGGGCGCGACATCGAGCGCCGGGTGCTGGCCCGCGCCGTGCGCTGGTTCCTGGAGGACCGGGTGCTGCCGAACGGCCGCAAGACCGTGGTGTTCACCGACTGATGCGCGCCGCCCTGGCCCTCGCCGCTGCGCTCCTGGCCGCCACGCCGGCGGCGGCCCAGCCCATGGGCCTGGCCGGGCTGGACGGCGACCGGGACGGGCGGATCACCCGCGCCGAGTACCGCAGCGGGTTCGTGGGCGAGTCCATGAAGTTCGACAGGAACGGCGACGGTCGGGTCACCCGGGGCGAGCTGCCGGCGCTGGCCCGCCTTCCGGGCGCGAAGGGGATCGTCGACCGCGTCTTCCGGGGCAACGACGCCGACGGCGACGGGGCGCTGTCACGGGCCGAGCTGACCGCCCGGGCCGAGGTTCGGTTCCGCGAGCTCGACACCACCGCGGACGGCCATCTCGACGCGGCGGAGATCAAGGCGGCCCGCCGCAGCCGCTGACCCTTCCCTTCCCACTGAGGGAAAGCCAGCGGTGCAATGCGCTCGGGCTCGCCGATGTTGACGTCGCGGGATGAGGCTCGCCCTCTCCACCACCCGCTCTACGGCCGGCTCAGGCCGGCCTCGGCGAGCGGTCCCCCTCTCCCGCTGCGCAGGAAAGGAAGTCCGGCTTGCGCTTCTCGCGGTGGGAGGCGAGGCCCTCGGCGGCTTCGGGGCCGGTGAAACCCAGGAATTCCATGGCCAGGGAGGCGTCGAAGGTGGGACCGGCCGTACGCAACCAATGGTTTAGCGTATGTTTGGTCCAGGCGATCGCCCGGGTGGCGCCGTTCGCCAGCTTGGCGGCGACCTCAAGGGCCTTGGCGTCCAGCTGGTCGTCGGGCACGCACAGCGAGATGAGGCCGATCCGCTCGGCCTCGGCCCCGTTCAGCGGGTCGCAGGTCAGCAGGTAGTACTTGGCCTTGGCCATGCCGCAGAGCAGCGGCCAGACGATGGCCGCGTGGTCGCCCGCCGCCACGCCCAGGCGGGTGTGGCCGTCGATGATCCGCGCGTCCGGCGTGGCGATGGAGACGTCCGCGAGCAGGCCGCAGACCAGGCCCGCCCCCACCGCCGGCCCGCGGATGGCGCTCACCACCGGCGTCTGGCAGTCGATGATGTTGAGCACGATGTCGCGGGCCTCGCGCATCACCCGGACGCGGACCTCGAAGTCCTCGACGATCTGCTCGATCATCCCGAAGTCGCCTCCGGCGGAGAAGGCGGTCCCCTCCCCCGTCAGGATGGCGCAGCGGGTGTCGGGATCGGCGTCCACGTCGCGCCAGATCTCGGCGAGCTCGCGGTGCATCACCTCGTCCGCGGCGTTCAGCTTGCCGGGATTGCTCATGACGATGCGCAGCACGCCGGGCGCCGGGCGCTCGAACTTCAGCCGCTGGTAGCGGGCGTAGCGGTCGGCCAAGTCTGGCTCCTTTCGATGCCTTCCTCCTCGACGGAGGAAGGGGGACGACGGATCTCTCAGTAGATGGTGTAGCCGCCGTCGATGACGAAGCTGTCGCCGGTGTGGAACTTCGAGGCGTCCGAGGCCAGGTAAACGGCGATGCCGGCGAAGTCCTCCCATTCGCCCCAGCGGCGCATGGGCACGCGGCCGATGACCTTGTCGTTGAACTTGTCCCACTTCTGCGAGGCGGCGGTCATGTCCGTGGCGATCCACCCGGGCAGGATCGAGTTCGCCCGGACGCCGTAGCGGGCGTACTCCACCGCCAGTCCGCGCACCATCGACAGCACCGCGCCCTTGGTGGAGGCGTAGGCCTCGTTCCGCGGCGCGCCGTGGATGGCCGAGGTGGAGGACGTCACCACCAGGGAGCCGCCGGGATCGCCGGCCTTGGCCCGCTCCACCATGTGGCGCACCGTCTCGCGGAAGGTCCAGAACACGGCGTCCAGGTTCACGGTCGTGACGCGGCGCCAGCGCTCGGTGGTCATCTCCTCAAAGGCCCCGCCGCCGCCGATGCCGGCGTTCGCGGCGCAGAAGTCGATGCGGCCGAACCGCTCGAGCACCTCGGCCACGCCCTTCACCACCGACGCCTCGTCGGCGACGTCGACCTTCTGAACCAGCACCTCGACGCCGTGCGCCTTCAGGCGCGCCTCGGCCTGGGCGTTCTTGTCGGGGTTCTGACCCCAGACGGCGATCTTCGCCCCCGCCTGCGCCATGCCCTCGGCCATGCCGAGCCCGATGCCGCCGTTGCCGCCGGTGACGAGCGCCACCTTGCCGGTCAGGTCGAAGGGCTTGAACGTCATCTTGAAGGATCCTCCCGCGATTTGGGGAGGACTAGTCGCGGGCGCCGCGACGTCGGTCAAGCGGCCCTGTCGGGCGAATGCGTCAGGCGGGCCGCAGGCGCAGGCCGGCGCCCAGGTCGTCGTTCGCGGTCCGCATGGGCGCGGGGCGCTCGCCGCTCATCCGCTTCCACACCTGCCCGAACAGGGCGCGGACCTCGCGGGCGGCCGAGCCCTCGGCGTCGATCTCGAGCACCGAGCGGCCCTGGGCGAAGGCGGTCTGGTAGATCATGCGCGAGCGCATGGCGATGGCGGCCACCGGCAGGTTGGCGAAGCGCAGCGCCTCGAAGGCCTTCAGCACCGAGGGCGGCTCCACGCCGGCCCGCGCCGGGGGACACTGGTTCAGCACGATCTGCCCCTCGCGGCCCAGGCGCTGGATCACGGCCACCGACATCACCGCCGCCGCCAGGTCCAGGTAGGTCGGCCGCGCCACCGCCAGGCAAAGGTCGGCCACCTTCACCGCCTCGGCCACGTCGGCCTCGGGCGCCGCCGGGGTGTCGATGATCAGGAGCTCGACGCCCGAGCGCCGGCAGGCCTCGGTCAGGGCGAACAGCTTGGACGCGCTGGTCTCGAAGAGCAGCGATGGGGCCTCCTCGCGGCCCTTCAGCACCTCGTGGGCGCTGCGCAGGGGGTCGGCGTCGGCGAGCACGGCCCGCACGCCCATGGCGCGCGCGGCGAGCGTGAGGTTGACCGCGACGGTCGTCTTTCCCGCCCCGCCCTTGCGGGACATCACGGCAAGCGTCTTCACGCGTACGCCCTCGGCTATGCCGGCGCAGCGTCGGCCGCGCCCCCTCCGGCGCGCATCATGCACATGTTATCCACAGGCGGAAGAGCCAGCCTGTGGATGAGCCGCGGGCCGCGGCTCAGTTGCCCTGGAACGACTTCGCGCTCTGGGCCTTGTCGAGCATCTCCCGGTCGTCGCGCTGGCGCTGGTCCCATTCGGCCTGGGTCATGCAGACGCGCTGCTTCATCCGGCTGCCGAGGACGGCCTCGCGCTTGCAGACCTGGGCGCTCGGGTCCTTCGCCTTGTCGGACTTCGTGGGCGGGGCGGCGGCCGTCGCGGCGGGGGCCGCGGGCTCGGCGGCGGCGAACAGGGCGGCCGCCAGAACGAGGGAAATCATCGGCTTTACTCCTGGAGGCGGGCCCTCGCCCGCAGCCTCAGGCTTACCACCGCGCGGTGGTCAGGCAACATCGATCTCCCGTACGTTGTCGATGCCGGCGCCGCGCAGGGCGGCGACGAGCTCCGCGACCGCGCTCGAGAGCGCCTCGGCGTCGCGGCTGCGCACGACCAGGTTCGACCCGTAGCCGTCGGGTCCGAAGAACGGATAGCTGCCCAGGCTCATGTCCGGATGGGCCTTGGCGACCGCCTCCAGGGGCGCGGCGATGACGCCCTCGCCCGAGCCCTCGACGCGCACGGTCCGCGACACCGTCGGGCGGCCGCCGCGCATCCGCGGCCCCACATCCTCGAGCATCCCGCGCATGATGGTGGGCACGCCGGCCAGGGTGAAGACGTTGCCGATGGTGAAGCCCGGCGGGCCCTGGACCGGGTTCTTCACCAGGTCGCCGCCCACCGGCACCCGCGCCATCCGCCGGCGCGCCGCGTTCAGCTCCTGGCCCCAGCGGCGGGTCATCATCTCGATGATCTCGGGGTGCTCCTCGAGCTCCACCCCGAAGGCCAGCGCCACGGCGTCGGCGGTGATGTCGTCGTGCGTGGGCCCGATGCCGCCGGTGGTGATGACGTAGTCGTAGCGGGACCGGAGCGCGTTCAGCGCATCGACGATCTCCTCCATCACGTCGGGCACCGTCCGCGCCTCGGCCAGGTCGACGCCGATGACGTTCAGGTAGCGGGCGATGTCGCGCAGGTTGGTGTCCTGCGTCCGCCCCGACAGGATCTCGTCGCCGATGATCAGAACGGCGCAGGTGACGCGGTCGGGAGGAGTCTCAGCCATGGCCGCGATATGGCTTGAGCGTCCGGGCGAGTTCAAGCACCAGGGCGCATGGACTTTCCCTCGCCCCTCGTCCGCGGGACCCTGGTCAGCCGCTACAAGCGGTTCTTCGCCGACGTGGTCCTGGAGGACGGGACCCCGGTCACCGCCCATTGCCCCAACCCCGGCGCGATGCTGGGGCTGAACACGCCCGGGCTCGGCGCCTGGCTCTCGACGTCGGACGACCCCAAGCGCAAGCTGGCCCACACCCTGGAACTGGTAGAGGCCGATGGCGGCCTCGTGGGGATCAACACCCTGCACCCCAACCGCATCGTCGCCGAGGCGCTTGCGGCCGAAGCGATCCCCGAGGTGGCCGGCTATGCCACGCACCGGCGCGAGGTCAGGTACGGCGCCAACTCCCGCGTCGACTTCCTGCTGGAACACCCGGATCGGCCGCGCTGCTGGCTGGAGGTGAAGAACTGCCATCTGCGGCGCGAAGGGACGCTGGCGGAATTTCCCGACTGCGTGGCGGCGCGCTCGCTCAAGCACCTGCGCGAGCTGACCGCCATGGTGGCGGCCGGCGAGCGGGCGGTGATGCTGTTCGTGGTCCAGCGCACCGACTGCGACGCCTTCGCCGCCTGCCACGACCTGGATCCCGCCTACGCCCGAGGCCTGACCGAAGCCGCCGCGGCCGGCGTCGAGGTACTGGCCTACCGCTGCGCCATCACGCCCGGCGGCGTCGCCCTGGCCGACCGCGTGCCCTGGACCGGGGACGCCTAGGGGGCGTCGCCCGTCTCCCCCGTCATCCCGCGGCTCGTCCGCGGGATCCATGCCGGCGGCGGACTTCGAGGGGCCGGGCGCGCACGGGCGCCCATCCCGCCCGCCCCGCAAGCGGACGGAGGGGTCCCGCGGCCAAGCCGCGGGATGACGGCTGGGTCCGGTGGCCTGCCGGCGGCGAAGGCGCGGTCGACCGCAGAGGACGCAGAGACTCCACCTCCTCAGCGCCTGCCCAGGTCTCCCCCGTGGGCGGACGTTACGGCAAGCGGTCTAGCTTGGCGCATGACCACCGATCCGCATCCGCTGCTCACCGCCCCCGTCGCCAGCACGCTGGCGCGGATGGCGGCGCCGAACCTGATCGGGATGCTGGCGACCACCGCGGTGTCGATCGCCGAGACGGCCTACATCGGGGCGCTGGGACCCGAGCCGCTGGCGGCCGCGGCGCTGGTGCTGCCGCTGATCATGCTCATGGGGATGATGAGCGGGGGCGCGATGGGCGGCGGAGTCTCCTCGGCGATCGCGCGGGCGATCGGCGCGGGCGACGTGGCCCGGGCCGAGGACCTCGCCCGGCACGGCGCGGTGATCGCCCTCGGCTTCGGCGCGGTGTTCACGGTCGGGCTGGCGGTGTTCGGGGCGCCGGTGTTCCACCTGCTGGGCGGACGGGGCGAGACGCTGCAGCTGGCCACCGCCTACGCCGGCGTCGTGTTCTCGGTGGCCGTCGCGGTCTGGCTGGTGAACATCCTGGCCTCGGTCCTGCGGGCGTCGGGGGACATGACGCGGCCCTCGATGGTGATGATCGCGGGCGCCGGACTGCAGGTGCTGGTGGGCGGCTCGCTCTGCTTCGGCTGGGGCCCGGCCCCGGCGCTGGGCCTGATCGGCGTGGGTCTTGGCCAGGCGCTGACCGGCGTCCTGTCCGCCGCGGCCTTCTTCTGGCTGCTGAAGACCCCGCGCGCCCGGGTGAAGCTGACCCTGCTGGGGCCGCTCCGGCGCGACGCCTTCGCCGACATCCTGCGGGTGGGCGGCCCCGCGCTGCTGTCGCCGCTGCAGACGGTGGGCGCGATCCTGATCCTCACCGCCATCGCCGCCCGGTTCGGCACCGAGACCCTCGCCGGATACGGCATCGGGTCGCGGCTCGAGTTCCTGCTGGTGCCCATCGCCTTCTCGGTGGGCGTGGCGTCCCTGCCCATGGTGGGCATCGCCATCGGCGCGGGGCAGGTCGCGCGGGCGCGGCGCGTGGCGTGGACGGCCGGGGCCATGGGCGGTGCCGGGCTCGGCGTGATCGGCGTGCTCCTCGCCCTGTTCCCGGCGCTCTGGGTCAGCATCTTCACCCGCGATCCCGGCGTCGCCGCCGCCGCCGAGCTCTATCTGCGGGTCGCCGGTCCGGCCTTCCTCTTCTTCGGGCTCAACCTGGCGCTCTACTTCTCGGCCCAGGGCGCGGGGCGGATCGGCGGACCGCTGCTGGCGGGCACCCTGCGCCTGATCGTGATCGCCATCGGCGGATGGCTGCTGGTGACCCACGACGCGCCGGCCTGGACGCTCTTCGCCCTCGTGGCCGCGGGCATGGTCACGGCGGGCGCGGCCTCGGTCGTCTTCATGGCGATGACCCCGTGGGGGCCCCGGGCGGCGAAGGTGTAGGCCCGAGTCATCCCGCGGCGTCGCCCGGGCGGCCATCGGGCCGCGGCGTTCATCGGCGGTTGATTTTCCGTGGTAGGATCGCGACATAGCGCGCCGGAGCACCCCATGACCGACACCCTCGACGCGGAATACCGCACCGGCCAGATCAAGCTGCACGGCCCCGAAGGCTTCGAAGGCATGCGCAAGGCCGGACGGCTCGCGGCCGAGTGCCTGGACATGCTTACGCCCTACGTCGTGCCGGGGGTTTCAACCGGCCGTCTCGACGACCTGGCGCGCGAGTTCATCCTGGACCACGGCGCCCTGCCGGCCTGCCTGGGCTACCGCGGCTACACCAAGACCGTCTGCATCAGCCCCAACCACGTGGTCTGCCACGGCATCCCCGGCGACCGGGCGCTGCGGGAAGGCGACATCGCCAACATCGACGTGACGGTCATCGTCGACGGCTGGCACGGCGACACCAGCCGCATGTACGGCGTGGGCGCGGTGGCGCCGCGGGCCAAGCGGCTGGTCGACGTCACCTACGAGGCGCTGGAACGCGGCCTCGCGGCGGTGAAGCCCGGCGCGCGCACCGGCGACATCGGCGCGGCCATCCAGTCGTACGTGGAATCGATGCGCTGCTCGGTGGTGCGCGACTTCTGCGGCCACGGCCTGGGCCGGGTGTTCCACGACGCCCCGAACATCCTGCACTTCGGCCACAAGGGCACGGGCGAGCTGCTGCGGCCCGGGATGTTCTTCACGATCGAGCCGATGGTGAACCTGGGCAAGCATCCGGTGAAGCTGCTGTCGGACGGCTGGACGGCGGTGACCCGCGACAAGTCGCTTTCGGCCCAGTGCGAGCATTCGGTCGGCGTCACCGAGGACGGCGTGGAGGTCTTCACCGCCTCGCCGACGGGCCAGTTCCGGCCGCCGATCCAGAGCGCCTGACCGCCGCCGACCCGCGGATTCTGGACAGGGCCGCGCAATAGGGCGACGCTTGCGCCATGAAGCTCGCCGTCGCCGCCTGCGCCGCCATGATCGCCGCCACGCCCAGCGTCCTGGGCGGCGCGAACCTGGACCCGACCGTCCTGGGCATCGGGTTCATCTGCGGGGCCGAGGACACGCCCGGCGCCGCCGGCGGCTCGGCGACCGGCGTGATGCGCGCGGGCTTCGGCAACGCCCGCATCGCCGTGGACGGCGCCACGCCCGAGGCCGAGGCCTGGTTCAACCAGGCGATGAACCAGTACCACGCCTTCGCCCACGACGAATCCAAGGCCGCGTTCGCCCGCGCCGCGGCGGCGGACCCGACCTGCAGCCTGTGCGCCTCGGGCGTGGCGCTGTCCCTGGGGGCCACGCTGAACACCGGCATGACGCCCGCGGACCGGGCGGCGGCGCTGGCCGAGGCGCAGCGGGCGGTGCGGCTCGCCCGGCCGGGGGACGCCCGCGCCCGCGCCCTCGCCGAGGCCCTGACGGTCCGCTACGCCGAGACCGAGCCCAAGGGCGGCCGCGAGATGGCCTTCGCCGCGGCGCTGGAGCCGTACCTGAAGGCCGCGCCCGACGACGACATGATCGCCAACCTGGCGGCGCACGCGATGCTGATCCCCGCGCGGCAGGAGAACTACGCGGGCGTTGAGCCGGCCATCGCGCTGATCGAAGGGGTCCTGGCGAAGAAGCCGGACGATACGGCGGCCATCCACTACTACATCCACGCCACCGAGTTCGCCGGGCGCGCACCCAGGGCCCTGGCCTATGCCGAGCGCCTGGCCGACCTGGCGCCCGGCTCGGGCCACCTCGTGCACATGGGCACCCACACCCTCATGCGCGTGGGCGACTACGACGAGGTGGCGCTGCGCAACGCACGGGCGCTGAAGGTGGACGTCGAGACCCAGCCGCTGCTGCCGACCTCGGGGTCGCTGGCGCAGCGCTACTACCTTCACAACTACCTCTTCGGCCTGGGCGGGGCCCTGATGGCGGGCGACGACGCGCTCGCGCTCAAGTACGCCGACCACGCGGAGAAGGCGTTCCCGGCCGACGCGCCCGAGCGCAGCCGGGTCATCTCGCGGGCGCGCAGCCTGGTCGCCCTGGCCCGCTACGCCCCCGAGCGCGCGCTAGCGGTCCCCGCCGGCAAGGACGATCCCCGCGTGCTGGCCATCTACCGCCACTATGCCCGCGGCGAGGCCTACGCGGCCCGCCGCAACGTGCGCGCCATCCGCCGCGAGGCCGCCGCCATCGCCGCCCTGGCCAAGGCCGGGCCGCTCAACGACTACGGCCGCGAGATGGAGATCGCCGAGATCGCCGAGCAGGTTCTGCTGGGCCGGGCCGAAATGGCCGCCGGCCGCCCAGACGCCGCCGCGCCCCACTTCCAGCGGGCCGCGGCGGCCCAGGAGAAGGCCTATCCGGTCATCCGATTCTTCGATCCGCCGCGGTGGTGGTACCCGGTGCGGCGCAGCCTGGCCGCCGCGCACCTGAAGGCCGGCCGCCTGGACGACGCCGCCCGCGAGGCCCGCGCGAGCCTGGTGGAGTGGCCGCACGATGGCCTGGCGCTGCGCATCCTGGCCGAGGCCGACCGCGCCGGCGCGGCCGCGCACCGCGACGCCGCCCGCAAGGCCTACCGCGGCGATCCCTGGAAGGCGCCGCTGGAGATCCTCTGAGGCTCGAGGCCGTAACGGACGGCGGAACGTTACACATCCCTCACTTGCTCCCCCGGTCCGCAGGGGGCAGCTTCGGACGCAAGGGACGGGGGTGAAGGTGAGCCTATGCTTCTCATCAAGGGCCTGACGCACGTCTATCCGAACGGGACGCGCGCGCTCGACGGAGTCGACCTGGAGATCGGCAAGGGCATGTTCGGCCTGCTGGGCCCGAACGGCGCCGGCAAGTCGACGCTGATGCGCACCATCGCCACGCTGCAGACCCCCACCAGCGGCGCGATCCAGTTCGGGGACGTGGACGTCATCGCCACCCCCGAGGCGCTCCGCCGCACGCTCGGCTACCTGCCGCAGGATTTCGGGGTCTATCCCCGGGTCTCGGCCGTCGAGCTCCTCGACCACATGGCGGTGCTCAAGGGGATCGCGGACCGCGGCGAGCGCAAGGACACCGTCGAGACCCTGCTGCAGCAGGTGAACCTGTGGGAGGTGCGCAAGAAGGCCGTGGCCGGCTACTCCGGCGGCATGCGCCAGCGGTTCGGCATCGCCCAGGCGCTGATCGGCCAGCCCAGCCTGATCATCGTCGACGAGCCCACCGCCGGCCTCGACCCCGAAGAGCGCAACCGCTTCCTCAACCTGCTGGCCGAGATCGGCGAGAACGTGGTGGTGATCCTCTCCACCCACATCGTCGACGACGTGTCGGACCTCTGTCCGAAGATGGCGGTGCTGGCGGGTGGCCGGATCCTCAAGGACGGCGCGCCGGCCGACCTCATCCGCGAGCTCGACGGCCGCGTGTGGCGCAAGACCATCGACCGGCAGGACCTCGCCGCGGAGCAGGCCCGTCACGCCGTGATCTCCACCCGCCTCTCGGGCGGGCGCCTGGTGGTGCACGTCCTGGCCGACGGCGACCCCGGCGACGGCTTCGCCGCCGTGCAGGGCGGCCTGGAAGACGTCTACTTCTCCACCCTGGCCGCTTCGCGCCGCCTCGCCGCCTAGGACCGGGTCGCAGCATGTTCGGCAAGATCGCGGCCTTCGAGCTGCGCTACCAGCTTCGGCAGCCGATCTTCTGGATCAGCGCGGTCGTGTTCTTCCTGATGCCGTACATCGCGGTGGCGACCGACAACCTGAACATCGGGGCGCCCGGCAACATCCACAAGAACGCGCCCGTCGCCATCGCCTACACCACGGCGACCATGGCGACGATCTTCATGTTCGCCTCCACAGCGTTCGTGGCGAACGTGGTCACCCGCGACGAGGAGACCGGCTTCGGGCCGCTCGTCCGGTCCTCGCGCCTGAGCAAGTTCGACTACCTGTTCGGCCGCTTCACCGGCGCCTTCGGCGCGATCCTGCTGCTGTTCCTGGCCGTGCCGCTCGGCAACGCCGTGGGCTCGCTCATGTGGTGGATCGACCCGGACAAGCTGGGCCCGGTCATGCCGGCGGCCTATGCCTACGCCTACTTCTGGGTGGCGCTGCCCACGATCTTCCTGGTGTCGTCGCTGTTCTTCGCCGCGGCCACCGTGACGCGCTCGATGATGGCCACCTACGTGGCGGCCGTGGCCTTCCTGGCCGTCTTCCTCACCGCCAGCGTGGTCCTCTCCGACCCCGAGAGGCTGGAGACCGCGGCCCTGGTCGACCCGTTCGGCGCGGCGGCCCTGCAGCTCGTCACGCGGTACTTCACGGCGGCGGACGCCAACACGCTGATCCCGCCGCTGGGCGGGGCGCTGCTCTGGAACCGGCTGGCCTGGAGCGCGCTGGGCGCGCTGGCCCTGGCCGGCGCCTACTTCGGCTACCGGTTCGAGGCCCGGCCCGGCCGGCGCGCGCCCGAGCGGCGCGAGGCGGCCGCGCCGGCGCCCCGGCCCGGGCAGCGCCCGCTGGCCCGGCCGCGCTTCAACACCTTCACCGCGACCGTGCAGTTCTGGGAGCAGATGCGGTTCGAGGTGAGCCAGACGTTCAAGAGCCCGGCATTCCTGGTCCTGCTGCTGCTGGGCGTGTTCAACGCCCTGGGCAACCTCCTGGGGCGCGGCGAGCTGGACGGGGCGGCGCTCTACCCCGTGACGCGCTGGGTCATCGAGGTGCTGCAGGGCAGCTTCGTGATCCTGGTCTGGGTGGTGGCGATCTACTACGCCGGCGAGCTCGTGTGGCGCGACCGCGAACGCCGCACCCAGGAGTTGATCGACGCCAGCGCCCTGCCCGACTGGGCGCTGCTGATCCCCAAGGTGGTGGCGATCTGCCTCGTCATGCTGTCGATGATGAGCGTCGCGGCGCTGACCGGGATGCTGGTGCAGCTGGGCCAGGGCTTCACCCAGATCCATCCTGACCGCTACCTGTTCTGGTACGTGATCCCCAGCACGATCGACTGGTCGCTGCTGGCGGTGCTGGCCGTGGTCGTCCAGGCGCTGTCGCCGAACAAGTTCGCCGGCTGGGGCGTCCTGATCCTGATCCTGGTGGGCCGGCTGGTGCTGCCCAGGCTGGGCCTCGACCACGCGCTCTACCTCTACGGCGGCAGGCCCGCGTATCCCGGCTTCAACGGCGAGCCGCTGTCGGACATGAACGGCCAGGGCGACTTCGCCGCCATCGCGGCCTGGTTCCGCGCCTACTGGACGGCGTTCGCGGTGCTCCTCGTGGCGCTGGCCTACGCCCTGTGGCCGCGCGGCCGCGAGGCCCGGCTGTCGACCCGCCTGCGCCAGCTCCCGCGGCGCCTCCGCGGCGGCGCAGGGGTGGTCGCGGGCGGCGCGCTCGTGGCCTTCGTCGGCCTCGGCGGCTTCATCTTCCACAACACCAACATCCAGAACGAGTACCGTACGCGGATCAGCGACGAGGAATGGCTGGCCGACTACGAGAAGGCGTTCCTGAAGTACGAGACCCTGCCGCAGCCGTCGGTCACCGACGTCCAGCTGGAGGTCGAGATTTACCCCCGCGCGCCGAAGCTGATCGTCGAGGGCGTCTACCACCTGATCAACGACACGGGCGCGCCGGTGCGCGAGCTGCACGCGCGGCTCGACCGCGAGACCAAGGCCCTGCAGATGAGCGTCAACGGAGCCTCGAAGGTCCGGACGTACGACCGCTACAACTACCGCGTCTTCACCTTCGACCGGCCGCTGCAGCCCGGCGAGCGCACGGTGCTGTCGTTCCAGACGGCGATGGGCCAGACCGGCTTCAGGAACTCGGGGAACATGACGCGGGTCGTGGAGAACGGGACCTTCGTCAACAACTACGAGTTCGGGCCCGTGGTGGGGATGGACCGCGGCCGCCTGCTGCAGGACCGCACCAAGCGCAAGAAGTACGGCCTGGTCCCCGAGCTGCGCCCGGCGAAGCTGGAGGACCTGTCGGCGACCCGGCGCAACTACATCGCCGACGCCGACTGGGTGAACGCCGACATCCGCATCACCACCGACGCCGACCAGACCCCCGTCGCGCCCGGCTACCGCATCTCGGACGACACCCGCCAGGGCCGCCGGACCATCCGCTACCGCACCGACGCGCCGGTGCTGAACTTCTTCTCGGTGCAGTCGGCGCGCTACGAGATCAGGCGCGAGACCTACAAGGGCGTGGAACTGGCGATCTACTACGACGCCCAGCACCCCTGGAACGTCGACAAGATGCTGGCGTCGCTGCGCACGGGCCTCGACTACTTCCAGGCCAACTTCAGCCCCTACCAGTTCCGCCAGGCGCGGATCCTGGAGTTCCCCGGCTACGCCCGCTTCGCCCAGGCGTTCGCCAACACCATGCCCTACTCCGAGACGATCGGGTTCGTGGCCGACACCACCAAGCCCGACAAGATCGACTACGTCACCTACGTCACGGCCCACGAGCTGGCCCACCAGTGGTGGGCGCACCAGATCATCGGCGCCGACATGCAGGGCGCCACGAGCCTCTCCGAGACGCTGGCCCAGTACTCGGCGCTGATCGTCATGGAGAAGACCTACGGCGCCGACGGGATCCGCAAGTTCCTGAAGTACGAGCTGGACCGCTACCTCAGCGCGCGCGGCGGCGAGCTGGTCGAGGAGCTGCCGCTCAACCGCGTCGAGAACCAGCCCTATATCCACTACCGCAAGGGCTCGCTGGTCATGTACCTGCTGCGCGACCGGATGGGCGAGGCGAAGGTCAACGCGGCGCTGCGCCGGCTGCTGCGCCAGTACGCCTTCAAGGGCGCCCCCTACCCCCGCTCGCAGGACCTGATCGACGCGCTGCGGGCCGAGGCGGGCGCGGACCCGGCCGCCCAGCAGCTGATCACCGACCTCTTCGAGAAGATCACCCTCTACGACCTGAAGACCCGCACCGCCGAGGCGCGCCGCCGCCCCGACGGCCGCTACGACGTGACCCTGACGGTCGAGGCCAAGAAGCTCTACGCGGACGGCGCCGGCAAGGAGACCGCCGTGGCGCTCGCCAAGGACGAGGTATTCGACCTGGGCGTCTTCACGGCCGAGCCCGGCCAGCCCGGCTTCGGGCGCAAGGACGTGCTGGCCTTCCGCCCGGTGGGCCTGCGCACGGGCGTGCAGACGATCACGGTCACGGTGGACAAGCCGCCGAAGTTCGCCGGCGTGGATCCCTACAACAAGCAGATCGACCGCGCCTCGGACGACAACGCGATCCGGGTGACCATGCGCTGAGGCGGCGGCACGGCGCCGGCCGGCGCCCCGCTAGGCGGCGGCGATCACCAGGACCATCGCGAGGGCGACGGCCATCACCGAGAACACCGTGGTCAGCTTCATGCCCCGCACCCCTCGCCCGATCATGAGGATGCGGCGGCGCGGGTGCGTCGTCCTCCCCCGAACGGGGGCTTGCCAAGCTGGAACGTTTGCGGAACAACTGGCGGCGCCATGGCCCGACCGTTCGCTGTCGAAGACGCCGCCGCCCAGCCCGACCTCTGGCGCGGGCGGCCCACGTCCGAGCCGAAGCCGCACTACGCCGGCCATCGTGAGCGGCTGCGCGAGCGGGCGGAGGCCGGCGGGCTGGCGGCGCTGCCCGACTACGAGGTGCTTGAGCTCTTCCTGTTCCGCTCCATCCCCCGCGGCGACGTCAAGCCGCTGGCCAAGCAGCTTCTCGCCCGCTTCGGGTCGCTGGGCGGCGTGCTGGGCGCGACGGCCGAGGAGCTGCGCACCGTCCGCGGCGTCGGCGAGGCGCTGGCGCTGGACCTGAAGCTGCTGCACGAGGCGGGCCTGCGGACCGCCCGCGAGCAGGTGGCGCGCCGCACCGTGATCTCGTCCTGGACCGCCCTGCTCGCCTACGTGAAGACGGCGATGGCCCACGAGGCCCGCGAGCAGTTCCGGGTGCTCTTCCTCGACAAGAAGAACCAGCTGATCGCCGACGAGGTCATGAACCGCGGCACGGTCGACCACGCGCCGGTCTACCCCCGCGAGGTGGTGCGCCGCGCGCTGGAACTGTCGGCCAGCGCGATCATCCTGGTCCACAACCACCCCAGCGGCGATCCGACGCCCTCGTCGCCCGATGTCGAGATGACCCGCCAGATCGTGGACGCGGCGCGGCCGATGCGCATCTCCGTGCACGACCACCTCGTCGTCGGGCGCGACGGGGTCGCCAGCCTCAAGGCGCTGGGCCTGATGTAGCGCCTTGCCCGCGCCGGCTCGGCGCGCCGCGGAATTTGAGCAACCGGTTTACAAGTCCGCCGGCCGCCCGGACTATGCGCGCCAACCCGCCGCCAGCGGGAGCGACCATAAGGGCAGGAAGCATGACGGAAGCTGTTGGCCGCGCTCAGGCGGCTTCAGGCGCGCAACCCGGTCCGCCTACGATCTGGACCAAGCTCGCCTATGGCTTCGGCTCGGTGGCCTATGGGGTCAAGGACAACGGCTTCAACTACTTCCTGCTGCTGTTCTACAGCCAGGTGATCGGGGTCGACGCGCGGCTGGTGGGCCTGGCGATCACCACGGCGCTGGTCCTCGACGCGCTCAGCGATCCGATCGTCGGCTACTGGTCCGACAATTTCCATTCCCGGTTCGGCCGCCGGCACCCCTTCATGTACGCCTCGGCCATCCCCGTGGCGGCGACCTACTTCCTGATGTGGAACCCGCCGCAGGGCTGGTCCGACCAGGCGCTGTTCGTCTACCTGCTGGTCATGGCCGTGCTGATCCGCACGTTCATCACCTTCTACGAGACGCCCAGTTCCGCGCTCGCGCCCGAGCTGACCGACGACTACGACCAGCGCAGCTCACTGCTGAGCTTCCGGTTCTACTTCGGCTGGACCGGCGGCAACGTGATGTCGGTGCTCATGTTCATGGCGCTGTTCCCCATGTTCGTGACGGCGACCATCCCCGACGGCCGGTTCAACCGCGAGGCCTACGAGCTCTACGGGATCATCGCCTCGGCCCTGATCTTTCTGGCGATCATCGTCTCGGCCGGCGGCACCCATGCCCGCATCCGGCACCTGAAGCCGCCGCCGCCCAAGCGCAGCATGACGCTGAGCACGGTGTTCCGCGAGATCATCGAGACCCTGGTGAACCGCTCGTTCGTCTCGCTGTTCTTCGCCGCCCTGCTGGGCGCCGTGGCGACGGGCCTGTCGGCGGCGCTGGCCTTCTATTTCAGCATCTACTTCTGGCGGTTCGATCCGCAGCAGATCGGCTGGGTGACGATCAGCGTCTTCGGCTCGGCGATCATCGGCTCGGTGATGGCGCCCTACATCACCCGCACCCTGGGCAAGAAGCGGGGCGCGATCATCATCGGGCTGGTCGCCTTCCTCGGAAACCCGCTGCCGGTGACCCTGAAGCTCATCGGCGTGCTGCCGGACGACCCCGGCTTCAACTTCCCCATCGTGGTGGCGACCACCATGATCGACACCGGCCTGATCATCTGCTTCCAGATCCTGTCGTCGTCCATGCTGGCCGACCTGGTGGAGCAGGCCGAGCTGCGGACCGGCCGCCGCTCGGAGGGCCTGTTCTTCGCGGCGTCCACCTTCATCCGCAAGGCGGTGCAGGGCGTGGGCGTGATCGCCGCGGGCTTCGTGCTCACCTTCGCGGGCTTCCCGGCCGGCGCGTCCCCGGACCAGGTGTCGGACGAGACGCTGTGGCGGTTCGGCGCGCTCTACGTCCCGACGATCCTCGCGATCTGGCTGGCGATGATCGCGGTGATGACCACCTACAAGCTGAGCCGCGACGACCACGAGGAGAACCTGCGCAAGCTGGCGCAGGCCCGCAGCGGCGGCGGAGGCTAGCCCTCCACCACGAAGCTCAGGCCTGCGTTCGCCTCCAGCCGCTCGACCAGCCGGCCCTGGAGCGCCGCGGCCGGGGTGAGCACGCCGCCGGGCACGTCGGGGGCGCGCACCAGAGCGATCGCGGTCTCGGCCAGCATCTTGGACGTGGAGCCGTAGCCGGGGTCCATGTCGCCCTTCACCGCCACGCGCACCTGGCGGCCGTCGCGGTCGATGCCGATGAACAGGATGTCGTAGAAGCCCGTCTCGCGCTCCTCCTTCGTGGGCCCCTCGCCCGGCTTCGGCGGGCCGCCCGGGATCGAGCCCAGGTCGGTGAAGCCGGGGCCGCCCGAGCCCGGCGCCCCCATGGCCATCTCGTCGTAGACGAAGTCCCGGCCGTAGGGGTGGCCCATCAGCAGGTTCGAACGGTGGACGTTCTTGCTGTTGATCACCGCCATCATGAACGGCGAGACGGGGCCGACGTCCGGGTCCTCCTCCGGCGTCTGGCCGGGAGGCTGCGGCGGTCCCTCGAAGCCCGGCGTCAGGCCGAACGGGCTCATCATGATCGCCAGCAGCGACGGATCCTTCTGGATCGCCGCCATGGTGGCCGCGCCGCTGGCCGCGGTGCCGCCGGACAGGCCGCCCTTCATGCCGCGGATGCGGGCCTTCACGCGCGGGACGGCGTGCCCCAGCTTCGCCTTCGCGGTCTCCTGGCAGAACCAGACGCCGGCCTCGAACGGGATGGAGTCGAAGCCGCACGAGTGCACGATCCGCGCGCCCGACGCCTTCGCCGCGGCGTCGTGCTTGTCGATCATGGCCCGCATCCAGTTGGGTTCGCCCGACAGGTCCAGGCAGTCGGTTCCGGCCGCCACGCAGGCGGCCACGAGCTCGTTGCCGTAGAGCTGATAGGGGCCGACGGTGGTGATCACCGCCTTCGCGCGCGCCACCATGGCGGCCAGCGACGCCGGGTCCGAGGCGTCGGCCACGATCAGCGGCGTCCCCTTCGGCGCGCCGATCTCGTCGCGCACCGCCGCGAGCTTGTCGGCCGAGCGGCCGGCCATGGCCCACGTCACCTCGCCGCCGACGCCGTAGCGCTTCGCCAGGTGCTCGGCCACCAGGCGGCCGGTGTAGCCGGTGGCGCCATAGACGATCAGGTCGAATTGGGCGTTGGGGTTCATGGGCGTTCCTCCGGCGACATGCGGACGGCGACCTTACGAATTTACATCGTTATCGCAACCGCCGTCGGCTAATCAGGGACCATGACTCCGGAACTCGGCATCATCGAGGGCTTCTTCGGGCGGCCCTACACCTGGGACGAGCGCGCCGGGATGGTCCGCGCGCTGCAGCCGGCCGGCTACGGCTTCTACATCTATGCGCCGAAGATCGACGGCTACCTCCGCCGGCGCTGGCGCGAACCCTATCCCGAGGCCGAGCTTGCGGCCCTGGGGGGCTTCGCGGACGCCTGCCGCGCGGCCGGCGTCCGCTTCGGCGTCGGCCTGTCGCCGTACGAGCTGTTCATGGACTTCGACGAAGCGTCCAAGGCCGCGCTCGCCGCCAAGCTGGAGCAGCTGGACAGCCTGGGCCTCGCCGACCTGGGGGTGTTCTTCGACGACATGAAGGGCGACCAGGCCGACCTCGCCGAGCGCCAGGTCGAGATCGCCCACTGGATCGCCGAGCGGAGCCGCGCCGGCCGCCTGATCGTCTGCCCCAGCTACTACACGGACGATCCCATCCTGGACCGCGTCTTCGGCCGCCGGCCCGACAACTACCTCGAGGATCTCGGCCGCGGCCTGGACCCCGCCATCCAGCTGATGTGGACCGGCGAGGAGGTGTGCGCCAAGGAGTTCTCGCCCGGCCACCTGGCGCGCGTGACCGAGCAGTTCCGACGCAAGCCGTTCCTCTGGGACAACTATCCCGTCAACGACGGCCCGCGCATGAGCCAGCACCTGCACCTGCGCGCCTTCACGGGGCGGCCCGCCGCGATCGGGCCCCACATCGCCGCGCATGGGGTGAACACCGCCTCTCAGGCGGTGCTGTCGCGCATCCCCGCGTTGACGCTGGCCGAGAGCTACGCCCGGGGCGAGGACTACGAGTACCTCGCCGCCTTCCGCCGCGCCGCGGTGGAGGTCTGCGGCCCCGAGCTGGCGGACGCCCTGGAGCGCACGATCCTGCTGCTCGACGACACCGGGCTGGACCGGCTCGGCGACGAGCGGCACGGCAACCTGCGGAAGCGCTTCGCCGCCTTCGACCATCCGGCCGCGCGCGAGGTCCTGGCCTGGCTCGACGGCCACTGGCGCATCGGGACCGAGGAGCTGCAGACCCAATGACGGGCCGGGACGGGTGACCACCCGGCGCACGCTTCTCACGCGCGCAGGGCTCCTGGCCGCGGGCGGCGCGGCCCTCTTCCTGGTGCGCGACCGCCTCCCCTGGCCACCGCTGGAACCCAGGTTCGCCGATGGCCGCGCCACACCCTGGCTGCCGATCCCGCGCCAGGGGCTGATCGAGGTCCCGGCGGTGGTGAACGGCCGGCGCCTGCGCGCCATCGTCGACACCGGCGCGGAGTTCACGGCCGTGGACGCCGCCTTCGCCGAGCGCGCCGGGCTCGAGCGCCCGCTGGCGGCGCCGGTGCTGGCCTACGGCGTCAGCGGACGTCCCTCGCTCGCCCACACCGTGCGGCTGGATCTGAGGCTGCCCGGCTTCGCCATCGACCGCGTGCGGGCGGCCGCCCTCGACCTGGCCGCCATCTCGGCGGCGACCGGCCGCGACTTCCAGCTCCTGATCGGACGCGACGTGCTGTCCCGCGTCGTGCTCGAGGCGGATTTCACGCGCGACCGGGTGCGCCTCGTGGCGGCGGACCGGGCCGCGACGCCGGCGGAGGCGATGATCCTGCCGCTGACCCCGCGCAGCGGCGCGCCCACGGTGCCCGTCGCGATCGAGGACGCCGCGCCGCTGGACCTGCTGGTGGACACCGGCGCCAGCGGCTGGATCGCCCTGTCGGAGGCGGCGGCCGCGCAGGCGGGCCTCCTGGCGCCCGGCCGCCAGGTCTCCCAGGCGCACTCGGTGGGCCTCGGCGGCCTGAGCGTCGATCGCCTGGTCACGGCGCGCCGGGTGCGATTGGGCCCGGTGACGCTGCGCGACATCGACGTGCAGATCTATTCGCCCGCCGCCCATGCGCCGGCCCCCTCGGGCCTGATCGGCCTGCGGCTCCTGCGCCGCTTCGGCATGGCCGTCGACCTGGGACGGCGGCGGCTCGTGCTGCAGACCCCGGCCCTCAGCGTCGTGTCCGGAACAAACGCCCGCTGAGCCGGGTTGCTCGCCCACATTTGATCCAGGGAGAGCTTGATGAAGACCCCGACCCTATTCGCGGCCGCAGCGGCCGCGCTTGCGCTGGCCGCGTGCCAGAAGACCGACAACCCGCCGGCCTCCACCGACGCGGGCACCACGAACGAGACCGTCAACGCCGCGCAGGATGCGACCAGCGCCGCCGTGGGCGCCGTGGCGGCCAACACCATGGGCCCCATGACCACGGAATCGTTCGTCACCAACGCCGCGATCAGCGACATGTACGAGGTCCAGGCCGGGCGGATCGCCCAGCAGAAGGCCCGCTCGGCGGACGTGAAGGCGTTCGGCCAGATGATGGCCACCGACCACACGGCCATGATGAACCAGATAAAGCCGCTGGCCACCGCGGCCAACCAGACGCCGCCGACCGGCCTCGACGAGCGCCGCAAGGGCATGATCGACAACCTGAACGCGGCCTCGGCCGCCGACTTCGATCGCGTCTACCTCAGCCAGCAGGAGGCGGCCCACAGCGAGGCGCTCGACCTCATGCGGGGCTACGCCGAGCGCGGCGACAACGCCGGGCTCAAGGACATGGCCGGGAAGGCCGTTCCCAAGATCCAGCAGCACCTCGACCGCGTGAAGCAGCTGCAGCAGGCCGGCGGCGCGACCTGACGCCGGTCCTCGCTTACGGACCCGACGCCCGCCGAGCGCCCGCCCGGCGGGCGTTTTCGTGTCGGCGCGCGCCCCATCACTTTGTCAGGCCCGTGGAACGAAGACCCCCGCTCGCGGGTCTCGCTGGGACAGCCCACAGCCACCCTGGAGCCCGCCCGTGTCCATCGCCGACCCTGAGCTCGACGCCGCCGCCCCGAAACGCCGCAGGAAGTCGGCCGCCCCGGAAGCCCTCGCCACCGAGCCGCGGTCCTGGACCTTCGACCAGGCGGCCGCCGCGCCGCTGCACGGCGCGGCCGCGCCGCTGCCGGGGGGCGGCCAGGCGCACTTCTTCGCCGACCGCGTGCGCGCCCGGCCCGCCGTCGCGCCGCAGGTGTCCTTCATGCTGGGCCAGAACGCGATCGGCCTGGGCCTCTGGGGCCTGTTCGCGCCGGGCAGCGTCAACAGCTTCCTGGGCCTGACGAACTCGCCCGAGATCACCCGGCTGGCGTTCGGCGCGCGGGAGATGGCCACCGGCGTCACCCTCGCCTCAGATCCCACGCGCGCCTCGGTGCTGTGGGCGCGGGTCGCCGGCGACGCCTTCGACATCGCCGTGCTGAGCCGCCTGTGCGGACCCGAGAATCCCAAGCGCGGCAACGCCCGCGTCGCCCTCGGCGTCGTGCTCGCGGTCACGGCGCTCGATCTCTTCGCGGCGGTGCGCATGAGCACCGTCAAGCGCAACTGCGTCTGACCGGAGACCACGCATGAAAGCCATCTGCTGGCAGGGCAAGAAGGATCTCCGCTGCGAGGTCGTGCCCGACCCCATCATCGAAGACCCGAAGGACGCCATCATCCGGGTCACCTCCACCTGCATCTGCGGGTCGGACCTGCACCTGCGCAACGGCCTGGTCCCGACCATGTGCCTGGGCGACGTGCTGGGCCACGAGCCCATGGGCGAGGTGGTCGAGGTCGGCCCCGAGGCGCGCGCGGGCGGCCTGAACGTCGGCGACCGCGTGGTCGTGCCGTTCCAGATGATCTGCGGCGAGTGCGAGCAGTGCCTGGCGGGCAACTTCTCGGTCTGCCAGGTCACCAACCGCAACGCCCACCTCGCCAAGGCCTTCTTCGGCGACACGACGGCGGGGCTGTTCGGCTATTCGCACATCACCGGGGGCTACGCCGGCGGCCAGGCCGAGTACATGCGCGTGCCCTATGCGGCGAGCACGGTCGTCAAGGTCCCCCACACCGGCGAGGACGAGAAGTACCTGTTCCTCTCCGACATCCTGCCCACCGGCTGGCAGGCGGCGAAGTTCGCCGACATCCAGCCCTCGGACACGGTGGCGGTGTGGGGCTGCGGGCCCGTCGGCCTGTTCACGATCCAGTCGGCGATCGTGCAGGGGGCCCGCCGCGTGATCGCCATCGACGACGTGCCCGAGCGCCTGGCCGTCGCCCAGCGCCTCGGCGCCGAGATCCTCGACCGCAGCCAGGTGAACGTGATCGCCGCGCTGAAGGAGATGACCGGCGGCCACGGACCGGAGAAGTGCATCGACGCCGTCGGCATCGAGGCGCACGGGCCCACGCCGGTCCTGCAGATGATCGACCGCGTGCAGGTGGCGCTGAAGCTCGAGACCGAGCGGCCGGTGGCCCTGCGCGAGGCGATCATGGCCTGCAAGTCGGCCGGCACGGTCTCGATCCCGGGCGTCTACGGCGGGATGTCGAACATGATCCCGATGGGCGCGCTGATGAACAAGGGGCTCACCATCCGCACCGGCCAGACGCACGTGAAGCGCTGGACGGACGATCTCCTGCAGCGCATCGACTCCGGCGAGATCGACCCGACCTTCGTCGTGACGCACACCGAACCGCTGGGCCGCGCGCCCGAAATGTACGGCCTGTTCAACGACAAGAAGGACGGTTGCATCAAGGTGGTGCTGAAGCCTTGACGCGCGGGGTGGAGGTCCGGCGCAACGCCGGGTAAGCCCTGGGGGTGAGCCCGCCCCGTCCCGGCCCGACCCCGGTTCCGCCGCCGCCCTCCGCGGCGGCGGTGCCCGTCCTGCTGCTCACGGTCATCCTGAGCCTGATCGGGTTCGGCGTGGTGATCCCGCTCCTGCCGTTCTTCGCCACGGCGTTCGACGCCGAACCCTGGCAGGTGACGCTGCTGTTCGCCGTCTATTCGGCGGGCCAGTTCGGCGGCGAGCTCTTCTTCGGCCGCCTGTCCGACCGGATCGGCCGCCGGCCCGTGCTCTTGATCACCATCGTCGCCTCGGGGCTGGGCTACCTGGCGCTCGCCTTCTCGCCGACGATCTGGATCGCCATCCTCGTCCGCGCGCTGGCGGGCTTCTTCTCCGGCAACATGTCGGTGATCCAGGGCTACATCGTCGACGTCTCGCCCGCCGCCGCCCTCCCGCACCGGCTGGGGCTGGTGGGCTCGGCGTTCAACGTGGGCTTCGTGGTGGGACCGGCCCTGGGAGGGCTGATGGCCCAGCCCAGCCTCGGCCCCACCGGCTTCCAGCCGCCCCTGATCGTGGCCGCGGCCCTCTGCGTGGCGGCCACGATCGGGGTGATCGCGTTCGTGCGCGAGAGCCGGCATCCGCAGACCAGCGCTGGGCCGCGCGGCAACCCCTTCGAGGCCATGGGCGAGGCGTGGCGCCATCCGGTGCTGCGCCGGGCGTTCGCCACCATCTTCCTGGGCTTCTTCGCCTCGTCGTCCATGTGGTCGGTGCTGGGACTCTGGACCGAAGCGCGGTTCGGATGGGGGCCGCGCCAGGTGGGGCTCGTCATGGCGGGAACGGGCGTCGCCGCCGCGGTCACCCAGGCCGTGCTGTCGGGGATGCTGGTGCGCCGCTGGGGCGCGGGCGCGACCATCGCAGGCGGACTGGCCTTCGCATCGGTCTGCATGCTGGCCATGGCCGCCTCGCCCGTGGGCTGGATGGCGGCCCTTGCGCTGACCGCCTCGGTCGTCGGGCACTCCGTCTGGCAGCCGGCCACCACGACCCTGGTCTCGCGGTCCACGCATCCCGACCGCCAGGGCGCCGTCCTGGGTGCGGGCAGCGCCTCCGGCGCCGCGTCACGGGTGGTCGGCCCGGTTCTGGGCGGCGCGCTGTTCTCCATCGTGGGCCCCTGGGCGCCGGTGGTCGCGGCGGGGCTGTTCATGCTGCCGGCGGCCTGGCTGGGCTGGCGGGCGGCCGAGGCGCTGCGGCGGCACGGCGGCCATCCCGGCTGATCCCCTTCCGCAAGACGCGGCCAAGGGCCTATGCTGCCCGCGACGGACTCGAAGATCCGGTTTGTTCCGCGGCCCGCTCGGGCGTCGCGGGACCCATAGGAGGAAGCCCATGACCCGCCGCCTGGCGCTCGCCGCCCTGGCCGCCGCGATCGCGGCGGCGCCCCTCGTCATCCCCGAGGCGTCTCATGCCGCCCTTTCCGACCCGGCCGCGTACGCCAAGGGCTACAAGGCGCCGCGCAACGCCTGGGGCCAGCCCGACCTGGCCGGCGTGTGGTCGCCCGCCACGATCACGCGCCTGGAGCGGGACGCCGCGCTGGGCCAGCGGCTGGTGCTGACCGACGCCGAGGTGAAGGCCGCCGAGAGCGCCAACGCCCAGCTGAACGCCGCCGGCGCCGCGCCGACCGACCCCAAGCTGCGCACCGAGGACCTGCCGCACGAGTGCGGCCGCGGCTTCTCGGGCGTGAACTGCGGGTACAACAACTTCTGGGTCGATCCCGGCACGCGGGTGATGCGCGTCGGCGCCGAGGCCCGCTCGTCGATCCTGGTGTCGCCCGCGTCCGGCCGGCTGCCCATGCGACCGGAGGCGCTCGCCCGCCAGCGGGCGCAGTTCGGCAACGCGCAGGTGGGCAACTTCGACGGCCCCGAGCGCCGCCCGCTGGGCGAGCGCTGCCTCGTGGGGTTCGGCTCCACGTCCGGCCCTCCGATGCTGCCGGTGCTCTACAACAACCACTACGCCATCGCGCAGTCGCCGGACCAGGTCGCCGTGCAGATCGAGATGGTGCACGACGTGCGGGTCTTCCGGCTGAACGACCGCCACGAGCCGGCGTCGATCCGCAAGTGGATGGGCGATAGCGTCGCACGCTGGGAGGGCGAGACGCTGGTGGTCGAGACCGCCAACTTCCGCCCCGACCAGACCTTCCGGGGCGCCACGGCCGACATGCGCGTGACCGAGCGCTTCACCCGCATCTCACCGACCCAGCTCCTCTACCAGTTCCGCGTCACCGACCCGGCGACCTTCACCGAGCCGGTGGAGGGCGAGGTGGCCTGGAACCTCAGCAAGGACCAGATCTATGAGTACGCCTGCGCCGAGGGGAACTACGCGCTGCCCGGCATCCTGGCGGGCGCCCGGGAAGAGGAGCGCAAGGGCCGGGAAATGGAAGGCAACCGCGGCGAGGTGAAGGAGGAAGGCGGCGACTGACGCCTACTTCCGCTCGCCGCCCGTCACCGTCCCGCCCGTGGGCGCGGGCGCGTCGGCCGGCGGCGTCACGACGACGGCGGTGTTCGAGCCCTGCGGCGTCTCGGCGATGGCCGCCGCGCCCTGGGCGGCCGCCTCGAGCTGCTGGTCGCTCACCTGGCTTTCCGGCAGCGTGGTCTTCACCTCGACCTCGGCGGTCCCCGTGTTGACCTCGGCCTCGCGTTCCTTCGAACAGGCCCCCAGGGTGAGCGCGAGGGTGGCGGCGGCGACCGCGGCGAACGGCAGGTTCCGGTGCATTCGGATGTCTCCTTGGGTGGCCGTGCGGAAAAGCGCGACGGGCCCCGGTAGTTCCGGCGCTGCTGCAACCGAAGGGGGCCGGCACGGTTGTGGACCGTCCCCCAAGGAGATCGCCATGCGCACCCACGCCATGATCGCCACGCATCCCCAAGTCCGCGGGGCCACGAACGACGCCCTCATCCGCGCCATCGAACTCGCGGCCGACTGCGCCCAGGTCTGCGCCTCCTGCGCCGACGCGTGCCTCGCCGAGCCAAATGTGGCGGAGCTGACCCAGTGCATCCGCTTCAACCTCGACTGCGCCGACCTGTGCACCAGCACGGCGCTGGTCGGGGCGCGCCGCACCGGCTCCAACGAGCGTGTCATCCAGCGCCTGCTGGCGACCTGCGCCGAGGCTTGCCGGCTCTGCGGCGACGAATGCAGCCGTCACGCCCAGCACATGGAGCACTGCCGGATCTGCGCCGAGACCTGCCGCGAATGCGAGCAGGCCTGCAGCGAGGCCGCCGACAGCATCACGCCCGGCGTCCACTGACCCGCGCGGCGCGCTACAGCCTCACGCCGCGCAGCCGCAACGCGTTGCCGACGACGCTGACGCTGGAAAGCGCCATCGCGGCCGCGGCGATCTGCGGCGACAGCAGCCAGCCGAACACCGGGTAGAGCAGGCCCGCCGCCACGGGCACGCCCGCGGCGTTGTAGGCAAAGGCGAACACCAGGTTCTGGCGGATGTTGCGCATCACCGCCCGCGACAGCCGCCGCGCCCGCACGAGGCCGATGAGGTCGCCGCTCAGCAGGGTCACCCCCGCGCTCTCGATCGCCACGTCCGACCCCGCGCCCATGGCCACGCCCACGTCGGCGGCCGCCAGGGCCGGGGCGTCGTTGACGCCGTCGCCCGCCATGGCGACGCGGCGGCCTTCGCGCCGAAGCCGCTCCACGACGGCGGCCTTGTCCTGCGGCAGCACCTCGGCCGCGACCTCGTCGATGCCCAGCCGGCGGGCCACCGCCTCTGCGGTGGTGCGGTTGTCCCCGGTCATCATGACCAGCCGGACGCCCTCGGCCTTCAGCGCACGGACCGCCTCCGGCGTCGTGGCCTTCACGGGATCGGCGATGGCGAAGATCGCCGCGGCCTCGCCGTCGAGCGCCATGAAGATCGCGCTGGCCCCCTCGGCCCGAAACGCCTCGGCCTCGGTCTCGAGCGTCGAGGTGTCGACGCCGAGCTCGGCCAGGAAGCGGCCCGACCCCAGCGCCACCCGACGCCCGCCGACGACCCCGGTCACGCCCTTGCCGACGGGCGAGTCGAAGCCGGTGGGCTCCGCGAGCGTCAGTCCGCGCGCGCGAGCGGCCTGCACGATGGCGTGGGCCAGAGGATGCTCGCTCCCCCGCTCGAGACTCGCCGCGAGCCGCAACGCCTCGGCCTCGTCGAGGCCCGCGACCGGCCGGATCGCGGTGACGGCCGGCCGCCCCTCGGTCAGGGTTCCGGTCTTGTCGACGACCAGGGTGTCCAGCGCCCCGAAGCGCTCGAGCGCCTCGGCGTCCTTGATCAGCACCCCGGCCTGCGCGCCGCGGCCCACGCCGACCATGATCGAGATCGGCGTCGCGAGGCCCAGCGCGCACGGACAGGCGATGATCAGCACCGACACCGCCGCGACCAGCGCGAAGGCGAAGGGAGGCTCGGGCCCGAACACCCACCAGCCCGCGAACGCCAGCACGGACGCGGCGATCACCGCCGGCACGAACCAGCCCGACACCCTGTCCGCCATCCGCTGGATCGGCGCGCGGCTGCGCTGGGCGGCGGCGACCATCTGCACGATGCGGGCAAGCAGGGTCTCGGCGCCCACCTTCTCGGCCCGCATGACGAAAGAGCCGGTCCTGTTGATCGAACCGCCGACCACCTTCGCCCCGGCCTCCTTGGTGACGGGCATGGACTCGCCCGTGACCATCGACTCGTCGATCGAGACGCGGCCTTCCAGGACCTCGCCGTCGACGGGGACCTTCTCGCCCGGGCGGACCCGCAGCCGGTCGCCCGGCTGGACGGTGTCCAGGGTCACCTCCTCGTCGTCGCCGTCCTCGCGCACCCGGCGCGCGGTCTTGGGCGCGAGGTCGAGCAGGGCCCGGAGCGCCCCGGACGTCTGCTCGCGGGCCCGCAGCTCCAGGACCTGGCCCAGCAGCACCAGGACGGTGATCACCGCGGCCGCCTCGAAGTAGATCGGGACGCTGCCGTCGTGTCGCCGGAAGGCCGGCGGGAAGACCCCGGGCGCCAGCGTCGCCACGAGGCTGTAGGCGAAGGCCACGCCCACGCCCATGGCGATGAGGGTGAACATGTTGAGGTTGCGGGTGCGCAGCGAGGCCCATCCGCGCTCGAAGAACGGCCAGCCCGCCCAGAGCACGACCGGCGCCGACAGGGCGAGCTGCAGCCAGTTCGAGACCTGGGGCGCGATCAGGGCGTGCAGATTCACGAGGTGGCCGCCCATCTCCAGCGCGAACACCGGCAGGGTGAACGCCAGGCCGACCCAGAACCGCCGCGTCATGTCGGCCAGTTCGGGATTGGGCCCTGCGTCGGCGGTGACCGTCTCGGGCTCCAGCGCCATGCCGCAGATCGGGCAGCTGCCCGGGCCCTCCTGACGGACCTCGGGGTGCATGGGGCAGGTGTAGATCGCGCCGGGCGCAGCGGGCGGCGGCGGCGCGCGCTCGGTCTCCAGGTACTTCGCCGGATCGGCGACGAACTTGGTGCGGCAGCCGGCGCTGCAGAAGTGGAACGGGACGCCCGCGTGCTCGGCACGGTGCGGGCTCGTGAGCGGATTCACCTTCATGCCGCACACCGGATCGGTGGCGGTCTTGCCCGCATCTGCCGGCGTCCCGCCGTGATCGTGATCGTGGGCGTGGGCGTGGTGGTGATCGTGATGGGCCATGGCTGCCTCCAGGCCATGTCAGATATACCCCCATGGGGCATTGCGCAATTACCCGGGCAGGGTATATCTGTCGCCCTATGGAACGTGAGAACAAGCCCCGCCTCCTGAACCGCCTGAACCGCATCGAGGGGCAGGTGCGCGGCGTCGCGCGCATGGTCGAGGAAGACCGCTACTGCATCGACGTGCTCACACAGATCCAGGCGGTGCGCGCCGCCCTGGCGAAGGTCGAGACCGAGATGCTGCGCGACCACCTGGGCCACTGCATCGAGGGCGCGATCGTCGCCGGCGACAAGGACGAGCAGCGCCGCAAGGCGTCCGAACTGATCCAGCTCCTGGAGCGGACGGCCCGCTGATATGCCTGTCGTGTCCTGCCTAGCCCGCCGCACGCCGGCGGCGCAGTCCCTTGAGATCGCGCGCCAGCCGGATGACCAGGATGATCAGGCCCGTCACCGCCATGGGCAGCGACAGCGCCGCCGCGGCGATGATCAGCGGGTGGTTGAAGTCCTCGCCCGTCCTGAAGTCCAGGATGTGGAGCCGCCAGAAGAAGTCGTAGAACCGCCAGACGTCGGACCGCCGGCTCACCACCTCGCCCGTCTCGGGCGAGACGTAGAAGCGGGTCTTTTCGGCGTCGTCGAAGTCGACGGCCCAGAGCGGCCCCCGCCGCCCCGCCTCCTGCGGCGGCTCGGCGAACCAGCGCACGGCGACCGGCTTGCCCTGCCCCTGGTACTGCGCGCCCGCCAGGAAGCGCGCCTCGGCCTGGGGCAGCGCAGTCACGTGGTTCCCGGTGGCGGCGTCGGCCACGTGCGTGCGGCCGTCGGCGTCCTTCAGCACCCAGAGCGGGCCGCGAAGCGTCGACTTGAGCGTCGCCTCCACGGGCGTGACGCCCAGGCGCGCGGCCGCGGCGGCGTAGCTCACCAGGCCCTCGGCCGGCAGCGCGTCGGCCTGGAAGCGCGCCAGATGGTGCTCGCCGCGCACCCGTTCGATGGGAATGGCGGTCATGACCAGGCCGCCCGCCACCCAGGCCAGCACCTGCAGTCCCACCACCAGGCCCAGCCACTTGTGGATCTGGGTCGACACCCGAAGCATGACGCGCCTCCCCCGCCGTCGGCGAACGAATCCCGCCACGAACAGAGCCTAAGGACCCCCCGTGATGCGCCCCCGCGCAACTGATTTCGACAGACGCCAGCTCCTGCGCGGCGCGGCCGCCCTCGGCGGGGGCGGCGCGCTCGCGGCGCTTCTGCCCGCCTGGGCCCGCAGCCAGACGCCCGGGCTCGCCGCCGCACGTGCGCTGACCGGCCCCGAGATCAGGCTCACGGTCGACCACATCCCCCTGACCGTCGACGGCCGCGCAGGGCACGGGATCGCCATCAACGGTTCGGTCCCCGGCCCGCTGATCCGGCTGAAGGAGGGCGAGACGGTCCGCATCGCCCTCGAGAACCGGCTGAAGGACGAACAGACCTCGATCCACTGGCATGGCGTGCTGCTGCCGTTCCAGATGGACGGCGTGCCGGGTGTCAGCTTCCCGGGCGTCGATCCCGGCGAGACCTTCGTCTACGAGTTCCCCATCCGGCACGCGGGGACGTTCTGGTACCACAGCCACTCGGGCCTGCAGGAGCTGGTCGGCCACTACGCGCCGATCATCTTCGATCCCGCGGGCGCCGACCCGGTCGCCTACGATCGCGAGCACATCCTGGTGCTCTCGGACTACAGCTTCCTGCACCCGCACACGCTGATGAAGAAGCTCAAGCAGGAGCCCGGCTACTTCAACCGCCAGAAGCAGACCGTGGCCGGGCTGCTCGCGGGCCGCGACCAGCCGCTGAAGGACCGCGTCGATTGGGCCTCCATGCGGATGGACCCCACCGACATCCTCGACGTGACCGGCTCGACCTACCGCTACCTGGTGAACGGCCACGGCCCGCGCGACAACTGGACCGGCCTGTTCAGGCCCGGCGAGCGGGTGCGCCTGCGCCTCATCAATGCGGGGGCGATGACGCTCTTCAACCTGCGCATCCCGGGGCTGCCGATGACCGTCGTCCAGGCCGACGGCGAGAACGTGCGCCCGGTGGTGGTCGACGAGCTGCAGATCGCCAACGCCGAGACCTATGACGTGGTGGTCACGATCCCCGACGACCGCGCCTACACCCTCGTCGCCGAGGCGGCCGACGGATCGGGAATGGCCCGCGCCACGCTGGCCCCCCGCCCCGGCATGTCGGCCGAGGTTCCGCCCCTGCGTCCGCGCAAGGTGCTGACCATGCGCGACATGGGCATGGACATGTCGGGCCATGCCGGCCACGGCGGCGGCGGCCACAGCATGTCGATGCGCGACCCGAAGAACGCGCCCCAGGTGAAGCTGACGCCCAGCGTCCAGATGATCTCGCCGATGCCGGTCGACCGGATCGGCGAGCGCCCCACCGGCCTGGAGGACGCGCCCGGCCGCGTGCTGACCTACAAGGACCTGGTGGCCCTCGCCCCCAACCCGAAGGCCTCGCCGCCGACCCGGCAGATCGAGGTCCACCTCACGGGCAACATGGAACGCTTCATGTGGTCGTTCGACGGAGTGAAGTACTCCGAAGGCGCCGAGCCCATCCCCTTCCGCCTGGACGAGCGCGTCCGCGTCGTCCTGGTCAACGACACCATGATGAACCACCCGATCCACCTGCACGGGCACTTCTTCGAGGTGGTCAACGGGGCCGAGGCGGACCGGCAGCCGCGCAAGCACACAGTCAACGTCATGCCCGGCGCGAAGCTCGCCTTCGACCTGACGGCCGACGCGCCCGGCGACTGGGCGTTCCACTGCCACATGCTCCTGCACATGCACGCCGGGATGTTCCGGGTGGTGACCGTGCGACCGATGGCGCACGCATGAACCCCGCCCTGATCCTGGCGCTCGCCGCCATCGCCGTCCCCGCCGCCGCCCCCGCCGCCGCCCAGCCGTCCGATCCGCACGCCGCGCACCGCGCTCCGGCCGCGCCCGCAGACCCGCACGCGCATCACCGGCAAGCCCCGCCCGCTTCACCGGCGGCTGACCCGCACGCGCATCACAGGTCGGCCCCGCCCGCTCCCGCTGTGGCCGACCCGCACGCCGGCCACGCCGCGCCCGCGACGCCGGCCGATCCGCACGCCGGCCATTCGGCGCATGACGCTCATGCCGGCCACGGCGCGCAGCCTGCGCCGATCCCGTCCGCGCCGGCGCCGCCGGTTCCCACCGATCACGCTGCCGACCGGTTCTTCCCGCCGGCCGACATGGCGGCCGCGCGCCGCCTGCTGCGTCGCGAGCATGGCGTGATGAACTGGGCCACGACGCGCCTGGAGACCTTCGAATATCGCCCCGCCGGCCGCGGCGACGGCTATGCCTGGGAAGGGACCGTCTCGTACGGCGGCGACATCGACCGGCTGGTCATCGCGACCGAGGGCGAGAGCGAGGGCCATGGACTGGAGAACGCCGAGGTCCAGGCGCTGTGGTCCCACGCCATCGGGCCCTACTTCGACCTGCGCGCCGGCGTCCGCCACGACGTGGAGCCGCGCCGCCGGACCTACGCCACGGTGGGGGTCGAAGGCCTGGCGCCCTACTGGTTCGAGGTCGGCGCGCACGCGTTCCTGTCAGACCGGGGCGACGTCACCGTGCGGCTGGAGGGCTCGTACGACCTGCGCCTGACCCAGAGGCTGATCCTGGAGCCGCGGGCCGAGGCGAACCTGGCCGCGCAGGACGCGCCCGCCCTGGGGCTGGCCGCCGGCGTCACCGATCTCGAGCTGGGGTTGCGGCTGCGCTATGCCGTCGCGCCGGAGTTCGCGCCCTACGTCGGCGTCAACTGGAGCCGCAAGCTGGGCGAAACCGCCGGCCGCGCGCGCGCGGCCGGCGATGATGTGGAGGACACCCGTCTGGTGGTGGGCCTGCGCGCCTGGTTCTGAACAGGCGCGGCAGGCCCTGACGGGATCAGTGCTGCGCGGCGGGGCCGGACAGCTCGTCGCGCACGGCCCGGGACCCCGCCTCGGCGATCGAGGCGGCCTTCTCGCGAAGGGTGGCGCCGTCGCCGTCGGGACCGGTCTGCCGATGCAATTCGTCCTTCACCTGATCGTAGGCGCGCGCGGCCGTGCCCTTGAGCTCGCCCAGCTGCGCCTTCGCGGCCTCGGTCGCCTTGGTCCGCGCGGGGCCGATGTAGCGCCGTTCGACCGGGGTCGACGGCAGCGCGGCGCCCAGCGCAGCGCCCAGCGCGACACCCAGGGCGCCGATCACCAGCGGCTCGGCTTCCAGCGTGTCGTCGAAGCGCTGCTTGGCCGCGTCGCCGTACTCGCTCGCCTTGGCCCGCGCCGCATCGGCGAGTTCCGCTGCCCGGGCCTTGGCGCCGGCGGCGCCGTCGCCCGCGGCGTGCGTGGCCGCGCTCAGCCGCGCCTTCGCGCCGTCGGCCGTCCGGGCCAGCTTGGCCTTGGCCGCCTCGGCCTTCTCCCGGACCTTGGCCCGCAGGCCCTCTTCGCCTTCGTACCCTTCGTAGGTCGGGTAGTAGCCGTCGGCGCCCATGGCCGAGGAGCCCGCGAGATGGGTGCGCCGCGTCTGCGAGATGGCGAGCCACGCCACGCCGAGCCCGATCAGCGCGATCGGCAGGGGGTTTTCCTTCAGCTGCTCGACCGTGGTGGTCAGCACCTTGTTGCTTGCGCCGCTCATGATCCTCGTCGCCTCGTCGAACAGTTCCTGGGGTTGCATCTTGTCCTTCAGCGCACCGACGGTCTGGTCGATGCGGCCGCGGGCGTCTTCGACCTCGCGCTCGATCTCGGCCGAACTCTTCATGGCTTGTCTCCCTTGATCAGTTCAGCGTCCTTGCGGAGCTGCCGGGCAGCCCGGTCGGGTTTCAGTTCGTCGGGGCTGAGCGCCTTCATGCCGACGCGCACCAGGAGGCCCCCGAGCACGGCGACGCCGAGCCCCACCAGGAGCGAGGCCCAGACCGGATCCATCACCTTCGACAGGGCCAGCACGAGCGCCTGGAGCAGCACGAGGAGCGCCGCCACCAGCAGGAGACCGCCCGCGGCGATGTCGCCGACGGCCTTGGCCGCGCCCCGCAGCTTCTCCGAAAGCTCGGCCCGGATGAGTTCGGATTCCTTCCGCACGAGGGCGGCCAGGTCCGTCCCGAGCTGGCCCACCAGGTCGACGAGCCCGACGCTCCGTGGGGCTTGACCCCCATCCATGGCGCTAACGGCTCCCGATGGGCGGCGAGGCCGTAGGATCGGCTTCCGTCAGGTCGGGGATGTCGTCGGCCACGCCCACCGGCGAGGCGGTCTCGGTGGCGTCAGACCCGGACAGGTCGCCCAGGTTGTCGGCAAGGGGGGCCGCGTAGCCGCCGCTGGCGCCGAGGTCCGTCGCGTCCTCGAACGACGCCTGGGGCTCGAACGCGAGGTCCTCGCCGGCCAGGGCCGAGGCGTCGTAAGGCTCCGAGGCCCGGACGAAGCGCCCGAGGGCCACGCCCAGCAGCACCGCGCCGCCGATGAAGGCCGCCGGATTGCGCCGGCCGAAGTCGCGGACGGCGTTCAGCAGGTCGCCGGGGTCCTTGTCGGCCAGGTCGCGCGACAGGCCCTCGAGCCCGTCCGCGGCCTTCTGGACCAGCCGCGAGGTGGGGCTCTGGTCGGCGCTGGCGAGTTCGTCGCCGGCGCGGCGAATGGCGTTGGCGAAGTCGCCGAGCGTCTTGGCGCCGGCCTGCGTGCCCTTCTGCGCTTCGGCGCGGACCCGCTCCTGCGCCACGCTCGCGAAGCTCTGCGCCTCGGACTTCAACGTCTGGCTGGCCTGGCCGATCAGCTCCTTGGCCTGGGCCTTGCGGCCCGAGGCGCCGGCGCCCGTCGCCGTTCCCGTATCGATGTCGGTCATTGCACGCTCCGCTGGCAGGCATGGGGCGACCTGCCCGGCCGCCCTGTGCCAGCGTGAACGCGCGAAGGGCGCTCAGGGGTTCCGGCCGAAACCCCACGAGCGCTGATTTTTCAGCGGAAGTCGGGAAGCCGACTTAAGCGCGCCGGCCGCGCCGGGCGAGGGTGACGCCCAGCGCCAGCCCGATGGCGAGACCGAGCGCGCCCATCGCCAGCGCCTCGCGGTCGAGCGCGCCCTCGATGGCCCGGGCCGCGGCCGCAGCCCGGCGGCGCACCCGCCCGCGGCTGTCTTCCTCGTAGCCCTCGTAGATCTCGTACTGCCCCGACAGCCGCTCGGGCTTCAGGTGTCGCGCCCAGTCCTGGGTCTTGCCCAGCTTGCGCATCGAATCGTCCAGCACGCCCATGGTCACCACCCTGTCGCCGCCGCCGCGTCGAACGTGCGCGCGGTCTGCAGCTTTCACTTCTATACGAGAGATATGACGCGACTCTTTCCAGCCCTAGCTTTCGCTTTCGCGGCCATTCTGCCGGCGCAGGCGCAGGAAATCTCGGCCGAGCGGCTTTCGGGCATCACCCGCGAGCTTGCCTCGGACGCCTACCAGGGCCGCGCGCCCGGCGGTCCTGGCGAGGCGATGACCATCGACTTCATTGTCGGCCAATTCAAGGCGCTGGGCCTGGAGCCCGCGGGCGATGGCGGCGGCTGGACGCAGGACGTGCCGCTCTGGCGCTACCAGACCGAACCGGGCGGAACCTACACGCTGACGGTGAACGGCCAGTCCAAGGCGCTGCACGAGCAGTCCGACCTTCGTATCGAAACCCAGCGGCCGGTGGAGCGCGTGGCGATCCGCGCGGCGCCGATCGTGTTCGTCGGCTACGGGGTCACCGCGCCCGAGCGGCAGTGGGACGACTTCAAGGGCGTCGACCTCAAGGGCAAGATCGCCCTCGTCCTGATCAACGACCCGGACTTCGAGGCCCAGCCCGGCGAGCCGGTGGCGGGCCGCTTCGGGGGGCGCGCGGCGCTGTACTACGGGCGTTGGGTCTACAAGTACGAAGAGGCGGTCCGCCGCGGCGCCCTGGGCGTGCTGATCGTGCACGAGACCGCCGGCGCGGCGTACGGCTGGTCGACCGTGGTCGCGCCGAACGGCGAAAGCTACGACGTCGTGCGCAGGAACCCCGCCAAGGATAAGCTGCTGCTGCAGGGCTGGATCCAGCGCGACCTGGCGGTCGACCTCTTCCGCGAGGCCGGGCTCGACTTCGAGGCGGAAAAGGCCCGCGCCCGCACCGCCGCGTTCCGCCCGGTGACCCTGAAGAACGCGACGTTCTCCGCCGACTACCGCAACCGCTTCACCCGGCTCGTCAGCCGCAACGTGCTGGCGCGCATCGCGGGCGCGACGCGGCCCGACGAGACGATCCTCTACGCCGCGCACTGGGACGCCTACGGCGTGGGTCCCGCCTCGGCCGACGGGGCGACGGTCCGGCCCGGCGCCGTGGACGACGCGGTGGGCGTGGCGGGCGTCATCGAGACGGCGCGCGCCTTCAAGGCGGGACCGCCGCCCGCGCGGACCATCCTTTTCGCCGCCTGGACGGCCGAGGAGCGCGGGCTCCTGGGCAGCGAATACTGGGCGCAGGCGCACGAGGCGGCCCTGCCCCGGTTGGCGGCCAGCTACACCTTCGACGTCCTGCAGACCGCGGGCCCGGCGAAGGACGTGGTGCTGGTGGGCTCGGGACAGAACCAGCTGGAACCGCACCTCGCCGCCGTCGCCGCCCGGCGCGGCCGCACGGTGACGCCCGACCCGCGGCCCGAGCGCGCCCTGTTCTATCGCGCCGACCACTTCTCGCTGGCCAAGCGGGGCGTGCCCACGGTGCTCTTCATGGGGATGAGCGGCGGCGCCGACCTGGAGACGGGCGGCCGGGCCGCCGGGGACCGCTGGGTCGAGGACTACACGGCTCGCTGCTACCACCAGACCTGCGACCGGTGGGAGGCGACCCAGGACTACCGCGGTGCGGCCGCCGACGTTCAGCTCGCCTTCGAGGCCGGCCGCGAGCTGGCCGACGGCGGCCGCTGGCCCGACTGGAACGACAGCAGCGAGTTCAAGGCGGTCCGCGCCGCCTCGGCCGGGGCGCGGCGCTGAGCGAACCTGTCGGCGGCGTTCAGGCTGGGTTCAGGGTCAACGCCCGTTAACTCTCCTCCAAGATCAGGAGGCTCTCATGCGCAAGTACGTCGTCTCGGCCCTGGCCGCCATCATGGCCGCCGGACCCGTCCTGGCCGTGGCCGGCCCGGCCGATGCGGGCGACCGCCGCCACTACTATCGGCACCACCATCGCGGCGGAGGCGGCAACGACGTCGCCGTGGCCGCCATCGCGGGCATCGCGGGCCTCGCCCTGGGCGCCGCCCTGTCCGACAACGATCGCCGCAGCCCGCGCACGTACAGCCGCAGCTACAGCAGCGGCTACCGCTACGATCCCTACTACGACAGCTACTACGGCGGATATTATCCGCGCGATCGGCGCATCTGCGTCACGCGCGAGCGGGTCTGGGACCCCTACATCGGTCGTCACGTGAAGATCCAGCGCGAGTACCCCTGCTGAACCCCGGGGGCCGATGCAGGCCCTCGCCAATCCCGCCCCACGACGCTACCGTAGGATGTAGATCCCTGGCGTGGCGCTCGTGGGGCTGGAATGGCGTCGTCCGAGACCCCTGAGGCTGAGCTCCGGCGGCTGCGCGCGCGCGTGGCCGAGCTGGAAGCCGAGCTGTCGGCCAAGCCGACCATTGACCGTGCGAGCCTGTACCGCACGCTCGAGAGCGCGCCCTGGGGCGTGATGGCCCTGTCCGTCGACGGCCGCATCGACGTCGCCAGCCGCGCCGCACAGCGCTGGCTCGCCGTGCCGGCGCCGGCCTTCGGCGTCGCCGCCGACGAGGCGCTCCTCCCAGCGCTGCGCGAGGCGCTGGAGGCGCCGCTGGCCGCCGCCTTCGAGGGGCACGCCACCGAGGGCGACGTCACGCTGCGCGACATCGAGGGCGAGGTCCGCGCGCTGCGGCTGCTGGTCTCGCCCCGGGCGTCCGGCCCGAAAGGGATCACCGGCGCGGTGGTGACGCTCTACGACGTCACCGAGACCCAGGCGCTGGACCGCACGGTCAGGGAGAACGAGGCGCGCCTCACCCACATCAACGCCGTCACGCCGACCGCCAACTACATCTTCGACTTCCTGGAGGGCCGCGTGCCATGGGCGGCCGGCATGATGGAGGCGGTCTACGGGGTCTCGGCCGAGGCTATGCAGGCGGCCGACCGGACGTTCCTCCGCGGCCTGATACATCCGGAGGACTTCCCGCGGGTCATGGCCCGCGTGGCCGCGCTCGCGAAGCAGCCGGACGGCGTGGTCATGGAGCTGGAGCTTCGGATCCGCCGGGCGGACGGCAGCTACCGCTGGATCCTCGACCGTGGGGCCGTCTTCGAGCGCGACGCCGCGGGCCGGGTCGCCCAGACGCTGAACGCCGCCATCGACATCGACGAGCGCAAGCGCGCCGAGGAGCGCCGCAGCCTGCTGATCAACGAGCTCAACCACCGGGTCAAGAACACCCTGGCCGCCGTGCAGTCGATCGCCCGCCAGAGCCTGCGCAGCGGGCGCGACCCGGCGGAGATGTCCGCGGCCTTCACCTCGCGCCTCGTCTCGCTTTCCGCGGCCCACGACATCCTCACCCGCGAGCACTGGGAGGGAGCGGCCGTGCGCGAGATCGTGCAGGTCGCCCTGGCCCCCTTCGACGAGGCGCGGATCCAGGCGTCGGGCGCCGAGGTCCGCCTGGGGGCGCGAGCGGCCATCGCGCTCTCCATGGCGCTGCACGAACTGGCCACCAACGCGGCGAAGTACGGCGCGCTGTCGGGCGACGCGGGCCGGGTGATCCTCGGCTGGCGGGCGCACTGCGAGGGCGAGCAGGCTCGGTTCGAGCTCGAGTGGCGCGAGGTCGGGGGGCCACCGGTGACGCCGCCAAGGCGGCGCGGCTTCGGCTGGCGCCTCCTTTCCCAAGGGCTTCGCGCCGACCTCAACGGGGAAGCCGAGCTGCATTTCGACCCGGAGGGGGTTGTCTGCCGGATCTCCGCGCCTCTTGAGACGGCGCCGCGCCCGGACCAGATCTGACGGGACTCCAAGCGGCCGGTTGACAGCCGCGACTCCAGTATTTACTAAACTCTCAACAACTGGATTTCCGAGATCTCGCCACTCGGGCCCTTGCCCCGGCGCTCCCCACGCCAGGGCCAGCCCGCACCCCCCCACCTCCCCCACGGCGGCGGGCGGCCCGGGTGGCGAGCCCCCCCGTCGGGAGGCGACGCGATGCGCCCGCGCTACATCATCCGCTGGGCCAGGGTCACCGAGATCCTCGCGCTCACGGCGTCGGCGGCCGGCGTCATCGCCGTGACGGCCGGACTCCTCTGAGGCGAGGCTGTTCCTTAACGCTTAGAATCCGAACGATCGGCCGCGGAAACCCTGCCGGACCGTGTCTCCGGCGGCGGCTTCTCCAGGGGCGCGGCCCGCGCGAATCAGCCGGGTTAACGGCGATTCAGCACCTTCGATAAAGTTACCTTAAACCGCCCCGGGACATGGTCGGGCCAGCAGGCGCACCCCCCCCAGCGCCTCCCAGCCGGAGCAGTCCAGTGTCGGAGACGACTGGCGACGGCGGCAGGCCGCTCAAGGTCCTGCACGTCGATGACGACCCGATGAACCTGCGCGTCGTGCAGGAAATCCTGGGCGCCTTCGGGCATCAGGGCGTGATCGCCTGCTCGGGACAGGAAGCCCTCGACCGCCTGGCCGTCGAAGCCTTCGACCTCGTGCTTCTCGACATCCACATGCCCGGGATGACCGGCGTCGAAGTGGTCGAGAAGCTGCGTGCCCCCGCCAGCCCGCAGCGCGACGTGCCCGTGATCGCGCTCACCGCCGACATCTATTCGCGCCGGCCGGCCGAGTACGTCGCCCTCGGGTTCTCGGACTTCGTCTCGAAGCCGATCCTGGTGTCGAACCTGATGGCGGCCATCAAGCGCTGCTGCGGCGCGCCCCCGGCGATGGCGTCCCTGCAGCGTCAGGCGGGCTGAGGCGGTCAGTCCGCGTCGGCCTCCACCGGCTGCGCGGCGATCGGTTCGGGCTCGCCCGCCAGCGCCGCCGCCAGCTTCCCGCGATCGAGCTGCCCCTCCCAGCCGGCCACGACCAGGCTCGCGACCGCGTTGCCGATGAAGTTGGTCAGGGCCCGGCACTCGCTCATGAACCGGTCCACCCCCAGGATCAGCGTCATCCCCGCGAGCGGCACCGTCGGCACCACCTGGAGCGTGGCGGCCAGGGTGATGAAGCCCGCGCCCGTGACGCCGGCCGCGCCCTTTGAGCTCAGCATGGCGACGGCGAGAAGCAGGAGCTGGTCGGCCAGCGAGAGGTCGATGCGCAGGGCCTGGGCGATGAACAGGGCCGCCAGCGTCATGTAGATGTTCGTGCCGTCGAGGTTGAACGAATAGCCGGTGGGCACCACCAGCCCCACCACCGGCTTGGCCGCGCCCGCACGCTCCATCTTCTCCATCAGCGAAGGCAGAGCGGCCTCGGACGACGAGGTCCCGAGCACCAGCAGCAGCTCTTCCTTGAGGTAGCGGATCAGCTTCAGGATCGAGAACCCGTTCAGCGCCGCGATCGCCCCCAGCACCACGAGCACGAAGGCGAGCGACGTCAGGTAGAAGGTCGCCACCAGCGCCGCCAGGCTCACCACCGAGCCGATCCCGTACTTGCCGATGGTGAAGGCGAACGCGCCGAACGCCCCGATCGGCGCCGCGCGCATGAAGATCGCCACCAGCTTGAAGAAGGCCTGAGCGGTGGCGTCCAGGACCTTCAGCACCGGCTCGGCCCGCTCGCCGATCATGGCCAGCGCGATTCCGAAGGGGATCGAGAAGAACAGCACCTGCAGGATGTTCCCGTCGACGAACGCGCCCGCCACCGACGAGGGGATGATGTCCATCAGGAACCCGACGATGGTGAGGTCGTGGGCCTTGGTGGCGTAGTCGGTCACCTTGGAAGGATCGAGCGTGGCCGGGTCCACCGGCGCCATGCTCCAGCCCGGCTTGAGGACGTTGGCCACGATCAGCCCCACCACCAGGGCGAAGCTGGAAACGGCGATGAAATAGCCGAACGCCTTCACCGCCGTGCCGCCGGCCTTGCCCAGGTCGCGCATGTGGGCGATGCCGGTGGTGACGGTCAGGAAGATCACCGGGGCGATGATCATCTTCACCAGCTTGATGAAGGCGTCGCCCAGCGGCTTCAGGCTCTCGCCCACCGTGGGCCAGACGTGGCCGATCAGGGCGCCCAGCGCGATCGCCGCCAGCACCTGCACATAGAGCTGCGTCCACAGCGGCCGCCGCGCTGGCGGCGGAGCCTCGGCAAGCGGTCCGGCCACGGAAGTCCCCCCAAAGTCGTCGGCGGGCAATCTAGACGACGCGCGGCCGCGCTGTCCGCGACCATTTCCGCGCCGCCGCGCCCTTGACGCCCTGTCGGCGCCGGCGCCCGATGACCGCGGGAGGCGCACATGAGCCACGAGACTTCGACCGACCGCCGGGTGCTGCTGGCGGGCCTGGGCCTCGCCGCGCCCATGGGCCTGTTCTCGTGGGACGCCGCGGCGGCCGCGGCCCCGGGGGCCCGCCGCCGGCCGGCCCCGCTGGCCCGGCTGGCCGGAGCGAAGCCGCGCAACATCGTGGTGATCCTGACCGACGACCACCGCTACGACGCCCTCGGCTTCCTGAAGGCCCAGTCGTTCCTCGAGACGCCCAACCTCGACCGCCTCGCCGCCGAGGGCGTGCACTTTCGCAACGCCATGGTCACGACGGCCCTCTGCTCGCCGTCGCGGGCCTCCATCTTCACCGGCCTCTACGCCCACCAGCACCGGGTCGTGGACAACAACCACGCCATCGACCCGGCGCTCACCTTCTTCCCCGAGCACCTGCAGCGCGCGGGCTATGAGACCGCCTTCGTCGGCAAGTGGCACATGGGCCCCGAGGGCGACGACCCGCAGCCCGGCTTCGACCACTGGGTGAGCTTCAAGGGCCAGGGGACCTACCTGCCCAGCCCGAACGGGCTGAACGTCGACGGCCGCAAGGTCCCCCAGCAGGGCTACATCACCGACGAACTCACCGACTATGCGCTGCGCTGGCTCGAGGGGCGGACGGGCGAGCGGCCCTTCCTGCTCTTCCTGTCGCACAAGGCCGTGCATTCCGACTTCGTGCCCGCCGCCCGGCACACGGGCCGCTACGCCGGCGCGCCGTTCCGCTACCCGGCCACCATGGCGGCGCCCGCCAACCCGGGATCGCGGCCGCGCTGGGTGCAGGACCAGCGCAACAGCTGGCACGGCGTCGACTTCCCCTATCACTCGCGGCTCGACATCGCCGAGTACTACCGCCGCTACGCCGAGACCCTGCTCGCCGTCGACGAGAGCGCCGGCCGGCTGATGGACCACCTGGAGCGCCGCGGCGTCCTGGACTCCACGCTGATCCTCTACATGGGCGACAACGGCTTCGCCTTCGGCGAGCACGGCCTGATCGACAAGCGCACCGCCTACGAGGAATCGATCCGCATCCCCATGCTGGCCCGCTGCCCCGAGCTGTTCCCGACCGCGACGGTGGTCGACCAGGTGGTGGCCAACATCGACGTCGCGCCGACCCTGCTCGCCGCCGCGGGCCTGCAGGCGCCGAAGGGCCTGGCGGGCGCCAACGCCCTGCCGCTCGCCCAGGGCAAGCCCGCGCCGTGGCGGCAGGCGCTGCTCTACGAGTACTACTGGGAGCGCAACTTCCCCATGACGCCCACGGTCCACGCCGTGCGCGAGCAGCGGTACAAGTACATCCGCTACCACGGCCTCTGGGACATCGACGAGCTCTACGACCTGCAGGCCGACCCGCTGGAGGCCGAGAACCTCATCTTCAGCCCGGGCCACGAGGCGATCGTGAAGCAGCTCAACGGCAAGCTTTTCGACATGCTGGCCGCCAGCGGCGGGACCGACATGCCCCTGCCCCGGGACGCGGGCTTCCGCGCGATGCTGAGGCGCGCCGACGGGGCGGCCCAGGCGCCCTTCCCGCCCGAGTTCGCCCGGCCGGCCGGACCCGGGACGCGCTGAGCGAAACACGGCCGCAAAACGGCTGGCCCATTCTTCGAAGACAGGGAATGCTGTGGCGCGAGAGTCCGCGAACGGACCGGCGTGGGGAGGACAGGATCAGATGCTCGATCGGCGCAATCTTCTGCTGGGGGCGGCCGCGGCCGGCTTCGCGGCCCCGGCCTGGGCGAAGGTCACGGTCCAACCCCCTGCTTCCGCAGGCTTTTCCGCCGCCGGCGTGGCGGCGCTGAACCGCGAGATGCACGCCCTCGTCGACCAGCAGAAACTGGCCGGCGTGGTCACCCTGCTGGCCCGCAAGGGCAAGGTCGTGAACCTCGACGCCTACGGGCGGCAGGACGTCTCGCAGGCCACGCCGATGGCCGCCGACTCGATCTTCCGGATCGCCTCCATGACCAAGCCCATCGCCGGCGTGGCCATGATGCAGCTGTGGGAGCAGGGCAGGTGGAAGCTGGACGACCCGGTCGCCAGGCACATCCCGCAGTTCGCCGGCCTGAAGGTGAAGACGGCCGCGGGCCTCGTCGACCAGGCGCAGCCGATGACCATGGCCCAGCTGATGAGCCACACCGCCGGTTTCGGCGTCAGCTCGGTCTACGCCGACAGGAACCTGGCCGAGACCGACCTCCAGGGCATGATCGACAAGCTGGCCGCGCTGCCGCTGGAGAGCCAGCCGGGCACGGACTGGGCCTATGGCCCCGTCGTGAATATCCAGGGCTATGTGGTTGAAAAGCTTTCGGGCCTCGACCTCGCCACCTACTTCCAGCGGCACATCTTCGATCCGCTGAAGATGCCCGACACCCAGTTCTGGGTGGACCCGTCCAAGACCGCCCGCGTGGTCCGTGTCCACACCTACGCCGACGGCAGGCTCGTCCCGGCCGGCGAGCCCCGCATCCAGACCAGCAAGCCGCGCTTCCTGTCCGGCTCGGGCGGCCTGTTCTCCACGGCGCCCGACTACTACCGCTTCTGCCAGGCGCTGCTGAACGGCGGCGAACTCGATGGCGCGCGCATCCTGAAGCCCGAGACCGTGAAGCTGATGCGCAAGAGCGTGCTGCGGCCCGGCGTCGGCGTCGATCTGTACGGCCCGGTGCAGAAGGGCCTCGGCTTCGGCATGGACTTCGCGGTCCACGAGCGGCCGGCCGAGAGCGGCCTGCCGCACGGCCAGGACAGCTACTGGTGGGGCGGCGCCTTCGGCACCTGGTTCTGGATCGACCCCACCCACGACATCGTCTTCGTCGGCATGATCCAGAACCTCGACGGGTCGATCCCCGGCCGCGGCACCCCGCCGGTCCGCGAAATCTCGCCCAACGCGGTCTACGCCGCCCTCACCGACAGAAAGGCCTGAGCCGATGCGCGCCCTCTTCCCAAGACTCGCCATCGGCTTCGCCGCCGCCCTGCTCGCCGCCGCGCCCGCGGCCGCCGCCAGCGCCGACGCCGTCTGGAAGGCGCCCAGGAACGCCTTCGGCCAGCCCGACCTCGAGGGGGTCTGGACCAACGCCTCCCTGACCAGCCTCGAGCGCGGCCCGCAGTTCAAGACCCTGACCATTCCCGAGGCCCAGGCGCAGCAGGTCGAGGCCATGCGGGCGCGGATGATGGCCGCCCAGAACCGCCCGTCCGACCCCAACGCCGGCGCCCCGGCGGCCGGCGAGGATCCCGGCGGCTACAACTCCTTCTGGGTCGACCCCGGCACCCGCATGGGCCGCATCGCCGGCGAGGTGCGCACCTCCTGGCTGGTGGAGCCCGCCGACGGCAAGCTGCCCTACCGGCCCGAGGGCTGGAAGCGCTACCAGGACACCCTGATGAAGGCCCGCAACACCTTCGACGGCCCCGAGGCGCGGCCGCTGGGCGAGCGCTGCATCCTGGGCTTCGGCTCCACCGCCGGGCCGCCGATGATGAACGTGCTCTACAACAACCACTACCAGATCCAGCAGACCGTCGACGCCGTGGTCATCGTCGTCGAGATGAACCACGACGCGCGCATCATCCGCCTCACCGACACGCGCCGGCTGCCCAAGGACCACCCGGAGTGGATGGGCAAGTCCACCGGCCGCTGGGAGGGCGATACCCTCGTCGTCGAGACCACGGGCTTCAACCCGGGCGAGTCCCTCCGGCCCTACTTCGGCGCCAGCCTCTACCTCAGCCCCGACGCCAAGGTGACCGAGCGCTTCACGCGCATCTCCAAGGACCAGATCCTCTACCGCTTCGAGGTGGACGACCCCGCCGTCTACAAGTCGGTCTGGAAGGCCGAGATGCCGCTCAACGCCTCGAAGGGGCCCGTCTACGAGTACGCCTGCCACGAGGGGAACTACTCGCTCCCCGGCATCCTCGCCGGCGCCCGCAAGGCCGAGGCCGAGGGCCGGAAGCCCGAGTCGGTGGAACTGTCGGAGTAGCGGCCATCTTTGCGGGCGCCGCAGGCGCTCCACTGAGCCGCGGAGGACGCCGAGAAGAACGCAGAGAGCGCAGAAATCTCCGCGCCGCCTCTGCGATCTCTGCGGTTAGAAGCGGGGCGGTTTCACCGCCCCCATCCTTCCAGATGCGACAGCCCTCCCCCATCGGGGGAGGCGGAGGTCAGAACCACGTCAGGTCTGTGCGCTTCGACCCGATGATCAGGCCCTTCACCCGCGCCTTGCCGTCCCGGCCGATCGACAGGACCGCGTAGCCGGGCGGGCCGCCCTCGGGGCGCGCCCGCAGCAGCTCCGCCTCGATCGCCTCGGCCTCCTCCTGCTCGAGGTGGATGCGGTCGACGCCGAGATCGAGTCCGACCATCAGGGGCTCCGGC
>NZ_JAEUMN010000193.1 GCF_016793225.1 Phenylobacterium sp.
AGGTGCAGCGGCGTGGGGCGCGCGGACGAGAGGTTGACCATCGCGACCGGGCCGCGCACCCGCAGGTACGGAAACCCGTCCGCATCCCCGTCGCCCAGCCAGGGGCGCCAGGGCGCGAAGGCCTCGGGCGCGCCGTGGGCCGCGAGGGCGTCGTGGTTGCCGGGGCTCACGGTGACGTCGGCGGGGTCGCCCAGGGTCTCCAGCCACGCGCGGGCCGCGGCGAACTCCTCGGGCGTGGCGAAGTTGATCAGGTCGCCCGTGACCGCGAGGTGGTCGACGCCGCGGCCCCGGATGTGATCGGTCAGCGCGTCCAGCACGCGCTTGTCGTGCCGCCGGTGCTTGCGCCGCCACGCATGGCGCGACAGCGCGCGCTTCGACGCCATGTCCCGCCACCGGAACGGCAAGTTCGGCGGCGGCAGATGCGGATCCGAGATGTGGGCGAGGCGAAAGGCGGTCAAACGAGGGCGCGGCTTTCCTAAGGGAACGACGCTCGGTATCAGGTTCCACCGATTTGCGTCAGAGGCTTGCGCGGTTTGCAGACGAACGTGGAGTGGGCCCCGGCGGGCCGGATCCTGGGCGACAGCGACGTCCGGATCTGGGGCATGACCGCGCGCGAACGGCTCCGGCGCATCTACCGCCGGGCCGGCGTCGCCGAGTCTGCCCCGCCGGACGGGACCGTGGTGCTCACGCGCGGGACCTGGGTCTACGACGAGAGCGTCATCAAGACCCTCGTGGCCCGCCCCGGCGCGGTGCTGGTCGCCGCCGACGGCGAGGCGGTCGCCGCCCACGTGCCCGCGGCGCGCGCGGACGAAGCTGCGGCGGCCCTGGAGGCCGGGCGCGATCCCGGGGGGCTGACCCGGCTGTCGCTTGAGGAGCTCAGCTACAACCAGGAACTCCGGAAGCGGGAGGAGCCGATCCTCCTGAAGCTCAGCCGCGAGAACGTCCGCGCCGTCGAGGCCCGGACCTTCAAGGGCTCGTACAAGGGCGTCACCGACCTCGTCACCAAGCATGTCTGGCCCGTGCCGGCGCGTATCGTCACCCGGTGGTGCGCCATGGCAGGCTTCACGCCCAACATGGTGACGTTCCTGGGCTTTCTGCTGGTGCTCGGGGCCCAGTACTACTTCTGGAACGGCCAGTTCGGCCTGGGGCTGATCTGCGCCTGGATCATGACCTTCCTCGACACCGTGGACGGCAAGCTCGCCCGGGTCACCATGACCTCGTCGAAGATCGGCAACGTCTTCGACCACGGCATCGACCTGATCCATCCGCCGTTCTGGTGGTGGGCCTGGTACGTCGGCGCCTTCCATCTCGCCAGCCCGCCCCCGGCCGGCTGGTACGTCGAGTGGATGTCCGTGAGCCCGCTGCCGCTGCCCGAACTCGCGCTGGCGGTGATCCTGGTCGGCTACGTCGTGCAGCGCGTGGAGGAGGGGATCTTCATGCGGGCGTTCGGCATGCACGTGCACGCGTGGCGCCCCTTCGACAGCTTCTTCCGTCAGATCACCGCCCGCCGGAACCCGAACCTCCTGATCCTGACGCCCGCCTGGGCGCTGGGCCGGCCGGACGTCGGCTTCTACCTGGTGGCGATCTGGACCGCGCTCAGCCTGGTGGTCCACACCGTCCAGCTGGTCCAGGCCTTCGCCACGCCGCGCGAACGCGTCGTCTCGTGGCTGTCGCGGTGATCCGCGCGGGCGTCATCTGGAACCAGAGGAGCCACCGCAACCAGCGCGCCGGGGGCAGGCTCCCGCTGCCGGACGATGTCCTGGACGTCGCGCCCGAGCACGAGGGCGAGCTGTACGCCGCGTTGCGCCGCTTCGCCGCGGAGGGCGTGGAACTGGTCGCCATCGATGGCGGCGACGGGACGATCCGCGAGGTGCTCACGCGCCTGCCCGAGGCCTACGGCGGCCGCACGCCGCGGGTCGCCATCGTGCCCAACGGCAAGACCAATGCGCTCGCCCTCGACCTCGGCGTGCCGCTGGGCTCCACGCTGGAGGATCTCCTCGCCGCCGTCCGGGCGGGCAAGCCGCCCAAGCGCCGGCATTGCTTGGAGGTGGTGCGCCCGGGCCTCGCCACGCCGGAGCGCCGGGGCTTCCTGTTCGGATTTGGCGCCTTCGTGCGCGGGACCGAGCTCGCGCAGACAAACCACCGCCGCGGCTTCTTCGACAGCGCCGCCATCGCGGTCACCATCGTGGGCGCGGCGGGCCGCACCTTCGTCGGCGGCCCCGAGGACCCCTGGCGTCGCGGCGAGCCGGCCCGCCTGGGGGACGAGCCCGAGCGCGCCTGGTTCCTCGTCCTGGCCTCGACCCTGAAGCGCTTCCCGCTGGGGCTGAAGCCCTTCGGGCCGCCGCACGAGGGGCTCAAGGTCCTCTCGGTGGAGGCGCCGCCCCGCCGCCTCGCCGCCGCGGTTCCCGCCATCCTGGCCGGCCGCGACCCGCCCTGGCTGGCCGGCGCCGGCTACCGCCGCCGCGACATCGCCGAGATCGACCTCTCGTTCGCGGGTCACTTCGTCCTCGACGGCGAGATCTTCGAGGGCGGCGCGCTCACCCTCCGGCAGGGCCCGGAGCTGGAGTTCGTGATCCCATGAGGGATGCGCTGGAGGCCAGGCTGGAGGCCGAACTGGCCGCCCCGGCGCCCGACGCCGTCGTTCGCCTGGCCGCGGCCCTCGCCGACCCGGCGGTGGACGCCGCCGTGCTCTACTACGGCTCCACCCTGCGGACGGGCGACCTCTCGGGCGTGCTGGACTTCTACCGCCTGACCCGGCGCCCCCACCGCCGGAGCCTGCGCGGCGCCGTGGAGGCCTTTCTGTGGCCTGAGGTCAGCTACCACGAGATCGCGGTCGCGGCCGGCGCTCCGCCGCTGAAGGCCAAGGTCGCCACGCTGCCGCTCGCCACGTTCCGGAGGGCCGCCGAGGGGCGGACCCTGGACACCACCATCTGGGCCCGCTTCGTGCAGCCCTGCCAACGCGTCTGGGCCGCGGACGAGGCGTCGGCCGCCGCCGTCCGCGCCGCCGTGGCCTCGGCCGTCGCTACCGCCAGCCGCTTCGCCGCCGCTCTGGGACCGGAGCGCGGGCCCGCCGCCGCCTTCTGGTCGGCCCTGTTCCGCCGGACGTACGCCGCCGAGTTCCGCGTGGAATCCGCCGACCGCGCGGACACCGTGCTGGCCCACGACGGCGACCGCTACGACGCGCTCCTTCCGCTCGCCTGGACGGCCGCGGGCGTCCGTCACACCGAGGAGGGGGGGATGCTGATTCCCGATCGCCGGGGTCTCCCGGGCTGGACGCTGCCCAGCCTGGCCGGCAAGCCCCTCAACGTGGCGCGGATCCTGAAGGCGGCCTTCACGTTCGACGGGGCGGCCCGCTACGCCGCCTACAAGATCGCCCGCCATACCGGCATCGAGATCGAGCTCACGCCCTGGCGCGAGCGTCATCCCTTCCTGGCCGCCCCCGGGGCCTGGCTGGAGCTGCGGCGACGCCGGCGGCTTGCCCGCCGCTAGACCGTCCAGCGGCGGCCCCTGGAATCCTGGGTGGCGGCCGCATACCTGTTGAGAACGGCGCAATCTGAGGCCAATGTGGCGCTTGCATGACAACCGTGCTCGACGACTCCCTGGTAAACCAGTTGCGGCGGCAGCCGCTTTTCGCAGGTCTCCCCGCAGCGGCCCTCCAGGCCGTCGCCGCGACCGCCGTCCGCAGGACGCTCGAACCCAACCACATCCTGTTCCTCGAGGGCGACTACGAGACGTCGCTGTTCGTCGTCGTGAGCGGACAGGTGAAGCTCTGTGTGCACGCGCTGGACGGCCGCGAGGTGGTCCTCGGCATTTCGGGGCCGGGCCATCTGTTCGGCGAGATCGCCCTTCTTGACGAGGGCCCGCGCACGGCGACCGCGGTCACCGTGCGGCCCACCCAGATGCTGCAGATCGAGCGCGAGGCCCTGATGCCGGTCCTACAGGCCCATCCGGCGGCCATGCTGCAGGTCGTGACCCTCCTGTGCAGCCGCCTGCGGGCCTCGAACCAGATGCTCGAGGAGATCGTCTTCCACGACGCCCGCACGCGCCTGGCGCGCGCGCTCCGCCGCCTGTGCGACGAGCACGGCCACATCGAGGCTGCCGGCCTTCGTCTCCCGATCCTGCCGGCCGACGGCACCATCGAGGCGCACGCGGGGCTGCAGCGCGACACGGTCGCGCGCCTGATGCGGGCCTGGGAGAGCGACCGCATCCTGCGCATCGAGGACGCCGGCGTCCTGATCCTGGACCTGGACCGTCTCGACCAGGCGGCCGGTCGGGCGCCCCGCCAGGGCGCACCCGCCGCCACCCCGCATCCCGAAGCCTACGCCGACACGCGTCCCCTGCGCTGACGCCGTCCGGACGGCGTACGGGCGCCCGCCTGCAAGGCCGGGCTTACGGAGCCACGCCGCAGCGGACGCGCCGAAGGCCATCGTCTCCGGGGGAGACACGCTGAACCAGCTCCCCGCCGCCGGGCATGAGCTGGAAGCGGTAGGTCTCGGTCCAGGTTTCGCCTTCGCCGGTCATGGAAGCGGTCACGGTGAGGGTGTCGCCCTCGACCCTCGCCGAGTCCACGCGCCCCTCGCTCTCGTAGAACCTGAGCCCGCCGGCGCCGATCACCAGCCGTCCGTCGCTGCCCCCCTCGCGGCAGTCGGCGGGCCGGAGGTCCCACGCGCCCAGGAACGCCGCGGGTATGGCGTTGCGGGCCGGTTCGGGCTGAGCCGGCCCCGCCGACGCCGTCGGTGGAGCAGGGGAGGACGGGGCCGCGCGCGGTTCGGCGCCGTCGCTGCACGCCGCAAGCGCGGTCAGCGCGAGCAGCAGCGCGCCGAGGCGCAGGGCCGGCGTTCGTCTCCTGAGCGTGGCAGCTTCAGTTCGCGTCGTCGTCATCCTCGACCGGCGCGAGGAAGGCCGCGAAAACGAAACCGTCGAGCTGACCGTCATCTTCGAGGTCGACAAGCGCCCAGTCTCCACCAGGGCCTCCGAACGACCGCACGACGAGCTCGGTTCCGAACTTCAGTGTCTTGGCCTCGGGGAAGGTCTGGGCGGGTCCGCCGCGCAGCTTCAGCCCGCCGCGGGCGATCACGACGTTGCGTCCCGCCTTCGCCTTGGCGGGGGCCGCGGGGGCCGGCTGACCCCACCCCTTGGCGGCCGCGGTCTTCAGCCAGGTGGGCGCGTTCACGCTCTTGCCGCCTGCGCCCCACACCAGTTTCGACCCGAAGCCCACGTGGATGGTCTTCGTGCCCATGTAGTCGACGCCCGCGCCGATGCCGGTGGCGCCCAGGCTCGCGGCCTTGGTGACGAAGGCTTCGAAACGGCTGCGCTGCTTGTCGAAATCCAGCACCTCGCCGTCGTCCAGCAGCTGGATGTCCGCCGCCTGGCCGCCGTCGTGCCGGGTCGAGCCGGTCCGGCGCGCATTCGGCGTCCCGATCGGGTCCTGACCGCCCGAGGTCACCGACACCTTGTCGATCCCCACCGCCTCGGCGGCGTCGGTCAGAAGCTTCTCGAGCTTGGGCGTGAGCTTCTTGTCCCGGATCTTGCCCGCGTTGTTGTAGACCAGCGTCGCCATCCATCGCCCTCCATGCCAGAGGTGCGAACGCTACGCCCGCCGATCGCAACGGGCAATTGCGAGGCGATCAAGTCGAGGTTGTGGCCCCGGGGGTCAGGCCGAGGCGCGCCGCGCCCGCTGGAGCAGCCCGAACTCGACGCCCAGATCCTCGAAGATCGCCAGCACCTGGTCGATCTGCTCGGGCGTGTGCGCCGCGCTGACGCTGGAACGCAGCAGCGACTTGTTCTCGGGCGTGGCCGGCGGGATCGCGAGGTTCAGGTAGACGCCCCGCTGCAGCAGCGCGTTCCACATCATCACGGCGGTCGCCTGGTCGGGCATCACCACCGCGGTGATGGGGCTCGCATGGGGCCCCACGGCGTAGCCCATGTCGCGCAGGCCGTCGTAGAGCCGGTCGGCGTTGGCCGACAGGCGCGTGCGCAGGCTGGAGTCCTCCTCGAGCCGCTTCAGGGCGGCGAGCGTGGAGGCGATCACCGCCGGCGGCAGCGAGGCGGTGAACATGTAGGGCCGGCTGACGATGCGCAGCAGGTCGAAATTGTCCTCGTCCGAGACCAGGAAGCCGCCGACGGCGCCCAGGCTCTTGGAGAAGGTGCCGACGATGAAATCGACGTCGGCCTCGACGCCGGCCGCCTCGGCCAAGCCTCGGCCCTTCTCGCCCAGCACGCCCATCGAGTGGGCCTCGTCCACCAGGAGGTAGGCGCCGGCTTCCTTCTTGACCGCGACCATCTCCTTCAGCGGCGCGACGTCGCCGATCATCGAGTAGATGCCCTCGACCACGATCAGGCTGCCCTTGGCGGCGTCGCCCATGCGGCGCAGGCGCTTGGCGAGATCTTCGGGGTCGTTGTGGCGGACGCGGATGACCTCGGCGCCCGAGAGCTTGGCCGCGTCATAGATCGAGGCGTGGCTGTCGGCGTCCAGGATCAGGTGGTCGCCGCGGCCCACGAGGCCCGAGATGCCGCCCAGGTTGGCCTGGTAGCCGGTCGTGAAGACCATTGCATGCTTGCGGCCGTAGAACTTGGCCAGCGCCGTCTCCAGCGCCGCGTGGCCGGCGAAGGTGCCGTTGGCGAAGCGCGAACCGGTGGTCCCCGTGCCCCACTGGCGCACCGCATTGGCCGAAGCCTCGATGCACTCCGGGTCGAAGGTCAGGCCCAGGTAGTTGTTCGTGCCGAGCAGGATGACCTGCTTGCCATCCAGCATGCCCTCGGTGGGCGACAGGATTTCGTCGAATCGAACGGCGGACGGATCGGCGCCAGCAGCGCGGATACCGTCCAACGGGGCGCGATAGCCCAGGTGCTTGTCGAGCAGCCCCATCCTTAAGCCTTTATCCGCAGCTTGTTGATCAGGTCGGAGAGGTCGCCCACCGTCTGCACGGTAGCCAGGCGATCGAGAGGAATCGATAGGTCGAACCGATCCTCAAGCTCCATCACGATGTTCATGAGCGCAAGCGAGTCGACCGCGAGGTCGCGGGCGATGTCGGTATCCGGGGTTACCTGCACGCTACGGCCGAGGACCGTTTCGGCGGCCCGCGCGACTTCGCGGACGGTCAGGTCCGTCGCCAGTTCCACCATAAGTGAGCCCCCCATCGGCTCTTAACAGCTTACGCAAGCCGCGTACCTAACCATGTCCGACCTCTTTTTCTACCGTGGCGATCAAGGGTCGGTCACAAATCAGCTACTAATGTTTCATCCATGCCGCAGTGCGGTACCACGCCACGGTGTGTTCGAATCCCGCCCGAAGATCAAACTTGGCCATTGGCGTTCCTTCTGCCCGCTCCTCCGGCGCGACCGCCCAGTTTGGATGCAGCAGTTCCCGCACCTTCGCCGAGGTGAGCATGGGGGTCACGCCGGTGAGCACAGTGAAATCATTTGTGATT